>CAZDEF010000001.1:0-64347 GCA_964504385.1 uncultured Oscillospiraceae bacterium
TATGCCAAGGGCGGCAAGATCGGCCTGTTCGGCGGCGCTGGCGTTGGCAAGACCGTGCTGATCATGGAACTGATCAACAACGTAGCCAAGCAGCACGGCGGCCTGTCCGTGTTCGCAGGCGTTGGCGAGCGTACCCGCGAGGGCAACGACCTGTACAACGAGATGAAGGATAGCGGCGTTATCAACAAAACTGCGCTGGTCTACGGCCAGATGAACGAGCCGCCGGGAGCACGTATGCGCGTGGCGCTGTCCGGTTTGACCATGGCCGAGTATTTCCGCGACCGTGAAAACCAGGACGTACTGCTCTTCATCGACAACATCTTCCGTTTCACGCAGGCCGGCTCTGAAGTGTCCGCTCTGCTGGGCCGCATGCCCAGCGCCGTGGGCTATCAGCCCACGCTGGCCACCGAAATGGGCGCGCTGCAGGAGCGCATCACCTCCACCAAGAAGGGTTCCATCACCTCTGTTCAGGCCGTTTATGTGCCTGCGGACGACTTGACCGACCCTGCGCCCGCCACCACCTTTGCCCATTTGGACGCCACCACGGTTCTCAGCCGCAGCATCGCCTCTTTGGGCATCTATCCTGCTGTTGATCCGCTGGATTCCACCAGCCGCATCCTCTCGCCCGAGATTGTGGGCAATGAACACTACGAAGTGGCCCGTGCCGTGCAGGGCATTCTGCAGCGCTACAAGGAGCTGCAGGACATCATTGCCATCATGGGTATGGATGAACTGAGCGACGAAGACAAGCTGATCGTAGCCCGCGCCCGCAAGGTGCAGCGTTTCCTGAGCCAGCCGTTCAGCGTTGCCGAACAGTTCACCGGCATGGAGGGCAAGTATGTGCCGCTGAAGGAAACCATCCGCGGCTTCAAGGAGATCATCGAAGGCAAGCACGACGACCTGCCCGAAAGCGCCTTCCTGTTCGTGGGCACCATCGACGAAGCTGTGGCCAAGGCCAAAAAGGGTGAGTGATCATGGCAACGTTTCATTTGCAGATCGTAACTCCGGATCGCAAGGTCTTTGACGGCGAAGCCGAAAAGATCATCGTGCGCACCTTGGGCGGCGACATCTGCCTCCTCGCCCGCCATGCCAACTACGCCGCGCCCCTTGGCATTGGTCAGGCGAGCGTGACGGATGCCGAAGGCAATACCCGTGCAGCCGCTTGTTCCGGCGGTATGATCGGCGTAGCCGAGGGCGCTGTGCGCGTGATGGCCACCACCTTTGAGTGGGCAGAGGACATCGATCTTGCCCGTGCCAAGCAGGCTCATGAGGCCGCGCAGCAGCGTCTGACCGTGCTGGATCGGCAGGACAAGGACTATGCCATTGTTGAAGCCAAGCTCAAACGCGCGCTTGCACGAATCCGCGCCAAGGGCTAACCTCGCCGTCAGTTTGGATCGTTCCCCCATTTTTTCAAAACACAAGCAGCCCGTGGATCCGTCTTTTGAACGGTCACGGGCTGCTTTGTTTGGATCCATCAGCAAAGCGACAGGATCTTGTCCGCCGCTCCGGCAGCGCCGCTGCACTGGCGGAAGCCATCACCGATGGACTGCGCATTCTGAGCGTAGGAGGGGGTATTTAGTAGTTTTTCAAGCGAGGCTCGTATTCCTTCAACCGAAGCATCTTTCAGCCAAATACCGGCCTCCAGCTGTGAAATGCGTGCGGCCACGCCCTTTTGCTCCGATGTTTGAGGATACATCAGCAGGGGTACGCCAAAATACAGTGCTTCGCTGGCGCTGTTCATGCCGCAATGCGACAGAAAGGCGTCTGCCTGTGCAAGCACGGCGATCTGATCCACCTGCGCATGCACATGGATCTGCTCCGGCCATTCGCCAAGCAGCGCCAGATCCGCCTGCTGCCCAACGGCCAGTACCGCCTCGCAGTCCATCTGGCGCAGCGCCTGGATGCATCTGCGGTACAGCGGTATCATATCATTGTTGACCGTCCCCATCGACACATACACCATTTTATGCCTCCGCTTCAAATAGGGCTGTTCTACAGGGCGGATGGATGGCCCCACAAAAGCAAAGCGTTCTGGCGGAAACGTGTCGGCGCAAGGCTGAAACTGCGGCGAGGTATACACGATCGTGTGCGTATGCTCATCGCTCTGTATCAGCTCCAGCACGGAGTGGATGGGATATCCATTCCGCTGCAAACGCCTGAGCTCGCGTTTCAAGCGTGGCAAGGCAAGCAGCAAGCTGAAGACCTGCTTGCCATCCTGCGGCATGATCCGCGCTGAATAGCGGTTAAACGCAAAGGTGGTCGTTGAGCACACAAACGGGATCCCCAGCTTTTGGGCGATCGCTTTGCCCCACACCGCCATGGAATCCGCCACGATGCAATCCGGTTGCAGCGTCTGCAGCTCCGCACACACAGGATCGTTCAGTGCAAGCGTGGTATCCACCAGCACCTTGATGGACAGCTCGATATCTGCCCCCACTCTGGCTGCCTGCTTTGGCGTCAGCCTCTTCTCTGCATCAAAGCGGTCACAGGCCATAAAACGTGCACCGGCAGCTTCGATCTTTTCGCGCATCATCTCGTAAGAATAATACCACACTTCGTGGCCTCGGTTCACCAGTTCCCGCACCACGCCCAGCGTAGGATTGGTGTGGCCATGCGCAGGAATGCAAAAAAACACGATCTTAGCCATTCGGCTCCTCCTTGCTTTCCGCTGCCATCACTTCAAAAAGCCTGTTCATGTGCTGATCCCGCAGGCGTTTGGGCGGGATGGCGATGCCGCGCTCCTCATCCCCCAGCACCAGAATGGATTCTCCGGGCTTGAAATCAAAGAGCTCCCGCGCTTCCTTCGGGATGACAAACTGTCCTTTTTCCCCGATCTTGACGATCCATGCATGCTTGCCTTTGGGCATCTCCATGGCGACCCGCTCCTCCCAGTATGATCATTCATACAAATCATACTCCGTTTGTGAACAAATGTCAATTCCCAGCCATCAACAGCTTCAGCTCAACCACAGAAAGCAGCAAAACCGCCCGATGCTTCCTCGTCATCGGGCGGTTCTTAACGCTGTCGTCCTATTTCTTTGGGGCAGTAAGCTCGTCATACATAGCCTGAAACAGCTGTCTCAAGAATTCCTTGTTATCCACATCGTCCACCCGTAGCATCGGCTTCGCCCCTTCATAAGGCGCTTCGCGAATTGCATCCGGCATCAGAGAAAGCGCGGCCCGAACCGGCTTGACAAGTAGCCGGTCATCATATATGCCCCCAACGATCCGTCCGCGATCATAGAGGATATACTCGCCCATCATTGCTCGATAGGTGATCTCTCCCGTTCCGGAAAGCTGCTCCAATATAAAATCCAAATACCCTTTGCTTGAAGCCATATTCCACCTCACCAAACTGAAAGCAAGCAAAAACCACCCGTCCCTTTTCGTTCGGATGGTTTTTGACGTGTCATTTCAGCTTTTTGATTCTTTCTGCCGCCGCTTGGCGGGCAGGGATCAATCGCGATAGCCGTTCGGGTTCTGGCTCTGCCAGCGCCACGAATCGCGGCACATATCGTCCAGCGTCTTGCGGGCTACCCACCCCAGCTTCTCATGCGCCTTTTCAGCATTGGCATAGCAGCGCGCCACATCACCCGGGCGGCGTTCCACAATGGTATAAGGAATCGGGATCCCATTCACACGCATGAAGGTGTTCACCAGATCCAGCACGCTGTAGCCAGTACCGGTGCCCAAATTGAACACCTCGCAGCCTGTGTGGTTCAACAGATAGCCGCACGCGGACACCTGCCCCTGCGCCAGAACCACCACGTGGATGTAATCTCGCACGCCGGTACCATCGCGGGTCTGGTAATCGTTGCCGAATACGCGCAGCTGCTGCAGCTTGCCGGAAGCCACCTGCGTGATGTAGGGCATCAGGTTGTTGGGGATCCCCACGGGATCCTCGCCGATCAGGCCGCTTTCATGCGCGCCGATAGGATTGAAATAGCGCAGCAGTGCCACGGACCAGTCCGGGTTGGCATGCGCCACATCCTGCAGGATCTGCTCGTTCATGTACTTTGTCCAGCCGTAAGGGTTGGTGCAGCCGGTGGGCATGGTCTCCACCAGCGGCATATTGTCCGATACGCCATAGACAGTTGCAGAGGAGCTGAACACAATGCGCTTCACGCCGTGTTTGCGCATCACCTCGCACAGGGTAAGGGTGGAATCCAGATTGTTGCGGTAGTATTCCAGCGGTTTGGCCACGCTTTCCCCCACGGCCTTATATCCGGCAAAATGGATGACCGCGTCAAAAGCATGGGCTTCAAACACCTTTTCCAGCGTCTCGGCGTTGCAAACATCCACATTGTACCAGCATACCGGTTTTCCAGTGATGGTCTCCAGCCGCTCGATCACACGCTCGCTGGCGTTGTAGAAATTATCGGCAATCACGGCCTCGTGGCCGGCATTGAACAGTTCCACATAGGTATGGGACCCGATGAATCCGGCGCCGCCGGTAAGCAGGATCTTCATGGCAATTCTCCTTCTATCACTCAGAACAGCTTTTCGGGATAGGTGCCGTTTTCATGCATCTTTTTCAGCTCGGCCTGCACATAGGGCTTATCTTCCTGATAGGTCACGCCAAACCACACCGCATGGGTGGACAGCACGTCGATCTGCAAGTCTTCCTCATGCATCAGCTGATCCACCAGCACAGGCAGCACATACTCCGCCTTCATCTCATCGGGAGACAGCGAACGGAGGAACTTGTCAAAATGCTCCTGCGCCTTCACAAACAGCCACGGGGTAAAGCCGAAGAAGTTCATGCTCACCAAGCACTCGGGATCCAAGATCACGCCCGCAGGATCCTTTTCAGTATCGCGGATGGTGCCGTCCGGGAAGGGCTGGATCTTATAGGTCTCCGTCACGGACTGCAGATGACCAGCTTCATCCACGGCGCACACGCCGCGGGTCACATGACCGTTTTCGCTTACGGTGTTCTTCAGATAGTAGCCCACCATGCAGCCATGCTTTTCATCATTCAGCTTTTCCAGATGATTTGCCATGGTCTGGAATGCATCCGCGCCATAGTAGTCGTCGGCGTTCAGCACTGCAAAGGGCTCATGGATCAAATTCTTCGCCGAAAGGATGGCATGAACGGTGCCCAGCGGCTTCACGCGGTCTGCGGGAACCGTGCCCTCGGGCAGGTCGCTCAGCTCCTGAAACGCGTATTCGACCTGAATCTTATCCTTCACCAGATCGCCCACGCGGGTACGGAAGCTCTCCTCAAAGCTGTGCTTGATGATGAAAACGACCTTGGTAAAGCCCGCCTTGATCGCATCATAAATGGAATAGAGCATCAGCACTTCATTGTTGGGGCCCATGCCATCGATCTGCTTGTTTCCGCCGTAGCGGGATCCCATACCAGCTGCCATGATGAGTAAGGTTTTATCCATCTTTCATGATCCTTTCGTATCATATTTATTGGTGAACCCGTTTTGCCGGGGAAACCGATGGATTTACAGCGCCGCACTCACAGGCGGCTGGCGCTTTCCGCTGCTTTTGCCGTGCTGCGCCTTGGGCTCCACACGCATTTCAGGGCAGTCCACCTGCTTGGTGCCAAAGCCCTCGGTGCTGTCGCGGCGGAAAAAGATCGTCAGCGTGCGCAGCAGCAGCTTGAAATCATATGCGAGCGAAAAGCTCTCGATGTACATCAGATCTAGAATCGCCTTGTCCTTCGGGCTGGTGTTGTACTTGCCTTCGATCTGCGCCAGACCAGTCAGACCCGCCTTCATCTGCTGACGGTAGCGGAATTCCGGCACCTCGCGGGTATAGCGATCCACATTCTCCAGCATCTCCGGCCGCGGGCCCACAAGGCTCATTTCGCCGCGCAGCACGTTGAGCAACTGCGGCAGCTCATCAATGCGGTACTTGCGCAGGAATCTGCCCACAGGCGTTACGCGGTCATCATCCTGCCGCGCAGATACATTGGCCGCATCCTCATACATCGTGCGGAATTTGATGATCTCAAACACCGTGCCGTTGAGCGTGGCGCGCTTCTGCTTGAACAGTACCGATCCGTTGCCGGACGCCTTCAGCACCAGCGTAGTGACCAGCATGATCGGGCTGGCGATGATCAACCCGACCAGACTGATGAGAATATCGCATGTCCGCTTGGCAAACAGCTGAAACAGCGTGGGCTGCATGCGATGAATGTGCAAAAACGGCGTATCATCCAGAATGGTGGGCTGAGCCGTAGAGATGATCACGTCTTCCAACTCCGCCAGCAGGTAGATGGTTTTGTTGTGCTTGTAGCAATAAGACTGCAGCAGCGCTTCCTCCGTATCCGGGATCCCGGCCAGAAAGATGACCTCGTGCTCCAGAATGGTCTTGCGCACATCGGGGCATTCATAGTGCACCACGTCCGTCAGCTTGTACTTGCGCTTATGCGTGCTCATTTTGGCGGCCACATGCCGCGCCAGCTCCTGCGATGAGGTGATGATGCAGCAGTCCTGCGGCGGCGTAATGCGGAAATACACCGAATACCCTAGGCTGACAAACAGATAGATGATCCCCAGCTGCAGCACGAAAGCCCCCGCCATCAGCGCCAGATCTTCGCTGACGAGGGTGAGAGTGGCGTTGGCCTCCGGGTTGTTGGGGTTGGTGTTCATGATCTGCAGGATCACATAGGTAATGGCATCGGTGAAAAAAGTGGAAAGCGAAATGCTGGCAAACACCGTGCGCTTTTTCTTGATATCAATGTCGTAGCCGCCATACACGGCCGTCAGCAGCAGCATGGAGCAGAAAAAAGTGGCCATGGTAGCGGCTGCAGTACGGCTGAGGTTTAGAATGGCGGAGTTGGTGATGGACAGCATGCCGAAATAGGCAAGAAACAAAAACAGATACATCAATGCCTGAAAGCTGAGTTTCATCAGCTGCGTGGCATAAAAATGCTTGCGCTCCATATCCAAAAGAGCCTCCAATGGCTGGAACACTGCGGCAAACAGGGCTGTTTTCACGCAGCGCCCAAAGATACAGTTTAAGCATAACACTTGTAACGGTCAGTGTCAAGATACGCGTTTTTTCCAAAAGGAACGCCATGTTTCCTTTTGCGGCAACATGGCGTTTCGACGGGTTCATTTCGTATCTTTATCGATTCACAGCGCTCATTTTCTCAGCAATTTTGGTGGCAAAGGGGGTACCAGCCACACCGCCCAGTCCTGTCTCGCGCAAGGACACATCCATCTTGTCGCCCACATCGCGCATGGCCAAAATCACTTCATCCGGCGGCACAGCGGAACGGATCCCCGCCAGCGCCATGTCCGCGCTGCACATGGCCACCATCGCGCCGGCCGCATTGCGCTTCACGCAAGGCACCTCCACCAGACCGGCGATGGGATCACACACCAGACCGAGCAGGCTCTTGAGGGCCATTGCCGCCGCATGGCACACAGCCTGCGCGCTGCCTCCGGCCAGATAGCACACTGCAGCAGCAGCCATGGCGCTGGCCGTGCCGATCTCGTACTGGCAGCCGCCCGCCGCCCCCGCGATGGATGCCTTGGTGGCGATGACCTGTCCGATGGCGCCCGCCACATACAGTGCGCGCACGATCGCATCATCGTCCAGTTTTTCGCGCTGCTGATACGGCAGCAGCACTGCCGGCATCACCCCGCAGCTGCCCGCTGTGGGCGCAGCGACGATGCACTTCATGCAGGCGTTGTTCTCGCCCATCTCCAAGGCCTGTGAGATCACCTGACCGATATACGGGCCGCAAATCGTACGCCCCTGTTCCACATAGGCGCGCATTTTTCCGCCGTCACCGCCCACCATGCCGCTGGCCGAACGCAGCGAGGCGCAATAGCCCGCAGCAGAGTGCTGCATGGCGGCAAACATCTCGCACATCCGTTCATAGGATTCCTCGGGCGTTACGCCCCGCTCCACGCAGTCGCTCTCGCGCACCACTTCAAACATATCACGCTGTTCGCATGCGCTTTCCAGCGCCGCAAGCGATTCAATGGCCATCTTTCTGCCTCCTTTTATCAGCGGTCGCCCGAAATAGCCGTCACGCCGATGATTCCTTCGATCTCTTTCATCCGCTGCAATGTATCCGCAGAAACGCTCTTGTCGGTTTCAATGATCATCACAGCGTTTCCGCCGGGATAGTCGCGGTGGATCTGCAGGGATGCGATGTTTACCTTTTCCTGCGCCAGCATGCCGGCCACACTTCCCACCATGCCGGGCTGATCGACATTCTGCACGATCAGCGTAGGCAGATCGCCCGCAAACTTGACGTGCAGGCCATTGAGCTCCATCACCATGATGCGCCCGCCGCCCAGCGAGCAGGCTTCCACGCTCAGCTGCTTGCCGCTCTTGCCTTCCAGCTCCAGTCGGGCCGTATTGGGATGCTCGGCATTCAGCTTGGAATACTCAAACGCAAACGCCAGTCCATTCCCCTCTGCCCAGCGGAAACTGTCCGCGATCCGCTCGTCATTGGGCTTATAGCCCAGCAGACCGGCAATCAAAGCACGATCCGTGCCGTGGCCGCGGCCAGTCGCTGCAAACGAACCATACAGCGTGATCTTGGCTTTGCGCGGCGTGCCCTCTCCCAGCAAGCGCCGCGCCGTCAGTCCAATGCGGGCTGCGCCTGCGGTGTGCGAACTGCTGGGGCCGACCATGACAGGGCCCAGAATATCAAACAGGTTCATTTGTATTCCCCTTTCTTTTTCGCCTTCCAGGCAAGGAACAGACAAAGCAGCGCACCCAGCAGGGCAGCTGCGGCATACCACGGCGATTGATACATGGTGTAGTACACGTCCGTCTCGCCCGGTTGTGTCAGCGGCACCGGGTCAAACGGCAGGCCGTTGTCCTCGGCCAATCCGCGCACATTCAGCAAATAGATCACCGGCACATTCCGCGCCGCGTATTCAAACACCAGTCCACGATCCTCATCCTGCGGTATGCGTGGCGGATCGGTCACAAGGCCGTTGGGAAAGGTGAGCGTATACGGGCTGGTGCCCATATTTGCGCTTGCGCCGCCCACATTCACAAAGCAGTCTACTTCTTCACCGTAAAGCACCAGCCTTCGCTGAACCGATGCAGGGATGTCCGGTTCGTCAATCATCAGCAGTCCATCCATTTCGGCCATGGCGAAAATCATTTCGCGCGAGCCGGGAAACAGAATGCTCACGCCTTGATCAAAGTCGCCCCCCGGCGATACGGCGATCAGTTCATAATCGATCGTTCCGGCTTTTCGTGCCACATCCAGTACGCGCACCACTGTCAGCTCCAGCCGCGTGCAGCCATACATGGAACTGCCGTAGGAAGCGATGACTCTCACGTTGAGATCCATCTCATTGGCCGCAGCAACAGCCGCCAGACACAATCCCGGAAACGAACCGCTCATGCCGCAGCACACGGTGTCTCCACTCTTCAGCCCGGCTTCCTGATAGTATTTCACCATCAGTGCGGCAAAATCCGGCTGCAGCGCCGTCCGCTTGGCTTCCAGCAGACCCAGCGAGCTGGTCAGTTCCGTCCATTCAGGGCCGATCAGCCCCGTTTTGTTCAGGTCATCCTTCTCCATGGGAATGCCCTGTTCGGTCACATAATCCAGTAGCGCCTGCTCCGCGCGCGCCATGCGCTGCGCCGCCGCCAGCTGCACGGCGGCGTAGGGCAATTCCGTGCGCATTTGCGTGCAGAGCGTAAGTGCAAAGCCGCACATCGAAACAGCCAAGGCAGCGCATAGCCACCGCAGGCAGTGCCCGTTCAACCTTCCGGCAAGGGGCAACGCTCCTTTTCTCATAGCGCGCTCACCGCCATCAGCAGCAGTCGCACCAGCGCCGAGGAGAGCAGCACCCCCAGCAGCGTGCGTGGCACGCCCTGCTTGTACATGTCGTTGGCAATCAAACCGGGCACTACATGGCCAATGATGCGAATGTCCTGCGGGATCAGCGCGATCCCCAGCAGGAACTGCTCTATCACCCATGCACAGATCAGGCTCAGCACAATGGTGAGCATAAAGCGCCGTCTGCCGTACAGGATAACGAAACGGGCAACCAGCCGCGTGAGCAGATAAACAATGACCGCCAGCACCAATGTAGTCACGATGCGCAGCGGCTGCTCCAGATACAGGCACAGATAGCCGGAAGATACCATGCCGCCGCACAGCAGTCCGAACGCCTCATAGATTCCAAAACTCAGCATCACACTGAGCGCAATGGCAATGTCATACATTCTTCTGCGCTTCCTTTATCAGTTCTTCCAGGAACCGTCTTCCTTCGTCCTTGATATTGCCTGCGCACAGCACCTGCGCATGGCGCTTGATCCACTGGCGCGGCTGCTGCACCGGCGCAGTCTGTATGCCGGTGATCCGCTTCAGGTAGTGCGCGCACCATTCCCGGCTATCGCCGATCACACCGATTTCACAGGGCGGCTGCTTGCAGTCGCGCAGCACCTGCGCAAAGGCCTCCACGCGATAGGAGCGGTCGCGGCGATGATTGTACAGCAGCGCATATTCGCCAGACTGCGCACATTCCGCCAGCACCTCGCGGAAGCTGACAGGGTCGTTGGCAGCAAAGGCGTTGCGCATGCGGCATCCGTCAACCTCCAACTGTTTATACATTCCAATATCCGGACTGGTGTTCAGCACGCCACGGCGAAACGTATCCTCGCCGATGCCCAGCTGCTTGCACAGCGCCGCCACCAGCGCCGCGTTCGCCGGATGCACCGGGAACGGGCAGGCGGCAAATGCGCTTACATCCGCCGTTTCTTCCGGGATCACCAGTTTATGCGTGAACGCGCCGAAACGCTCATCCTGCGCGATCACGGTACATTCGTCTGTAATGGACTGAGCAAGCACCGCAACGGTTTCTTCCTCAGTTTTGCCGATCTCCTCAATATGATCGACATACGCATTGGTCATCAGCACATAGTCCGGCCTGATGAGTTGATGCGCGATTAGAAATTGGTTTTCCGGGCGCTGCGCCATGCATTCCACCACAATGGCCTGCGCCTTTCCGCTGGCAGCCAGCCGCACGAAGGGCAGCTGCTCCAGCATGCTTACAGGGCGATGCTCCCTGCGGTATTCTTCCTCCCGGCCATTTGGCAGGATCCTTCGGGCTTCTGATCCCGTGGTTTTGGCATAGGTTCGAATTCCGGCTTCCTTCAGCACTGCCGCCGTCATGCGGGTCACGGTGGTTTTTCCGCGTGTGCCGTTCACCAGAATGCGCAGTGGAATTCTGGCCAGCATACGCTGATGCAGCCGGTTTTCTGCCAGTCCTGCCAGCAGCAGCACGCCCAGCGCGGCAATCACAACAAACATGGCCAGCCTCCTGCAAAAAAAATCGATCTTCAAACGGGAAGGTCCAAGCGCTCCGCAGAGCGCTTGGACCCAATGTGTTTGCGAATGCAGCGTTACTGAGCAGCCGCTTCCTCAACAGGCTTGTTGGGGGCGTTGTCCAGAATATCGCTCCACCACTGGGGATACTTGGCTTCGTTCATGTCAACGCGGTTGAACATGTACTTGGCATACAGCTTGTCGCCCAGCTCGGTCCAGTACTGGTGCCATTCGTTGGCGTTGTTGCAGGCATATTCGGTGATCAGCTTCACAGCAGCGTCGCTGTCGCCGGCTTCCACCAGCGCGGCAGCCGCAGCCTGAATGCTGGCAACCTCGGCATACTGCTCATCCATCTTGGGATCGCGGGCAGCATAGATGTCCTGAATAGCGCTCTGGTAGTTCTGAGAGGCGGTCTGCTGCACATACTGAGAGATCCACCAAGCAGAATTACGATCGAAGGTGCCATAACGGGTGCCGGTAGACAGAATCTCGGGCAGCTCGGTCATGGAAGCCCACAGCGGGATGCTGTAGGAGGAGTCAGAAGCGCCCCAGCCGATCCACACCAGGCAGCGGGCTTCCTTGGGCAGGTTGGCGTTGACGTTGCAGATGGTGTGATAGGTAGCGCGGTACAGGTTGATGGTGCGCTCCTTGTGCTTGTCGCTCAGCACATTGCCGAAGGGACCGGCTTCGGGAGTCAGAGAAACATCGTACTCAGTGCCCTGATAGTAGTCGGAGTTCAGCGCGCGAACATCAGCAACGCTCAGCTTCTTCTCGGGGATGACATACAGGGGATAGTAGTCCGCGTTGGGATCCAGGTTCAGGCTGGGCGCCACCAGATCAAACGCGCGCCACTCGCGGCGGCTGGAGTAAGCATCCACATAGGGGCAGTAGGTCTTGGCGGGGTTGAAGTCGCCATCCACAGCCGCATCGTACAGGCCGTTTTCTTCAGCGAAGGAAACCAGATTCTCGGACCACATGTAGTTCTCGGGATCGTTGA
Source organism: uncultured Oscillospiraceae bacterium (assembly GCA_964504385.1). Taxonomy (GTDB): domain Bacteria; phylum Bacillota; class Clostridia; order Christensenellales; family Aristaeellaceae; genus Limiplasma. The sequence goes on from CAZDEF010000001.1 coordinate 12,267, forward strand.
AGTCGATATGGTCGATGCGGCAGCGGTTCGCAGCCACAAAGAAGGCATTGTCGGGGATCTTCACAGCGCACCACAGATCCAGGCCGTAGCACTCCATGATCCACACTTCGTTACCGTCGCAGATGTTGAGCACTTCAGCGGAAGTGTTCCAGCCGTAGTTTTCAACCAGATCCGCCACGATCTCCACAGCCTCGCGGGCGGTGGTGGCGCGCTCCAGCGCAATGTGCTGCGCCTGGTAACAGTCGATGATGCCGTTGTTGCTATCATAGAACAGCTCAGCCAGCTTCTGGGTGCGCTCATCGCTGGGGATGAACCAGCAGGTGCACTCGCCCATAGCCACGCCGTGCTCGTTGATGATGGAGTAGTTGCCATGCAGGTACTGGTAGGTATCCTCGGTTTGGGGCATTTCGCCAAGCACCATGCCGCCGCCGTAATCCTTGGTGTTGGGATAGTTGGACCAGTCGCCATAGAGGTTGCCATTCATGACGATGTCACGGGTAACGCCCTCGCCGCCTTTCATGGCGGGGATGATCCACAGACGGGAATCGTCGCCGGTGGAGTCGCAGGTGTGGGTAACAATGGTGGAACCATCGGTGGTGGCATCCTTACCAATGCCATAGATGGTGCAGGCCATCGCACTGGACATCATCATGACCAGCGCCAGAGCCATCGCAACCGCGCTCAGGAACTTCTTCATTGGGTGGACTCTCCTTTCGTACTTTGGGAATGGGGATCATATCATGAATTCTGCTGCAAGGCCGCCGTATACACGCAGCGTCTCCTGCAGCAAAATACATTCCTTTGGGCAGCGCACGGATGCACACGCACCCGTGCGCTCAAGGAGACACTTTACTCAGCTTCCACAGGCTTGTTGGCGGCGTTGTCCAGAATGTCGCTCCACCACTGGGGATACTTGGCTTCATTCATGTCAACGCGTTCAAACATGTACTTGGCGTACAGCTTGTCGCCCATTTCCAGCCAGCTGCCATACCATTCTTCTGCATTGCTGCAGGCATAGTTGGTCAGCAGTTCAATGGCGGCCTCGCTGTTGCCAGCCTCCACCAGAGCGGTGGCTGCAGCCTGCACGCTGGCAACGGTTTCGTACTGTTCTGCCAGCTTGGGATCGCGCAGAGCGTGGATCTCTTCAATGGCGCTGTCGTAATTCTGCGTGGCGGTCTGCTGCACATAGGAAGCGATCCACCAGCCGGAATTGCGGTCGAAGGAACCATAACGGGTGCCCACGGAGTACAGCTCCGGCAGACGGGTCATGGAAGCCCACAGCGGCACGATGAAAGAGGAATCCGGAGCGCCGAAGCCATGCCACACCAAAGAACGAACTTCCTTGGGCAGGTTGGCGTTGATGTTGGCGATCATCAGATAGGCGGTGCGGTACAGGTTGATGGTACGCTCATGATGCTTATCGCTGAGCGGATTGCCGAAGGGACCGGCTTCAGGAGTGAGCGACACGTCATACTCCGTGCCCTGATAATAGTCGCTGTTGATCTGGCGGATATCCTCCACGCTCAGCTTCTTTTCAGGGATCACATACAGCGGGTAGTAGTCTGCGTCGGGATCCAGATTCAGGCTGGGAACCACCAGACTCAGCGCGCGCCACTCGCGGCGGTTGCAGTAGGGGTCGCTGTAGGGGGAGTAGATCTTAGCGGGTGCAAAGGGTTCGCCGCTTTCCTCGCTCCACAGCCCGTTTTCGATCGCGAAGGACTTGAGGTTGGGCGAACACATGTAGTTCTCGGTGTCCTCAAAGTCGAACTCCGTGATACGGCAACGGTTGGCCGCTACGAAGAATGCGTTGTCCGGCAGTCGCACTGCGCACCAGAGGTCCATACCGTACACTTCCAGGATCCACACTTCGTTGCCATCGCAGATGTTCATCACTTCTGCCGAATTGGCCCAGTGGTATTCCTCCACCAGCTCGCCGATGATCTGCACGGCTTCACGCGCGGTCTTCGCGCGCTCCATGGCAATGTGCTGCGCATGGTAGCAGTCGATGATGCCGTCGTTCATCAGGGTGAGCAGCTCGTACAGCTTCATGGTGTGGTCGTCCTGCGGGATGTACCACGCGGTGGATTCGCCCATGGCCACGCCATACTCGTTGATGAAGGAATAGTTGCTGTGAATGTACTGGTTGGTATCCTCAGGCTGAGGCATCTCACCAAGCACCATGCCGCTGCCATAATCCTTGGTATTGGGGTAGTCGCCCCAGTCGCCATAGGAATGGCCGTTCATGACGATGTCACGCGTCACACCTTCGCCGCCTTCCATGCGCGGAATGATCCACGTACGGAAGTCATCGCTGGTGGTATCGTCGGTATGCGTGACGATGGTGGAGCCGTCAACCGTCGCGTCTTTGCCAACACCCATAATGGTGCAGGCCATGGCGCTCTGTGTGAACAGAGCGATGATCATCATAACAGTCAGGAAGAAGTGCCATGTTTTGCGCATCGTTCTGTCATCTCCTTATTCAATAGGGAAGGGTTAGATCTCAAATACCAGGTCAGGATCCGCCGTTTCAGGATTCTGCAGGAAGTAGCCGCAGTCCTTGTCCATCAGGTCATTGTAGCCGGGCCAAGTGGCAACGATGTCCTTGCCTTCAAACATCAGCTGCATGTCGTTGGCCCAGGACAGCACTTCCTTGGCGCCTTCGAGGTGACGGCCAACGCGGTACTTCATAGGCGCGCCGAACTCGGAATCGTAATCCACATAGGTCAGGCCGTGATCGGAAGCGATCTGCAGGATCTCGTCCTTGCCTTCGGTCTGCAGGGTAGCCGTCATGGGGCCGACGATCCAGTCGGTGAAGGGCTGGGGAGTCTCCATCAGGATCGCCAGTGTGTCGGAGAAGTCGCCCCACTCACGGTGCGACAGGCCGCGCAGGTTCTTCGGAGACTGCTCGCACTTCATATAGAAGCGATCGGCAGACAGGCTCATGGCAGCCATCATCGCCATGTCCAGCGCGCGGTCGTGCGCCACGTAGGTTTCCACCACGGGGTACATGACGGCGGCTTCGTGGCAGTCGATAGCGATGTCCACGTCCTCATTGCGGATGATCTCCATGATGCCGTAGCACACGCGCTCAATCAGCGAGCCGTTGGGTCGGCCGGGATAGCAGCGGTTGACATTGCGGATATCCTGATAGGTCAGAGCCAGATTGGACGGATAGTGCATGTAGGTGAAGGGATCCGGCCAGGAATCCAGCGGATTGGCCCAGCGGTCGCCGTTCTTGTACTGCACGGTGCCCCATTCGGTTTCGATCTCGTAATAACGGGGATAGGCGTTGCCCAGCATACCGGTGGTGGTAGCGCTGCGGTTGGCCTGCGGGATGATGATGACGCGGCCCTTTTCCACCTGAATGTTCTCAAGCAGCACATAGGCGGACAGGCTGGCGGCAGGCTCGTAGGGGTGGGTACCGCCCACATAGAGCAGCGTGCCGCCCTCAACGCCGGAGTCAAAGATGAACACAGGGGTATCGCCGAAGGTGCCTTCCAGACTGGGGACCCACTCGCTGAGCATGTGCTGCTCAGTCAGCGCAGAGGAGGCAACCACGGTTTCGGGGGTGTGACGGTAGGTGTAGAACTCGATGCCGGCCAGCGTGGCCATCACCAGTGCGCACGCCAGCGCCAGCAGCTTGGCCAGAAGACTCTTGCTCATTTTCATTTTCTCTCTTCCTCCCTTACTTGATCTGCAGGATTCGCAGGAGGAACGGGATGATGCAGTAGGCGTAAACAATGTCGTTCACAATGCCCTTGTTCTTCTCACGCTTGAACAGATGCTTAACGAGGAAGAAGCAGGAAACCGCTGCGAAGATCATGTAGATCCAATAAATCACATTTTGCAGAAATACCATGCCAATCCTCCTTTCTTAAATCAGGAAAGTGAACTTGTTGGGCCAGATGAGCATCGCTAGCGCGATGAGACCCAGCATCAAGCAGGGGATGATGATCGCCTTGAGGAACTCCGTGTACTTGCCTTCGTAGCCGACCGCTTCAATGGCCAGACGGCCCGTGATGCGGGAGGGGGGCAGGCAGTCGCCGATGGGGAACATCAGCGCCAGCGCGACCGCGGCGATCTTGGGCTCAAAGCCCATGGAGTTGAACAGGAAGATCAGCGGAGCGCCAAACACCACGGCGCTGCCGTAGTTGAGCGCACCCTGCAGGAAGGGAGCCACAAACAGCACGGTCACATAGATCCATACCACGGGCAGGGTGATGAAGGTGATGCCGATGAGGCCCTTCACGCCGGTGGCGGACATGGCGTTCTGCAGCATGCCAACGCTCAGCACGGTGGCGATCAGGGGGAAGATCTGCTCGAAGGTCTCGTCGATGATCTTCCAGTAATCCTTCAGGCTCATCTTCTTGGGGTTGCACAGCACAGCCACGATGGCGGACAGGATGAACATCAGCGGCAGGCCGATGATCGGGATAGCATGAGCGGCGTAGTTGGAAGCGAGGAACAGCGCAACCAGCACCACCAGCGGCAGCAGGATGCGCCACCAGGTCATGTTGGCAGGAGCCTCAGGCAGACTGGCCAGCACTTCTTCCTTGCTCTGGCGCTTGGTGCCCCAGCCAAGGAATACGATGGTGAAGATACCCACGATGATGATCGGCACCATCAGCGGCAGACCGAAGCCCACGTAGGGGATGTCGGAACCGGAGGCGATCATCATGGCCCACAGGTTGACGGGCGGCGCCGCAGCGCTCAGGATGGCGAACATGAACACGAAGGCGGCGGTGCGCTTCTTGTTCAAGCCCATCGCGCCGGCGATGGTGGAGACCATGGTGCCCAGCACGAAGATGGAGATGCTGCCCGCGCCGGTCAGCGCGCCGGGGATGAGCATGAACGCGCCCATGCAGGCCAGCAGGATCCACTTGTTGTTCACACGGTTTACCAGACCGCGGGTCACGGTATCGATCGCGCCCGTCTGGGAGTAGATGCTCACGAAGATGGACGCGGTAATAAAGATCAATGCAGTATCAAGGTTTACAAACAGGCCTTCCACCAGCACGCGGGGGAAGGAATCGGTCCAGCCGAAACCACAGCCGAACAGCACGCCGACCACAGCGGTGACCGCCAGAGAGATCTCGGGCGATTTCAGGAAGATGCTCGCCAGGACGAACGCTGCCACCATGGCAACTAGGACAACGATTGTACTCATGTAGACAGACACGAGTTTTGTCCCTCCTTCATTCTAGTACATTTTCGGGGAAAAAGCAGAGGGGAGCACAATGCGCTTGTCTCCCCTCCACTCCAATGGCTTACTTCACGAAAGCCTGCTTGATCAGCTCAACGAAGTCCATGGAGCTGTCCAGCAGCGTCAGGGGAGTGCCGTTGGCAGTCTTGAAAGCGTCATAACGGCCGTCGGTGTTCACGTCGTTGAGCACGACCATCCAGCTGGCGCCGGGGCACACAGCGTCGATGCAGCGTTCGTTGGCGTTGGTGGACACGTCGGAACGCTTGTCCTTCTCCAGCATCACGGCCACAACAGGCACGTTGGCTTCCTTGGCAGCAGCCACCACTTCGTTCACACGAGCGATCTCCTGATCGATGGTGATGCCGGTAGCGCCCAGGCCCTTATCGGTGGAGCCGATGATGATGATGATCGCGGAGTAGTCGCGAGCGGTCACATCGGCAGCGTAGGGAACGTCAACGTAGAAGAAGTCCTGATCCTCCACCAGAGTGCCGGCGCGGGTGGCCAGCAGACGGCCCATCTTGCCGCCAGGGCCCTGGCCGGCATTGGTGATCATGAAAGGCGTGCCGTAGTTCATCACAGCATCGCCGCTGATGGCAGCGGAAGCGCACATGGGGATGGTCATCAGAGCGCACAGAACCAGAACGAGACTGAGAATTCTTTTCATGTTGGTAACTTCCTTTCTGTTGTTTACGGTCTCCTTTTGCCTGCAACTAAAAAGTGTGAAAGCCATCAGAGTCTCCCTTACATGCATGTAGCCGCGTCCCCTGCAACAGCACAAAACGTCTTTTGAATTCCGTTTTCTCCTGCATGTACATTCGATCCTTCTGTTTCCTCCCCTTCAATTGTGTAGCATCCGTTCCAGTCATAGACAGGAATCGAGGTTTTGAGATACCGTTTTGTTTATTTTACTGGTTTTTCTACCAAATGTATAGTATCTTTATTTTTGTCCAGTATAAGAAAAACGAATACTCGTTTGTCGCCGTCTTGTTCAAGACAACAATGATATGCTATAATATGACATATCTCATCTGTTAGAGGTGACAGCAAATGATCGACAGCAGCCTTTGGAATGCGCTGGTTACCTTTCATCAGTGCGGCACGCTCAGCGCCGCAGCCGAAAAACTGTATGTATCTCAGCCTTCCTTGTCCTCAGCTATGAAAAGGCTGGAAAAAGAACTGGGCGTTTCCCTGTTCGAACGCAGCAAAAACCGGCTGGTGCTCAACGAGGTAGGGCTTGAGGCTGTAGCGCTCGCTGAGAAGCACATTCAGGCCGAGAAGGAAATCGTGATCCATCTGCAGGAGATGTTCCGCCGGCTGAACGCTATTACGGTGGCTTCCTATGTGAGCGGGCTACGGAAAATGCTGGTGGATCGCTTGAGCAATCTGTACCCGGATAAAGAGATCATTGCGGAGCATCTTTCCAGCGCGCTGCTCCCGCGCGGCCTATTGGAGGGACGTTTTGACTATGTTATAACCGAATATCCGATCGATGAGCCGGATGTGCAGTGTGTGCACTACCTGACCGACCGCATGCTGGTGCGCCTGCCGAAGGATGACCCTCTGGCCGACCGTGAAAGCGTGACGATTCACGATCTGCAGGGCGGCAAGCTGCTGGTGTGGACGCAAAGCGGTTTCTGGGCTTCGCACATCCGCAAAAAGTTCAGCAGCAATCAGTTGGTGTTTGTTCACGATGAGCAGGAATACTACGATCTGATCCAAGCATTTGACATGCGCTCCTTCACGTTGGAGTCCGTCGTTGCCAACCGTGAGCAGCAGGAGCGTTACCGTTTTGTGACGCTTGCAGAAGAAGACATGAGGATCGTTTTCTATATCTGCTGTTTGCAGCAGAACGCGCATCTGCTGCCCAGCCTTTTGCCGCGTATGTGAAATGCATGTAGATATACAAACAGCCATCTTCCCGGCGGGAAGATGGCTGTTACGTTGTGCGAAAAGAGTGACCGCACGGAGCCGAAACAAGGGGAACCTATCAGCCGTCCGAACCACCGGGATCGGTTAGACCAATTTCGCATTTTTGTACGAAATCAGAATATGTGTCGGAGCAAATAGCAGTGCCGACAAGAGCAGCAGCACCGATCTGCTCATCAGTCCGCTGAACAAAAAGATGGCTGATGGTATGATAGAAAGTGCCAAAGACTTGAAAACACTATTTTTGTGCCAGCAGATCATCCAGATCGCGCAGTACAGGGCAAGCAGCATGCCATCTGCAAGAAGATAGGCGGCGAATGCTTCGTCAGGCCACCCTCCGAAACAAGTTCCCGGAATATTGATGATCATAAAACCGAAGCATCCAAATCGGCCTATTTGTTCGATAGTCTCGACATAGCGATTGTTCCACTTGTTTTCAAAGCTGTCTTTACACTTGATTGCAAAGACAGTTTTGGGGCTCATCATAACCAACGTAAGAATCAGCCCAAAAGCATTAAGCCATTCCATAGTGGATCCCCCATCGTTTTGTATTCCTGAAGAATGAAAGAAACCGTTCTTGTCGTAATCGACAAAAACGGTTTCTAATGTGGTAGCGGCGATCGGATTCGAACCAATGACACTCCGGGTATGAACCGAATGCTCTAGCCAGCTGAGCTACGCCGCCATGTGGTTGCGGGGGAGGGACTTGAACCCACGACCTCCGGGTTATGAGCCCGACGAGCTACCAAACTGCTCTACCCCGCGACGCTGTATCGCTCACGCGACGTTGATTATCATACAACACCTTTGCGGTTTTGTCAATAACTTTTTGAAATTTTTTCGAAAAAGTTGCTATCCATCTTCCCCGCACTGCGCCTTGCCGCTGGTCATCCTGTGTTTTCCTTCCCATTCTCACGCCTCCTATGGTATAATACAGAAGCTCATCAACCACTATTTTTATAAGGAGTTTTCAACATGACGCATTGTATTTCGCGCCGCGCGGCGGCTCTTTTGCTGGTTCTTACGCTGTTCCTGCCTGCGCTGGCCATGGCGGACGAACGGACGGACGCGCTGTTCGCTCAAGCGCTCGACGCTCTGCTTTCGCCGGATCAGCTCAGCGAGGAGACCGGCCTTTTCGGCCTGCACACTGGCGACAGCGCCTATGTTCCCTGTGTTTCCCCCGGCGTAGTCCCCTACGACCAGCAGCCCGAAGGCGGTCTGCAGCCCACCATGAGCGGCACGTTTCTTTCCTCGGACGAAAGCGTGGTAACCGTATCCGACACCGGGCTGATGACCGGCGTATCCGAAGGTAAAGCCGATGTTTCCTGTACAACCGCAAACGGTACATTCACCTATCATGTCACCGTCGGCGTTGATCAGCTGCCGCAGTTGATCAAAAACTACATTTATGTTCTCCAGCGTGAATTCTATTCTGTTCACCGCGCCCGTCTGCCCAAGTATAACCAGTATGCCAAATGGTACTACGGCAAAAGGAAAGAAGTGGGCTGGTGCGCTGTGTTCACCGCCTACTGCGCCAATGCTGCCGGCGCTCATCCGCTGGAGCTGCGCGACTTGGACAAGCTGGAAACACCGCCGGATGTCCTGTTTATGCGTCAGGGCGAGGTGGGCCACCAGTACGATGGCTTCAGCGAACGCGGCCGCTTTGTGGATATCCCCAAGCCCGGTTATCTGGTCATCTACGCCGATATGGCCAAGTCCTACCGCACCACGCATATTGCTTCCATCACCGATGTGCAGGAGCTGGGCGGCGGCTTGTATGCCATCACCACGGTGGAGGGCAACATGTCCAACAGCGTCAAGAGCTATTCCTACATCTATGACAGCACTAAGGCCAACAACCGCATCACCAATCAAAATCGCAACGAGCTGCAGTACAACATGTCTGAGCTGCCCGAAAGCGAGCGCACCGATCCGTTGGTGCAGTATGAGCTGCACACCGATCATTGGACAGTTTTCGGTTTCTGCCAGACATGGTAAACCGCCGGTTTGATTCTGCGTGTTTTGTCTATACTATCTTTGAGTGAAGAGAAAGCCCCTTTTTCTCAAATCAAAAATATGGAGGAAGTATTTTAGCAATGAAGGAACTGAAGGGCACCAAAACAGAAGCTAATCTGATGACCGCCTTTGCCGGCGAAAGTCAGGCCCGCAACAAGTACACCTACTACGCCTCCAAGGCGCGCAAAGACGGCTATGTGCAGATCGCTCAGCTGTTCGAGGAAACCGCCAGCAACGAAAAGGAGCACGCCAAAATGTGGTTCAAGCTGCTGCACAGCGGCGCGATCCCCTCCACCGAGGAAAACCTGCTGGATGCCGCTGAAGGCGAAAACTACGAGTGGACGGACATGTACGCCGGCATGGCTCGCGATGCCCGCGAAGAAGGCTTCGACCATATCGCCTTCCTGTTTGAACAAGTCGCCGCGATCGAAAAGCACCACGAGGAACGCTACCGCAAGCTGCTGGCCAATATCAAAGACGGCCTCGTTTTCAGCCGCGATGGCGACGCAATCTGGGAATGCTCCAACTGCGGTCACATCGTCATCGGCCCCAAAGCCCCCGAGATGTGCCCCGTATGCGCCCATCCTCAGGCCTACTTCAGGCTCCGCGCTGAAAACTACTGATTTTTCCCTTTCACGCCCGGATGAGCACCGGGCGTTTTTTTGATTTACCATGCCGCATGTTTTTTGATTTGCCCTGCTGCGCCTATTGACGGAATCCCTGTTTCCTGCTACTATACTCATCCGGATTCCCGTACTATTCAGAAAGAAGGAAAACCAATGCAGCAGGAACGTTCCAAACTGTTGGGCTCCATGGAGATGGGCCGACTGGTGGTGAAAGTGTCCGTGCCCATCATGATCAGCATGCTGGTGCAGGCGCTTTACAATGTGGTGGATGGCATTTTTGTGGCGCGCTACAGTGCTGATGCGCTCACCGCCGTTTCACTCGCTTACCCGATCCAGATGCTGATGATCGCCGCCTCCACGGGATTGGGCGTGGGCATCAACAGCCTCATCAGCCGCAAGCTGGGCGCCAAGCGTCCCGAAGAAGCACGCGAGGCCGCCAAAAACGGCATTTTTCTACAGCTGTGCGCCTTTGCGCTGTTCTTTGTCTTTGGCGTGTTTGCGGCCAAGCCTTTCTTTTCCCTGTTCACGCCGGTGGAGACCCTGCAGGAGCTGGGCGGCGAGTATTTGAGCATCGTGTGTACTTTCAGCTTCGGCGTGTTCCTGTCCATCTGCTTTGAGCGCATGATGCAGGCCACCGGCAACACCGTGCTTTCCATGATCACTCAGCTGACGGGTGCGGTGGTGAACATCATCTTCGACCCAATTCTCATCTTTGGCCTGCTGGGTTTCCCCGAGATGGGCATTGCTGGTGCGGCCATCGCCACCGTCATGGGCCAGATTGCCGGCATGCTGCTGGGCTTCTTCCTCAATCAGACGCGCAACACAGAGCTGAAGCTCTCCTTCAAGGGTTTCCGGCTGAATGGCGATATCCTGAAGAACATTCTCAGCGTTGGCTTTCCCAGCATCATCATGCAGTCCATTTCCTCTGTGATGAACGTCGCCATGAACCTGATCCTGATGGCCTATGGCAATGCTGCGGTCAGCGTGCTGGGCGTGTACTTCAAGCTGCAGTCCTTCATCTTTATGCCGGTCTTTGGCCTGAGCAACGGATTGGTGCCCATCATTGGCTACAATTACGGCGCGAAGCTGCGTCAGCGCATTTATGACGCCATCAAGGTAGCGCTGAAGCTGGCCATTCTCATCATGGGCGTGGGTATGCTGCTGTTCCTGCTGATCCCAGAGGTGCTGCTTTCCCTGTTTGAAACCAACGGTGCCAGCGAGCTGACGCAGATCGGCATGATCGCGCTGCGCATCATCTCCAGCCATTTCATTCTGGCCGCGATCGGCATCACGCTCAGCACGGTGTTCCAGGCAGTGGGCAAAGGCATGTACAGCCTGTTCATGAGTCTTTCCCGCCAGCTGATCGTGCTGCTGCCCGCTGCATGGGTGCTCAGCCGCCTGTTCGGCCTCAATGCGGTGTGGTGGTGCTTCCCCATTGCGGAGATCGTTTCCCTTTCCATTTGTCTGGTGCTGTTCAGGCGCGTGGATCGCACGATGTTTCAAACCCTGTAAGCAGGCAATGATCAAAGAGAGGCTGCCGTTCGATCGGCAGCCTCTCTTTGATCGTGAACTTATATCTTAGGAATGCATTTTTTACAGCAGCACCACGCCGCCCGGCGCGTTGAAAGGGATCTCGCGGAGCGTGCGGCTGGGCAGGCCGGTCTCGGGATCAATGCGTTTGAACACCACCCAGTCGGAGTCCTGACAGCAGATCACCAGCTGGCTCCCGTCAGCGCTCAGCTCCATATGGCGCGGAGTACGGCCGCCGCAGTCAAAGTTGGCCTTGAGCGTCAACAGGCCATTCTCATCCGCTTCCAGCAGCGCAATGTTATCAGCGTAACGGTTGGCAGCATACGCATAGTGTCCATCGGGCGACAGGCACAGTGCTGAACAGTGGCTGGTGCCGAAATGATCGGCAGGCAGTGTGGAGACCTGCTGCAGCAGCGTCCAGCCAGCGGTATCGTACACAAGGATCTCGTTGGAGTATTCCGTCACAACATACAGCCTTTTTTCGTCGGGCGACAGACGAGCATGGCGCGGGCGGCTTCCTGCCGGCGCATCCACCACCCGCTCCTGCGTCAGCGCACCGTTTTCCGCATGATAGATAAACAGCTTGTCCAGCCCCAGATTGACCGTGTAAGCACGGTCCTCCGCCCGGTTGAACAGCGAGCAGTGCTGGCGGCTGCGCCCTTCGCCCTGCTGCTCGATGGCGGTCACATCGCCAAACTTGCCTGTTTCCGGGTCGAATCGCGCGCACAGCAGGTGGCCCGTGCCATAGCAGGAGCCAAGCAACAGCTTGTTCGCCGGTGAATAGCTCAGGTGGCACAGCGCGCCGCCCACCACATTGCGCCGGTCAGCCAAACGGTAGCTGATGCCGTCGCGGCGGTAGGCGTAAAGCGCGGCATAATAACGGTTTTCCGTCAGCGTGAACAGGTAGCCGTCGCCACAGACGGCAAAGCTGGGCGATTCGATCCCATCCGTCCAGAAGGGCACCGAGCGTTCGCCATAATACGCGATGGAGGTATCCAGCGCTATGCCATAGCCGGAAACGATGCATTTCATGAAGTTTCTCTCCTTTCGATGGGAGCTCCTTTATGCAGCAAGCCCTGATTTGCGGATGGCACGTTTGAGCCATCCGCCCCAGAGATAGTAAACGACGAACAGTGCAGACGTGAGCACCCATGTGATGGGGTAGCTGAGCATCAGCGTCTGCAGGGTATGGTGCATGGGCAGCACAAACGCCACCCAGATCACGCGGAATACACACACGCCAAACAGCGTGAACAGCGTCGCCACCAGCGAATCACCCACGCCGCGCAGCGCGCCGGAAAGGATCTCGATACAGATAAAGGCGATATAGGACGGCGCGATCACCCGCAGCATCTGCATGCCGTATTCGATGACCAGCTCGTCATCCGTAAACAACCGGTACAGTGTCGGCCCGCCCAGCAGCACACTCGCACTCAGCACGACCGTTATGCCAAACAGCATGCCCAGACACACGCGCACGCTCTTGTGCACCCGGTCGTACAGCTTTGCGCCAAAGTTTTGCCCCACAAAGGTGGTGATCGCCACGCCGAAAGCACCGTCGATCATCCAATAGAAACCGTCCAATTTGCCGAATACGGTGTACGCGGCCACCATGTCCGTGCCAAAGCTGTTCACCGCCGACTGGATGATCACATTGGAGACCGAATACATCACCGACTGCAAGCCGGCAGGCAAGCCGATGGCGATGATGCGCCCCAGCAGCTGCGTGTGGAAACGGATCTTGCGCGCATGCATGCGGTAGGAAGTCTGCGAACGCGCCAGCGTATACCACACCAGCACAGCGCTGACCAGCTGAGAAAAGATGGTCGCCAGCGCCGCACCTGCCACGCCCATCTCCAGCCCCAGCACCAGCAGAATATCCAGCACAATGTTGGTTACACAGGCCGCCGCCAGAAAATACAGCGGCCGTCTGGAATCCCCCACAGCGCGCAGCAGGCCCGAGCCGATGTTGTACACCAGCGAAGGGATCATGCCGATAAAATAGATGCGCAGGTAGGTAATGGCGTAGGGCAGCACATCCTCCGGCGTATCCAGCAGCCGCAGCAGCGCCGGAGAAGCTGCGTAGCCCACGATCATGATCACAGCGCCGCCAGCCAGCGCCATGGCCATGGCGGTATGCACCGTCTGACTGACTTCTTCATCGCGCCTGCCGCCATAGAACTGCGACAGAATGACCGTAGCGCCGGAGGACAGCCCAACAAAGAAACCCACGATCAGATTGATGAGGCTGCCGGTCGCGCCGCCCACGGCGGCCAGCGCCTCCTTGCCCACGAATTTGCCCACGATGATCGCGTCCACCGTGTTGTACATCTGCTGGAAAAACGTGCCCAGCAGAATGGGAAAGAAGAACGCCAGCAGTGTTTTCCAGATGACGCCTTCCGTAATGCTGTTTGCATCCACACCGATGGACGCGCGTCTTGTTTTCCATGCCATACGGGGATAACTCCTTTACAGGCCATTCAAAAACCACACGGGATAGCTGCCTGCAAAGCGATAGCCAAGCTTCTGTGCCAGATGCAGGGAAACTTCGCTGGCTGCATCCCATTCGGCAACGAGGCCGCGATCCACGCATTCCATGATCAGCCGTGCGCTGCAAGCCGCCGCAATGCCGTGCCGCTGATGATCGGCCCGCACATCCACCTGCACCTCGATGCCCTCAGAGCAGTATATATAGGAAGATGCGCTGCCCACAAGCACGCCGTTATGCAGCGCCGCCACGCCAAGGCCGTGCGCCTGATACGCCTCCCACGTTCCGAACTGCAGACAGGCATCGCACGACCACGACTGCGCAAGCGCCTGACGGTAGCAGTTTTCATCAAACAGACAGAACTCGATATCATCAGGCACGCCTTTCGCCAACCTCAGCAGATGATCGCGATCAAAGCTTTCCGGCGGGCGCAGCGCATAGCGCGTCTGTGCTGTGGTCATCGATCCCAGGATCCGGCCCGCACGTTCGTGCAGCGCTTGTGTCCGGCTTACAATAATGTAGAAATATCCCAGTTTCAAAAAATGCGAAAGCAACGGCTCCCATTCCGACGCGTCTGCATCGCCCGCCAGAAACAGGAAATCGCCATTTTCACATACGGCTGCACGGGAACCGGCATGATGAAAGCGCCCCTGCACGCCCTCCCTCACGCTCTGGATCATCAGGTTGTCCCAGCCGTCAAACAGGTGAAGGTTCAGGCATTCTCCCATCTGGCAAGTTCCTCCTGGATGTAGGAAAGAGACAGCAGCTTCTCCTTTACCTCATCCACAGTCAGCAAGCGCGTGTTGTTGGAATTGAACTCGCTGAGCAAATTGCGGCTTTCATCGCCCTTTACCACATATTTGTCGTAGTTCAGGTCGCGCGCATCGGAAGGCACGCGGTAAAAATCGCCCATGTCAACGGCGTGCACACACTCCTCGTTGGTCAGCAGCGTTTCGTACATCTTTTCACCGTGGCGGATCCCGATCACGCGCACGGGGTTATCCGCATGGAATACTTCCTTCACAGCCTGCGCCAGCACGCCTATGGTGCAGGCCGGCGCTTTCTTCACCAGAATGTCGCCGCTGTGCGCATGCTCGAACGCGAACAGCACCAGCTCCACCGCCTCCTCAAGACTCATGATGAAGCGGGTCATGTCCGGGTGGGTAACGGTGAGGGATCTGTCGGCACGGATCTGATCGATAAACAGCGGGATGACCGAACCGCGCGAGCACATCACATTGCCATAGCGGGTGCCGCAGATGAGCGTGCGCTCCGGCGACACCGTGCGCGCCTTGGCCACAAACACCTTTTCCATCATGGCCTTGCTGGTGCCCATGGCGTTGACGGGATAGGCCGCCTTGTCCGTGGAAAGGCAGATCACCTTTTTCACGCCCGCCTCAATGCAGGCAGTCAGCACATTGTCGGTGCCCAGCACATTGGTCTTGACCGCTTCGATGGGAAAGAATTCGCAGGAGGGCACCTGCTTGAGCGCAGCGGCATGGAACAGATAATCCACGCCGTAAAGGGCGTTTTTCACGCTGGACAGGTCGCGCACATCGCCGATGAAATACTTGATCTTGCTGTTCTGATAGCGATGGCGCATATCATCCTGCTTTTTCTCATCGCGGCTGAAAATGCGGATCTCCGCAATATCCGTGTCCAGAAACCGTTTCAGCACCGCCTCGCCAAAGGAGCCTGTGCCGCCGGTGATCATCAGTGTTTTTCCGCTGAAGGGAGAGCTCATTTACAGTTCCTCCTCGGTGTTTTTCAGCGCGTTGCCCGTCAGGCGGTGCAGCACGTCGCGGTAGGCCTCGGCTACATTGCCCAGATCATGGCGGAAACGGTCCAGATCCATGGGCTCATGCGTGGCGGCGTCCCAGAAGCGGCAGGTATCGGGCGATACCTCGTCCGCCAGCAGGATCTCGCCTTTATAGCGGCCAAATTCCAGCCGGAAATCGATCAGCTCAATGTTGATGTCCCGCATGCATTCGGAAAGGATCTCGTTCACGCGGTAGCTCATCCGTTCCATCTTGCGCACTTCCTCCGGCGTGGCCAGATCCATGGCTGTGATGTGCGTGACGTTCACCATTGCGTCTTCCAGCTCCGGGTTCTTCAGGTTGAATTCAATAATGGTGTTGCGCAGGTGTGTTCCATCCGGGCAGCCCATCCGTTTGGCCAGACTGCCCGCAGCAATGTTGCGCACCTTGACCACGAAAGGGATCATCTCCACCCGCTTCACCAGCGAGCAGCGGTTGTCGATACGGCGGATGAAGTGATTGGGCACGCCCTTCTCCGTCAGCAGGGTAAACATGTATTCGCAGATCAGATTGTTGATCTCGCCCTTGCCAATGATGCGCCCCCGCTTCAGCCCGTGAAAGGCGAAGGTCTCGTCGCGGTAATACACCACAGCCTCATCTGGGTTCTCCGTCGCGT
This sequence comes from uncultured Oscillospiraceae bacterium, assembly GCA_964504385.1. GTDB lineage: Bacteria > Bacillota > Clostridia > Christensenellales > Aristaeellaceae > Limiplasma. Next base: position 28,489 of record CAZDEF010000001.1, read on the forward strand.
ACAGGCGTTTTCCCTTGCCCTCGGCGATCATGTCTGTAATATTGCTCATGGTTGCTTCCTTACTGCCTTCTTCTTTTCCATTTATAAGGTTCTCCGTTATTGTAGCACGGTTCCGCGCTCTTCGCAAGCGATTGCCCATTATACTGGCTGACAGAAAAAACATAGTGCCACCGACACGAACTGCTGAAAAAATGCTTGCAAATGCATATTGACTGTGCTATAATCACCAATGCGGTTTTCTAATGAACCCACAGCATGCGCAAAAGAGGTGAGAGTGCGTGAAAGAAAAGATCCATCCCAAATATGGCAAGTCCATCGTCCGTTGCGTATGCGGTGAGACGTTTGAGACGGGTTCCGTGAAGGGTGAACTGAAGGTTGAAATTTGCTCCAAGTGCCACCCCTTCTACACCGGCAAGCAGAAGCTGGTCGATACCGGCGGACGCGTTGACCGCTTCAAGAAGCGTTTCAACATGGAATAAGCCATTCATAAAGAGCGCCACATGGCGCTCTTTTTGATTTGTCCGGAAAATTCTTTCAGCTCCCGCCTGCAGCAGGAACAAGCGGTGCCTGTGTCGAAATACGAAATTTGTATACCTGTGAACTTTTTTGCACAGGGGAAAGGAACGGAACCTGCTATGAGCAACAAACCCGAAGTAACCCGCCGCCCTGATATCGGCGGTCAGGCCGTAATGGAAGGCGTCATGATGAAGGCGCCGGACGCCATCGCCATCTCCGTGCGCCGTCCCAACGGCGACATCGTAACCAAGCGCACTCCCTACGTGCCGCTTTCCAAAAAGCACAAGTGGATGGGCTGGCCCATCGTGCGCGGCGTTGTCAATTTTGTCACCATGCTGTCCATGGGCATGAACGTGCTGCAGGAAAGCACCGACATGCTGGGCATTCTGGACGAAGAGCCCACCAAGTTTGAAAAGTGGCTGGCCAAAAAGCTGGGCAAGGGCATCGACAAGATCGTGATGGGCACCGCCATCGTGCTGGCGGTCATCCTGTCCATCGGCCTGTTCTTCGTCATTCCGGAGCTGGTGGCCCGCGGCCTCAAGATCCTCCTGCCCGATCCCGGCCAGAACTGGCTCATCAACCTTCTCAGCGGCATCGTGCGCATTCTGATTTTGATCGCCTACATCCTGTTCTGCAGCACCGTCCCGGATGTGCGCCGCACCTTCGAATACCACGGCGCAGAGCACAAGACCGTCTACTGCAACGAGCATGACCTGCCCCTCACCCCCGAAAACGCCCAGCAATTCACCACGCTGCACCCGCGCTGCGGCACCAGCTTTCTGCTGATCGTATTCGTCATTTCCATCGTGCTGTTCACGCTGGTGGGCTATCAGGGCACCAATTACTTCCTGCGTCTGGGCAGCCGTCTGGCGCTGCTGCCCATTGTGGCCGGCATCAGCTACGAGGTGCTCAAGGGGCTGGCCCACAGTCAGGGCAAGCTGGTGGAGATCCTGCGCTGGCCCGGCATGCAGATGCAGCGGCTGACCACCAAACAGCCCACCAACGAAATGCTGGAAGTGGCCATCGTATCCATGAACGTGGCGCTCTACGGTCTGCCCGAGGGCTGCCCCAAGACCAAGGATGGCTACACCATCATCCGCGATTACCGCATGGCAGACCCCTCCTATGTGCCTGCCGAAGAAGCGGCGGCTGAAAACGAATGACCGTCCGGCAAGCCATCCTCGCTGGCGCGCAGCAGCTGGAACAGGCCGGCGTGCCCGATCCCCGCCTCGATGCGGAGCTGCTCCTGTGCCATGTGACCGGTCTGGACAGGATGGCGCTGCTGATGGCGGGCGCAACAGAACTGACACAAGAGCAGGAGCAGCGTTTTTCGTCGCTCCTGCTTTCGCGCACCACCCGCACGCCCGTGCAATACCTGCTGGGAACGCAGGCGTTTTACGGGCGCAGCTTTCAGGTGGATGAACGAGTGCTGATCCCCCGGCAGGAAACCGAGGAGCTGTGCGAATACGGCATCGCGCATCTGCGCACGCTCCCCCGCGCCTCCGCGCTGGATCTGTGCACGGGCAGCGGAGCCATTGCCGTCACGCTCAAATGCGAATGCCCGCATGCCTCTGTCACAGCCAGCGATCTGAGCGCAGACGCGCTGACGCTGGCCGTCGGCAATGCACGGCAGCATCACGCGGAGATCACCTTCCGGCAGGGCGACCTGTGGCAGCCGCTGGAAGGGATGTGCTTTGACCTGATCCTGTCCAATCCGCCCTACATCCCCACACAGGATTGCGCCGTGCTGCAGCAGGAGGTGCTGCAGGAGCCACGCATGGCGCTGGACGGCGGCGCGGATGGGCTGGATTTTTACCGTCGCATCGCATCGGGCGCATCCGCTCACCTGACCGTTGGCGGGCTCATCGCCGTGGAAGTGGGCGTGCATCAGGCGCGCACAGTGGTCGCGCTGTTCAGCGCCGCCGGGCTGTGTGACGCAGCTGTCCGCAAGGATCTGTACGGCATAGAGCGCATTGTGAGCGCAAGGAGGATGGAAGCACATGTTTGACAAATTCGACTGGATGGAAGGCCGCTATGAGGAACTCGCCATTGCGGTCAGCCAGCCGGAAATCATCGCGGATCAGACGAAGTGGCAAAAGCTGCTCAAGGAGCACGCTTCGCTGGAACCCGCCGTCACCGCCTACCGCGCCTACCGCAAAACGCTTGCCGAGATCGCCGACGCCAAAGAAATGCTCGCCCAGCCGGATCTGGCCGAGCTGGCGCAGGCCGAGCTGGACGAGCTGACCGCCGACAAAGCGCGGCAGGAAGAAGCGCTGCGCATTCTGCTTTTGCCCAAGGATCCCGACGATGACCGCAGCGTGGTCATGGAGATCCGCGCAGGCGCGGGCGGCGAGGAAGCGGCGCTGTTTGCGGGCGAGATCGTGCGCATGTACACGCGCTATGCCGAAAAACGCGGCTTTCGTGTAACCATGGTCAACCTGAGCGACACCGAGCTGGGCGGCGTGAAGGAAGCCGTGTTCACCATCAGCGGCACGGGCGCGTTCCACCGGCTCAAGTACGAAAGCGGCGTACACTGTGTGAAGCGCATCCCTGTGACCGAATCCAACGGCAAGCTGCAGACTTCCACCTGCACCGTGGCCGTTTTGCCTGAAGCGGAAGATGTGGAGCTCACTATCGACCCCGGCGAGCTGCGCATCGATACCTACCGCGCTGGCGGCGCGGGCGGGCAGCACGTCAACCGCACCGACAGCGCTGTGCGCATCACCCATCTGCCTACCGGCATCGTGGCCCAGTGTCAGAATGAGCGCAGCCAGATCCAGAACCGCGAGGTAGCCATGCGCATTCTCAAAAGCCGTCTTTACGACCGCCTGCGTTCCGAAAAGGACAGCGCCTATGCCCAGAACCGCCGCGTGCAGATCGGCACAGGCGACCGCAGCGAGCGCGTGCGCACCTACCACTACATGCAGAACCGCGTGACCGATCACCGCATCGGGCTGACGCTGTATAACCGGATCGACGATATTCTGGGCGGGGCGATCGACGATTTTATCGACGCGCTGCTGATGGCCGAACAGGCAGCCAAGCTGCGCGAGGCGGGCGCGCCTTCCCTGCCCATGTGATTGATTCTTTTCGAAGCAAGGTGTTTTTTGATGGAAACTCAGATCCTTCTGCCGACAGATGAACACATTGAGCGCGCAGCGGCGATCATCCGTCAGGGCGGGCTGGTGGGTATGCCGACGGAGACCGTGTACGGTCTGGGGGCCGATGCGCTGAATGAAGAAGCCGTCCGCGGCATCTTTGCAGCCAAAGGACGGCCCGCGGACAATCCGCTGATCGTGCATGTCACCTGTATTGAGGAAGCCGAAAAGCTGTGTGAAATCAGCAGCGCTGCGCGCTGCGTGATGGAACGCTTCTGTCCCGGCCCGCTGACGGTCATCATGCCGCGCAAGCCCTGCGTACCGGACGTGGTGACGGCCGGGCTGGACACCGTAGCCATCCGCATCCCCTCTCATCCCGTGGCGCGAAAGCTGATCGCTGCAAGCGGTTTGCCCATCGCCGCCCCCAGCGCCAACACCTCCGGCAAGCCCAGTCCCACCACAGCGCAGCATGTCTATCACGATCTAAACGGCAAGCTGCCCGTGATTCTGGACGGCGGCGAATGCGAAGTGGGTTTGGAAAGCACGGTCATCACGATGGCCGGCGATATGCCCACGGTGCTGCGTCCCGGCGGCATCACGCCCGAAATGCTGCTGGAGGTGCTGCCGGAAGTGCGTGTGGCCGACAGTGTGCTGCGCCCTCTCAAACAGGGCGAGAAGGCTCTGTCGCCCGGCATGATGTACAAGCACTACGCCCCCGGCGGCATGCTGACCATGGTGAAGGGCGCGCAGTTCAATGTGGAGCGCTGCTGTCTGCGGCTGTACCGCGAAGCGAAGGCTGCAGGGAAGCGCGTACGCATTCTGGCCTTCGAGGAACACCTGCCCGTCTACGGCGAAGCGGAAGCACTGTCCATCGGCCGATTGAGCGAGCCGGAAACGGTCAGCCATCGTTTGTTCGCGGTGCTGCGCCAAATGGATGATGAAGGCGTGGATGTGCTGTACAGCGAGATCCTGCCGGCCGAGGGGATCGGATTGGCCATCATGAACCGGCTGAGCCGCGCCGCTGCCTTCCGCACCATCGATGCGGACGAAGAAGCTTTGCAGTCGGATCCTGCCCTGCTGAAAAGCGACGAGATCCAGCTGACGCTGCAAAAGGTGGTGGACGGAGATCCCGAAGCGAACTGGCTGCCCGCCCGTCATTTTCTCATTTGCGCGTTGGACGGCACGGCCGTGGGGCAGTGCGATCTGCGCATCGGTCACAACGAGCGCGTTTACTATGGCGGCAATATCGGCTACGGCATCTTCGAGGCCTACCGCGGCCATCACTACGCCGCCAAAGCCTGCCGTATGCTGTTTGCACTGGCGAAGCAGTACGGAATGGACGACGTGCTCGTCTCCTGCGCGCCGGAGAACACAGCCTCCCGCCGCACGCTGGAGGCGCTGGGCGGAACGCTGCTGGAGATCGCCGAGCTGCCGCCGAACAGCGACATGCGCAAGGACGGCATGACGCATGTATGCATCTTCCGCTTTGCACTGTAACGATGCCTCAGGAGGGCTGACCATGAAACGAATTCTGTTTGTCTGCACCGGCAACACCTGCCGCAGCCCCATGGCGGAATGCCTGTTCCGCGCCATGGCGGATGAACGCTGGCAGGTAAGCTCTGCCGGGATCTGTGCGCTCAGCGGCGCACCGGCCTCCGATGGAGCGCAGCGTGCCATGCAGCGGCGCGGGCTTTCGCTGGCCTCGCACCGTTCTCAGACGGTCACGCCGGCGCTGCTTTCCCATGCAGATCTGATCGTCGGCATGAGCCACGCGCACATCCAGCAGCTGCGCATGCTCTACCCCAACTGTTCAACGCCCATGCTTGCTCTGGGCAACCCTCCCGTATCGGATCCCTACGGCGGAGATGACGCCGCCTACGAACGCGCCGCCCAAGCGATCGAACGCCAGCTGCCGCAGTTGCTTGATTGGTAAAGAGAAAGAAAGGAAAGTGACGGAAAACGATGCTGCGCCTTGCCTTTCCCACCCCTGCTGACGAAGCCGCCGTGATGGCTTACCGTGAAGAATTCCTGCAAAACGGCGACAGCATGGATGGTACCGCCCAGCTGGGCAGCTATGAATGCTACGAAGACTGGCTGCGCTGTGTGGCGGACAATCAAAACGAATCCACCGTGCTGCCGGGATGGGTGCCCGCTTTCACACTGTTGGCGTGGGACGGCAAGCTGCTGGTGGGGATGATCAACATCCGTCACCGGCTGAATGACTACCTACTGGCTTTTGGCGGGCACATCGGTTACAGCGTGCGCAAGAGCTGCCGCCGCCGCGGATACGCTGCGCAGATGCTCGCGCTTGGGCTGGAGGAATGCCGGAAGCTTGGCCTGAGCCGCGTGCTGGTGACCTGCGATCAGCACAACATCGCTTCCGCACGCACCATTCAAAAGAACGGCGGCATACTGGAAAACGAAGTATCCGAAGGCACAGGGATCACCCAGCGCTACTGGATCACCCTGTGAGCTTCCATGGAACACAAAAGGCCTGCTGCAAGTTGCGTTGCAGCAGGCCTTCTTGGTTTATTCACTGAGCAGTTCGCTGAACTCGGCCAGCAGCTCCGCAAAGGTATCCAGCGCGGAAATCACCGGATCCGGCGTGGACATGTCCACGCCCGCCACCTTCAGCTCCTCAATGGGCGACATGCTGCCGCCCAGCGTCAGGAACCTGCGGTAGGCCGCCACTGCCTCTTCGCCCCCGTGCAGGATGCGATTGGCCAGCGCGACCGCCGCGCAGAAGCCGGTGGCATACTTGTAGACGTAGAACGAATTGTAGAAATGCGGAATGCGCATCCATTCGTTTTCGATCAGCTTGTCCACCCGGCAGCCTCCGCCGTAATACTGCTTGTTCAGCGCATAGTACATATTGCTGAGCGACTCGCGGGTGAGCGGCTCGCCCGCTTCCTCCATGGCGTGCGCCTTCATTTCGAACTCTGCGAACATGGCCTGGCGGAACACCGTTGTGCGGAAGCCCTCCAGCAGCTGACCGATCAGCGCCATCTGCGCCGCCTTGTTGCCGGCGTACTTCTTGCGCAGGGCATGAATGGTGAGCACCTCGTTGCAGGTGGAGGCTACCTCCGCCACAAAGATGGTGTAATCGCTCTTGGCGTAGGGCTGCGCTGCGTTGGAATAATAGCTGTGCATGGCGTGGCCCATTTCATGCGCCAACGTGAGCAGACCGTCCAGCTCAGGGCGGAAGTTGAGCAGCACATAGGGATGCACGCCGTATCCGCCGCCGCTGGAATACGCGCCGGTGGTCTTGTTGGGCGTTTCGTATACGTCGATCCAGCGGCTGTCCTTGGCCTTGCGCACCACTTCCACATAATCCTCGCCCAGCGGTGCAACGCCTTCCAGCAGCAGATCGTAGGCTTCTTCGAAGCTCAGCTTCGCGTCAAAGCCCCGCTGCATGGGCGCATACAGATCGTACATGTGCACGGTGGGGATGCCGAACGCCTGCTTGCGCATCCCGCAATAGGCATGCAGCGTGGGCAGCGCATCGTGGATGGCGGCCAGCAGGTTATCATACACGCTTTCCGGAATGTCGTCCGGATACAGCGCCGCCTGCCGCGCAGAGGCATAGCCGTGCGTGCGGGCATTGAACACATCCGCCTTCACATTGCCCGCATAGGACGCTGCAAAGGTGGAGCCGTAAGCGGCGTACGCCTTCATCATACGCTCAAAGGCCGCCTTGCGCACATTGCGGTTCAGGCTTTCCATCATGGAACCGTAGCGCGCATGGGTCAGCTCCATCAGCTTGCCGTCCTCGCCCTTGACCTTGCCCAGCTTCATGTCCACATCGGTCAGCATGTCGTAGATGTTGCCGGGGCTTTGCAGCGCCTCCTGCGCGCCGGCCAGCAGGGTTTCCATCTCGGTGGACAGCGTATAGGGACGCATGCGTTCCAGATCCCGGAGCATGGTATCGAAATCGGCAAAATCCGGGTCAGCCATATACTGCTGCAGCACATCGGAATCCAGCGTGAGCAGCTCGGGGCTGAGGAACGCCGCAGCGGCCATCAGCTGCGCATACAGGCTGGAGGCGCGCGACAGCACGCCCTGATAGAACGCATCGGAATTATCGGAATTCAGGCTGATGCTGGCATAGGTATACAGGCGTGAAAAATGCTCACCGGTCTCCGCATACAGGCGCAGGGCCTTCAGCACTGCGGCACGGCCTTCATGCAGCGTTCCGGCACACGCGGAAAGCTGCGCCATGCGCTCCTTCACCCACTCAAAATCAGCTTCCCACGCTTCCTGCGTGGCGTACAGATGGGTGGGATCCCACTTGTACTGTTCGGGCACTTCCTTGCGCAGAAGCATTTCAGACATGACGGTAATCCTCCTTTTGAATTGAAAACCACTGCCGCTATTGTAGCGCAAAAGCGTCAAAAGAACAAGCAAACGCGTTGACTTCGTTCGCCGAAGCAAGTATACTCGTTTTCGCATATTGAATACAAAAGGAGATACCACCATGGAAATGGCATGGAACATTCTGAAGCAAACGCTTGTGATGGGATTGTATATGGCCGGCGGTTTCGCGCTGTACAAGGGAGGCAAGATCACGCAGGAGGGCAGCCGCACCATTGCCAATCTGCTGCTGTGGCTGGTCATCCCCATGGTGCTGGTGCGCTCGTTCTGTGTGGAGTTCACAGCTGAAAAGCTGTCGATGCTGGCGCAGAGCTTTCTGCTGAGCGCCTTGGCACTGGTGCTGTCCGTGGGCGCGGCCACGCTGATCTACCGCAAGCATCCGGTGGATTGTTTCGCCGTGGCGTTTTCCAACTGCGGCTTCATCGGCATTCCCTTGGTCACGGCTGCGCTGGGCGAAGGCGCGGTGTTTTTCCTGTGCGGCATGCTGGTGTGTTCCAACGTGCTGCAGTGGACGTGGGGCACCGCCGTGGTCGGCCGTCGGAAGATGGATCTTGCGCCCAAGGCGCTGCTGCTTTCGCCCTTCGTGCTTGCCACACTGGTGGGCATTTTTCTGTTTGTCACCGGGCTGGGGGCCAGGCTGCCCTCCGTCGTGCAGGACGCCATGGCCGGTATTGCCGGGCTCAACGGCCCCATCGCCATGATCGTGCTGGGCGTGTATCTGGCCCAGACCCAGCTGCGCACACTGTTCACCACGCCGCGGCTGTATGTGCTGAGCGTGGTGCGCATGTGGCTGGTGCCGCTGGCCACGCTGCTGCTGTTCTGGCTGCTGCCTTTTGACCGCACCATCAGCATGGCCGTGCTCATTTCCGCCGCCGCGCCCGTTGGCGCCAACACCGCTGTTTATGCCCAGATGTATGACGGCGACTATCCCTATGCCTGTCAGTCCGTGGCGCTCAGCACGGTCCTGTCCATCACGATGATGCCGCTGTTCATGATGCTGGCCTCATCGCTGCTGGGCGTTTAAGCCTTTCTGTCCAGCGTCCTGTCCTGCCAGTGTGCGGAGCAGTAGAAAAGCACGGAAAGCACCGTTGCCACGCTCCAGCCGATCGGCCATGAGACCCATATGCCCGTGGACTGCAGCGCCGTGCGGGCCAGCACGATCACCAGCACCACGCGCAGCAGCAGGTCGGTAAACGTTGCCGCCATAAACTGCTTCATCATGCCCGCGCCCCGCAGCACGCCGTCCGCCACCAGCTTTGTGGCCACAACGAAATAGAAGGGCGCAACGATCTTCAGGAAGATGATGCCCACATCCATGGCTTCGCCCGCGGGGCTTTCCAGAAAGATGTACACCAGCCATCTTCCGGCGAACTCATACAGCAGCGCAATGGGAACGCACAGCGCAAACACCAGCTTCAGCCCGGCGCGGAATCCGGCTCTGATGCGGTCGTACTTGCCAGCGCCCAGATTCTGCGCCGTGAAATTGGAGATGCCGTTTCCCAGCGTCGTCAGCGATGTGATCACCATGTTGTTGAGCTTGATCGCGGCGGAGTAACCCGCCATCACCGCCGGGCCGAAGCCGTTGATGACGCTCTGAATGACGATATTGCCAATGGAAATGAAGCTCTGCTGCAGGATGCTGGGCACAGCCACCACTGCAAAACGGCCAAGGTATTGCAGCGAAAACAGCGGCGTTCTGCCTTCAGTCCTGATCTTTTGGAAGCGGCGGAACACAAACGCCAGCGCAAGCACGCAGCTGACGCCCTGACACAGGAAGGTGGCCCACGCCACGCCCGCAACGCCCATGCGGAAAGCCGTCACGAACAGAATATCCACGCCGATGTTTGTCAGCGACGAGCACGCCAAGAATACGAACGGCGTTTTGGAATCGCCCAGCGCTGAAAAGATGCCGGTCGTCACGTTGTAAAGAAAGACGAAGGGCAGGCCGATAATGTAGATATCCAGATAGAGTTTGGAATCTGCAAAGACCTCCGCCGGGGTCTTGATCAGCCGGAGCAGCTCATCGCAAAAGCCGATGCCCACCGTCATCAGCGTCAGGCACAGCACGCTGCTGGCGATCAGCGCGGTGTATACCGCCGTCTTCAGGTCGCGGTACTGCTTGGCCCCGAACAGCTGCGCAGCCAGCACCGAGCAGCCGATATTGCACCCAAACGCAAAAGCGATGAAGATCAGCGTGATCTCATAGCTGTTGCCCACTGCGGCCAGCGCATTATCGCTGATGAATTTGCCCGCCACAAAGCTATCGGCAATATTATACAGCTGCTGAAAAATGATGCTCCCGAACAGAGGCAGGCAGAACTGCCACAGCACGGTCCCCGGTTTTCCCACCGTCAGGTCTTTGTTCATGGTTCCTTCTCCTTGCTCACAGCAGGAAAGCCGGCGCTGCTGCCCGGCTTTCCCGCTGTTTTTTTCATAAAGGTCGGCTTTTGCCGGAAAAGAGGCCAGCTTGCTGGACTTTCCCAAACGGATACAGTATAATGCGAACGCTGCCATATGCAAAATGTTCAATTCATATGGCTGATATATCAAATATATATTCCAGAAGCAGGAGACGCGGACGTGTACATCAGTTATGACTATTACCGTATTTTCTACTATGTGGCCAAGTACGGCAACATCACGCAGGCAGCCCGAGCGCTGCTGAACAGTCAGCCGAACCTGACGCGCGCCATCAAGGCGCTGGAGGGCGAGCTGTCCTGTCCCCTGTTCATCCGCAACAACCGCGGCATGAAGCTCACGCCGGAGGGGGAGCGGCTGTTTGCGCATGTGCGCGTCGCCTTTGAAAGCATCGAGGCGGGCGAGGCGGAGATCATCGAAAGCCGTGCGCTGGAGCGCGGCTCCGTCTTTGTGGCCACCAGCGAGCTGGCGCTGCACTGCGTGCTCCTGCCCGTGCTGAAGGAATACCGCTCGCTGTATCCAGGCATCCGCCTCAAGATCAGCAATCACTCCACGCCTCAGGCCATCGACGCGCTCAAGAACGGCCTTGCGGATATTGCCGTGGTGACCACCCCCACGCTGCCCTGCGCCATGACGGAGGAGCACACCATCAAGACCTTCCGCGAGGTGGCCGTGTGCAGCCGGGCCTTTGACGGGCTGCTGGATCATCCCGTCAGCTTTGCGGAGCTTTTGCGCTACCCGACCATTTCGCTGGGCCCGAACACCAAATCCTACGAACTGTATTCCGACTTTTTCTCCCGCGAAGGGCTGCGCTACCATCCGGAAACAGAAGCCGCCACGGCCGATCAGATCCTGCCGATGGTCAAGGCAGATCTGGGCATCGGTTTCGTGCCGGAAGCCTTCCTGACAGGCATGGACGGCGTGGCCGTCATCCAGACTGAAAAGCTGCTCCCGCAGCGCGAGATCCGCATGGTGAAGCGCAAGGAGCAATCGCTCAGCATCGCCGCCAAGGAAATGGAACGCCTGCTGCTTGCCTTGTAGCGTTTTCTGCTGTCGCCGTTCGTGCCGTTTAGGAAAGAAAAGCCTTGGGGAAATCTGGTTTTTGACAATCTGAAACCTGCTGCAAAAAGCGCAGCAGGTTTTGTTTTGGTGGCTCGATCTATTGCAGATTGCGTGCCACATCCATCATCAATTGTGCGATAAACGCAGCCGGTTCCGGCGTTTTTTTCATTAACCAGCTGTAGATCATCGCCACCAGCACGGTTTGCAGATAGGGCGCTTTTTCCTTTGAAACGTGATCCACCAATGTAACACGCACAAAATCGGCATAATCCGGCAGTGGGCAGCCAAGCACCACCAGCCGGAAAACCGCCGTTACGATCACACGGTTTTCTTGCGCGAAGCACAGCAGTTTCGTCAGTGCTTCTAAATCGCTGAAAACCGGCTGATACACACAGTCCAGATACTGCTGTGTCAGGTCGCACCACACTTGATTGAGCAGTGCATACTGATCGGCATAGTAGCGGTAGAAGGTAGAACGATTCACTGTGGCGCGCTGGCACAGCTGCTTGATGACAATGCGCTCAATCGGGGTGGTTTGAAGCATCTCTGTTAGCGCCGCCGCCATTCTGGCGCAGGCTTCGCCGGACTGTTTAGAAGTTTCCGTCATGTCTCTCTCCGTGCAACAAATCGAAGAATCTGTTGGTTGACGCTCATTTCGCGTAAAGTATAAGATAAAAACGTAATAAAGTCAACGGCCGATATGCGCCGTTGAGGAGAAAAGAAAGAGAGGTCTTGGTTATGAACAAGAACATGTGCAAGCTCGTTGCGCTCATGCTCTGCCTGTGCATGGTGCTGTCCCTGACGGCTGCCGCTGCACAAACGGCGGATGGCGTCTATGAGGGAGCTGGCCAGGGACTGAACGGAGAGATCAAGGTGTCCGTTACCGTTACCGGCCGCGTCATCACGGCTGTGGAAGTGCTGTCGCACTCCGAAACCCCCGGCATCTCCGATCCTGCCATTGAGCAGATCCCCCAGGCCATCGTGGCGGCTAACTCTGCCGATGTAGACGCCGTGGCCAGCGCCACCTTTACATCCGAAGGCATCAAGTCTGCTGTCAAGGCTGCGCTTGCCGGTGAAAGCGCCGAGAAGACCACCGGTGATTTCGAGCTTGTCAATCAACCCGACGTGATCGTGGTGGGCGCCGGTATGTCCGGTATGATCGCCTCCATCCGCGCTGCGCAGCTGGGCGCTCATGTGCTGCTGTTGGAGCAGAGCGGCCTGATGGGCGGCAGCGCCAATTCCGCCGGTGGTTCCATCAGCGGTGCCGGTTATGAAGTGCAAAAGAAAGCCGGCATCGAAGACAGCGCCGATCTGTTCTACGGCGACTTTATGCGTTTGGGCGGCGAAGAAAACATCAACGTAGAAATCGCCCGCACTCATGCTGAAAAATCCGGCGCGGCCATCGACTGGTTGTACAATGACGTGGGCGTAAGCTTCGGCGACGAAACCGTGGATACCGGCGTATATGAGCCCATGTACCCCAACCGCGTCACCTATGCCGATGGTCTGGTCAACCCTCCGGGCGGCGTAGGCTTCGTGCGTCCGCTTGCTGCGAAGATCGACGAATATGTGCAGGCCGGTCTCATCCAGCTAGAACTGAACACGCTGGTGACCGACATCATCCTTGAAAAAAACGTAATCACCGGCGTGATGATCGGCGTGCGCGAGATCAAAGCGCCCTCCACCATCATTGCCACCGGCGGCTATGGCCACAGTGAAGAATGGCTGAAGAAGTACAACTACACCAACATCACCTCCAACGACCCCGTCACCGCCATCGGCTCTGGCTACAACTTTGCTTCCAAGGCTGGCGCTGCGTTTGACAACATGGATTACATGGCCTGCTACGGCGGCGCTGTGCCGGTAGACGATTTCGAGCACACCACTTCCTTCGGCATCACTGTGCACCGTGCGTTCGTTTATCCCGGACTGGTGTTTACGGATGAGGACGGCAACCGCCTGACCGACGAAATGGCTTACAGTGCCCTGAACTATGACCAGACTTGGACAAACGCCAAGAATAATATCGTCTATATGTTCATGGCTGAATCCATGATCGACGAAAATCAGGTCATCATGTCCGGCCCGCTCGGCTTCGAGTTTGAAGGAAACGGCTGGCCGAAGTTCTATGAGCTGGTAGAAGAAGGCGAATACATCATCAAGGCCGACACCATCGAAGAACTGGCTGAAAAGCTGGGCATGAAGGATCTAGCAGCAACGTTTGAAACCTACAACGCTGACTGTGCCGCAGGGGTGGATTCCGCCTTCGGCCGCACCGCCAGCCTGATTCCCTTCACCGAGGGCCCGTTCTATGCCGTGCGCACGCTGCCCTACTGCCTGATGACCTCCGGCGGCCCGCGCATCAACGCCAACGCGCAGATGCTGCGCGAGGATGGCAGCATCATCGAGGGCGCTTACCTGTGCGGTGAGATCATCGGTTCTGCTAATATCGGCGGCCATGCCACCATCGGCGGCATCGGCCACGGCATGAATGCCACTTGGGGCCTCATTGCCGCGGAAAACGCCGTTGCAAACGCCAACAAGTAAACCTCAAAAGCAAGAAAGCCTGCTGCAGCCATATCGCTGCAACAGGCTTTCTTTCATAAAAAAAGCACTTGCGCTCATCCAGACGCACAGGAAACAACAAAAAAATCCGAAGCGGATGGCTTCGGACTGTGGTACACCATCAGGGACTCGAACCCTGGACACCCTGATTAAGAGTCAGGTGCTCTACCAACTGAGCTAATGGTGCATAGAAATGGTACACCATCAGGGACTCGAACCCTGGACACCCTGATTAAGAGTCAGGTGCTCTACCAACTGAGCTAATGGTGCACGCGGTTTTTCAACCAGCGAAAGTTATTATACTCCATTCGTGCTGATTGTCAACCCCTATTTGCGAAAAAAAATGAAATTTCGCTTTTCATTGTTTTCGCTTTGTGCCGCTTCGTCATTCCGGTTCGGGAAAAAGGCGTGTGCTTTCCTCGTCCATGAAGGCGGGCGTATAGGCGCTGTCGGCGGATCCCTTCTGCTGCAGAAAGCCGTCCAAGCCCAGATCAAACATGTGATCGCGCACACGGGCGTATTCGCGGGACGTCAGCCGGCGGTCCAGCCCGGCAATGTCCACGCCGTTCATGGGGGTGTACTGGCGCATCAGGCTTACCGGCGTGCCGGCCGGCAGTTCGGCCGCGATGGTATCCAGAATGCGGATGCTCTCCGCCGTACGCAGCGGCAGGATGAGATGACGCACCAGCGTGCCCTTCTGCAGGATCCCCTCCGCATCATACTGCGGCGCGCCGGTCACATCGCACATAGTGCGGATGGCCCGGAGCGTCACGTCGAAATAATCCGGCGCGGCAGCCAGCTGCGCCGCCGTTTTTTCGCTGGCGTACTTGAAATCCGGCAGGAAAATATCCACCAGTCCGCGCGCCGCTTCGATCATTTCCACGCTTTCGTAGCCGCTGGAGTTCCACACCACAGGAATGTGCATCCGGTGCATGCGCAGCGCTTCGAAAATGACCGGTGCAAAGTGCGTGGGCGTAACCAGATTGAGATTGTGCACGCCCAGTCCTTCCACGCGCTCAAACAGCCCGCACAGCTCCCGGGCGTTCATTCCCCGCCCCAGCGCATGGTGGCTGATGGGCTCGTTCTGGCAAAACACGCAGCCCAGTGTGCAGCCGCTGAAAAACACCGTGCCGCTGCCGCGTGTGCCACTCAGGCAGGGTTCTTCCCACATGTGCCGCGCCGCGCGCGCCACCACCGCCAGCGTGCCCATGCGGCAGTAGCCATCGCCGCTGTGCTCCGTGCGCTCGGCGTTGCACCGTCTGGGGCAGAGATTGCACCGTGCCATACCATCGTCTCCGTTTCCGTGTTTCAAGCTGTTTTCAGCATACCATACCCCGGTTGCGGTGTAAAGTGTTCTCCCCCCCGCAAGTTTTGCACTTCGGGCCGCAAAATGCTTGTATTTCCTAAAACGTTGTGGTATACTGTTTTATGCTTGCTTGGGCAAGCGGTTTCATTGTCACATTTCGACCCGATGAGAAAGAAGGGTTTTCCGTAAAGAGTGGGTATCGCCTGTCCTTTGTGCCGTACAGCGCCGGTGGCTTCAGCCGGAGCTGGCCTTTGCAGTTCAGTGCGGGGCAGTTCGGCGTGAAGGTGACAGGCGGTCTTGTCCGCTCTTTTTGATTGCTTTTTTCCCATTGGCATTTTTTGAAAGACGAGTGGGGGACGTATGGCCAAGAACCAGGGCGCGCGCGGCGCTAAACCAAATACCGTGCACACGGTGGAGACCTACGCACAGGCTGTGGCGGACGAACTGCAGCTGGAGTTGGTGGAGGTCACGCTGCAAAAGGAAAGCCGCGGCAAGTGCTTGTGCGTATATGTGGACAAGGAAGGCGGCCTGACGCTGGATGACTGTGAGCGCTACCACAAGCGGCTGCAGCCCATGCTGGAAGCGGTGGATTACGACATCATGGAGGTATCCAGCCCCGGCGTGGATCGTCCCATCAAGAATCAGCGCGATTTTGAAAAGAACCGCGGCGCTGAGGTGGAAGTGAAGCTGTTCGCCCCCCTCAACGGCGCCAAGCTCTACACCGGCGCGCTGACCGATCTGACCGACCAGAGCGTTACCATCACGGATGTGCAGGGCGAAGCGCTCACCTTCGAACGCAAGGCCGTGGCGCTCATCAAGCCCGTGGTGGATCTGGAAGCCGATGATTTTGCCGATATCGAATTGGAAGAAGAAGAATAAGAAAGCAGGTAACGAAGATGAGAACCACCAAGAAGTCCCAGCAGTCCCCCGGTCAGGCCGAGATCATCCTGGCTGTGAAGGCGCTGGCCCGTGAAAAAGACATCAGCGAGGAAATGCTGTTCGGCGCGATCGAAGAAGCGCTGAAGGCTGCCTATAAAAAGAACGTCGCCCGCGACGAGAACCCGCCCACCAACCTGAGCGTCACGCTGGACCGCAACACGGGCGTTACCCATGTGTTCGCCAGCAAGACCATCGTGGACGAGGTGGAGGACCGCGCCAACCAGATCACGCTGGAGGAAGCGCGCAGCATCCGCAGCAATTACCGCATGGGCGATATCGCCGAGATCGACGTGACCCCCAGCGGCTTCCTGCGCACCGCCGCTCAGACCGCCAAGCAGGTCATCATGCAGCGCATCCGCGAGGCCGAGCAGGGTAAGATCTACGATGAGTATTCCGAGAAGGAAAACGAGATCCTCACCGCCATCGTGCAGCGCGTGGAGCCCAAGGGCGTATATGTGGAGCTGGGCCGCACCGAGGGCATCCTGGAGCCCAGTGATTTCATGCCCGGCGAAGAATACCACATCGACGACCATATCAAGGTCTATGTGCTGGAGGTCAACCGCACCGGCCGCGAAATGCTGCGCGGCCCGCAGGTGCGCGTCAGCCGCATCCACCCCGGTCTGGTCAAGCGCCTGTTTGAAATGGAAGTGCCCGAGATCGCCGCTGGTATTGTGCAGGTGAAGTCCATCGCCCGCGAAGCCGGCAGCCGCACCAAGATGGCCGTGCACTCCACCGAGGTGACCATCGACCCCGTCGGCGCGTGCGTGGGCCCGCGCGGCAACCGCGTGGAGCGCGTGGTGGCGGAGCTGAAAAACGAAAAGATCGATATCATCAAGTGGTCGTCCGACCCGGCAGAGTTCATCGCCAACGCCCTCAACCCTGCTCATGTGCTGAGCGTGTTCGTGGCGGAAAAGGAGAAGGCCTGTCGCGTGGTGGTGCCCGACAACCAGCTCAGCCTCGCCATCGGCAAGGAAGGCCAGAACGCCCGCCTCGCCGCCAAGCTGACCGGCTGGCGCATTGATATCAAGAGCCAGAGCCAGGCCGCCGAAATGTTCGACATACCGGTGGAGGACGTTCTGCCCGAGGAGCCCATGGGCTTCCAAGCCTACTACAACGAGCCCGCCACGCTGGAGGAAATGCAGGAATCCGGTCTTCCGGAGCTGCGCGATCTGCCGCTGAGCGAGGATGCCGACGAGGACGACACGCTGTAAGTGCGCGTCCCGACGCCGCACAGAAAAGGAGCGAGAAACGTGCCGGTCAAGCCCAGAAAGATTCCCATGCGCATGTGTGTGGGCTGCCGCGAGATGAAGCCCAAAAAGGAGCTTTTGCGCGCGGTGCGCTCCCCGGACGGTCAGGTGAGCCTGGACACCACAGGCAAGAAACCGGGCCGCGGCGCATATTGTTGCTATAACGCCGAATGTCTGCGCAGGGCCCTCAAGCAGGGCCAGCTGGACCGTCAGCTGGAAGTGAAGCTTTCCGAAGAAGTGAACGCCCAGCTGACCCAGACCATGCAGCAGCTGCTGGCCATGCAGGAGAAGCAGGCATGACACAGCAAGTGGAAAACCGTGTGACCGGCTTTTTGGGTCTGTGCATGCGGGCAGGCCGCATCGTCAGCGGACAGGAGGCCTGCGTGGATCTCATCCGCCGCGGGGAAGCGGCGCTGGTGCTGATGGATGCCGATGCATCCGACAACACCCAGAAGCGCATCACGGATGCGTGCCACAGCCATCAAACGCCGCTGTGGATGCTGAGCAAGGGAGCATTGGGGGCCGCCATCGGAAAGCGCGGCCGCATGGTGATTGCGCTCAGGGACGACGGCATGGCGCAGAATCTTCTCAACCTGCTGGGGCAGGAAGAACAGCTGTAACGCCGTTACAGCCTAAATATCAGATTACATTGCGAAATAATGCGGGGGTGCAAGCGGTACAATGACCAAAGTAAAACTCAAGGATGCCACCAGGGATTTGCTCAAGGGCGCGGCGGATACGCTGAGCAGTGTTTCATCCATGCGCAAAAGCGCGGACGAACTGACTCAGGCCGCCCGTAAGCTGGAAGCCAAATTCCTCCGTGAAGAGGAACAACGCAAGGCGGAAGAAAAGCAGGCCGAACAGCAGCGCCTGCTGAGCCAGCACGCCAAAGCATACACCATGCCCGACACGGATGAGACCGTGCAGGCGCCCAAGGTGGAGACCAAAGAGGAAAGCAAGCCGGTTGCCCCCAAGGCGGAAGCTGCCAAGCCCGCTCCTGTGGAAGAAAAGAAACCGGAACCCGTAAAGGCGGTGGAGACCCCCGTGAAGAAGACAGAAGAAGCCAAGCCCGTGGTGAAGGAAGCTGCCAAGCCTGTGGAGAAAGCCCCCGTGCAGCAGCCCAAGGAAAACAAACCCGTCGTAAAGGAAGCGGCCAAGGAACCCGCAGCCGAAGCGCCCAAGCCCGCAGCGGCCCCCGCGCCCGCTTCCGCCGAGGCCGCCAAGCCTGCGGCTCGTCCTGCGCAGCCGGTTCAGGCTGCGCCGCAGCAGCGCCCCGCCGCTCAGCCCGCGCAGGCTCGTCCCGCGCAACAGGGCCAGCAGCGTCCCGCTGCTCAGGCCGCCCGCCCTGCACAGCAGGGCCAGCAGGCTGCCCGCCCCGTTCAGGGAACGCAGGCCGCCCGTCCCGCTGCCGCGCAGCAGGGTGCGCGTCCCGCCGCCAACCCGCAGGGTCCCTACGGCCGCCCCGCCAATCCGCAGGGCCCGTACGGCCGTCCTGCCAATCCGCAGGGCCCCTATGGCCGCCCCGCCAATCCCCAGCAGGGTCAGTATGGCCGTCCTGCCAATCCGCAGGGCCCCTATGGCCGCCCCGCTAATCCCCAGCAGGGCCCGTACGGCCGTCCTGCCAACCCGCAGGGCCCCTATGGCCGTCCCGCCAATCCC
Organism: uncultured Oscillospiraceae bacterium; assembly: GCA_964504385.1. Lineage (GTDB taxonomy): Bacteria > Bacillota > Clostridia > Christensenellales > Aristaeellaceae > Limiplasma. The sequence continues at coordinate 47,670 of CAZDEF010000001.1, forward strand.
CAGCAGGGCCAGTATGGCCGTCCTGCCAATCCGCAGGGCCCCTATGGCCGTCCCGCCAACCCCCAGCAGGGTCAGTATGGCCGTCCTGCCGGCGGCGCGGGCGCTCCCCGTCCTGCGGGCGGCGGCTTTGGCAATCGTCCCGCCGGCGGCGCTGGTCGTCCCCAGATGGGCGCACGCAAGCCTGCGCTGGACATGGCGCCCGCTGTGGAGAAAGAGCGCGTCAGCAACTACGATCCCAACAAGAAGAATTACGTCCGTCAGCACGACCCGGAGCGTGTGGCCAAGAACCGCAAGCAGCTGGCCCGCGAAAGCGGCTTCAGCGGCTACGATGACGATGTGATCCGCGGCGGCCGCCGTGCGCGCGCTACCAAGAAGCCCAGCGCACAGCAGATGATGGCCCCCATCAAGATCGAAAAGGCCTACATGACCGCCGAGACCATCACCGTCAAGGATCTGACCGAGCGCATCGGCAAGCCCGCTGGCGAGATCCTCAAGAAGCTGCTGATGCTGGGCATCATGTCCAACATCAACAGCGAGCTGGACTTTGACACTGCCAGCCTCGTGTGCGCCGACTTCGGCGTGGAGCTGGAAATGAAGCTGGACAAAACCGCCGAGGATGAACTGGTCGAGGCCGATTACGAGGACGCCGAAGAGGATCTGCTCCCCCGTCCTCCGGTCATCACCATCATGGGTCACGTCGACCACGGCAAGACCTCCCTGCTGGACTACATCCGCAATGCGCATGTGACCGCGGGCGAAGCCGGCGGCATCACCCAGCATATCGGCGCTTATACCGTCAATCTGCATGACCGTCTGATCACCTTCCTGGATACCCCCGGCCACGAGGCCTTCACCGCCATGCGTGCCCGCGGCGCGCAGGCCACCGACATCGCCGTGCTGGTGGTGGCGGCGGACGACGGTGTGATGCCCCAGACCGTGGAAGCCATCAACCATGCCAAGGCGGCTGAGGTGCCCGTCATCGTTGCCATCAACAAGATGGATAAGCCCACCGCCAACCCCGACCGCGTGAAGCAGGATCTGACCGCGCACAACCTTGTGCCCGAAGAGTGGGGCGGCGACACCATCTGCGTGCCCGTCAGCGCCCACACCGGCGAAGGCGTGGACGACCTACTGGAGATGATCCTGCTGCAGGCCGACATGCTGCAGCTGCGCGCCAATCCCAACCGCATGGCCAAGGGCATCATCATCGAGGCCAAGCTGGACAAGGCGCGCGGCCCCGTTGCCACCGTGCTGCTGCAGAACGGCACCCTGCATGTGGGCGACGCCATCGTCGCCGGCATGGCCTCCGGCCGCGTGCGCGCCCTGATGAATGACCGCGGCGAGCGCGTGAAGGAAGCCGGCCCCGCCATGCCTGTGGAGATCGCCGGTTTCGGCGATGTGCCCAGCGCGGGCGACGACATGATGGCCGTGGAAGACGAGCATCTGGCCCGTCAGGTGGTGGAAGAACGCCGCGAAAAGCAGAAGGCTGCGCGCGTGGCCGCCTCCACCAAGGTATCGCTGGACAATCTGTTCAGCCGCATGGACGCCGCCAAGCAGACCACGCTGAACATCGTCATCAAGGCCGACGTGCAGGGCAGCGTGGAAGCCGTGAAGCAGGCGCTGGAGAAGCTGAGCAATGACGAAGTCAAGGTGCGCGTGCTGCATGCCGCTGCCGGTGCGATCAACGAGGGCGATATCACCATGGCTTCCGCGTTCGACTGCATCATCATCGGCTTCAACATCCGTCCCGACAACAACATTCGCGACATCGCCGAGCGCGAGGGCGTGGATATCCGCCTCTACCGCGTCATCTATCAGGCCATCGAGGATGTGCAGAAGGCCATGAAGGGTCTGCTGGATCCGGAGTACAAGGAAGTCATGCTGGGCACCGCCGAGGTGCGCAACACCTTCCGCATCACCGGCGCAGGCACCGTTGCCGGCTGCTACATCAAGAGCGGCAAGGTGCAGCGCAACGCGCAGGTGCGTCTGGTGCGCGACAGCGTTGTGGTGTACGAAGGCAAGCTGTCCAGTCTCAAGCGCTTCAAGGATGACGCCAAGGAAGTGGCCGAAGGCTACGAGTGTGGCATCAGCTTCGACAACTACAACGACATCAAGGAAGGCGACCTGATCGAGTGCTTCATCATGGAAGAGATCGAGCGCTAAGGAATCTTTCCTTTGGCAAAGCCTTTCTTCTGCCACCCGCATGATGTTTCCATTTTCCCCACTTTAGGCCCATACAGCGATGGGGGATCCTACCGTCCCCCATCGTCCCCATAAAAGGAGAACGCATTGAGCTATCAGCGTATTGACCGCATCAGCGAGCAGGTGCGCCGCGAGGTGGATACCATCATCCGCGAGCGTGTGAGCGATCCCCGCGTGAAGGGCACGTTCAGCGTGACCCGTGCCGAGGTGACGCGCGACCTGCGCTATGCCAAGGTATATGTCAGCATTCTGGAAGAGGAGAACCGCGCGCCCATGATGGCCGCCCTGAAGAAGGCAGCGGGCTTCGTGCGCCACGAGCTGCGCGAAAGCATGATCATCCGCTACGCGCCGGAGATCCTCTTCGAGCTGGACAACAACATCGAATACGGCATCCATATTGCATCTGTGCTCAAGCAGGTGCACACGGAGGACGAAACAAACAATGAACATGACAACGATCAAGAGTGACCGTTATCAGCAGGACGAGGTGCTGTCCGCCGTGCTTTCGGCGGGCAGCGTCTTGCTGTTTTGCCACCTGTCGCCGGACGGCGACACGCTGGGCAGCGCGCTGGCGCTGAAGCTGCGGCTGGAACGGCTGGGCAGGCGCGCGCAGGTGATGGTGGACGGCTGTGTGCCATCGTATCTGGCCTTTCTGCCCGGTGCGGATACGGTGCTCGCCCCGGACAGCGCTATAGCGCCCTTTGAGCTGACGGTGGCGGTGGATGTGGCCAGCGCCGACCGGTTGGGCCGGTGTGAGCCTTTCTTTGCCGCTGCGACCCAAACCGCGCTGGTGGATCACCACGGCACAAACCCCGGCTATGCGCACATCAACATGATCGACGCGGAGGCGCCGGCAACTGCCATTCTGGTGTACCGGCTGTTTGCGCAGATGCAGCAGCCCCTGAACCAGCAGGAAGCCATCTGCCTGTATACGGCCCTTTCCACCGACACGGGCAATTTCATTTACGACAATACCAACGCCGAGAGCTTTTCCATGATGAGCGGACTGATGGAAGCCGGGCTTCCGCTGGCGCGCTACAGTCGACTGCTGTTCCGTCAGAAGGAAGAAAAGCATGTGCGCCTGCTGGCGGAAGCGCTGCCTACGCTGCGCGTGACCGGCGGCGGCAAGATCGCCGGGCTTTGCCTCACCATGGCGCAAATGGAGAAGGTAGGGGCGGACGGCGGCCACACCGAAGGTATCGTGAACTATGCCATTGATCTGGAAGGCGTGGGGATGGCCTACTTCCTGCGCGAGATCGGCGGCGGCCGGGTGAAGGCCAGCCTGCGTGCGCTGGATCCGTATGCCGTGGACAGCATTGCCGCGCAGTTCGGAGGCGGCGGCCACCGGCTGGCTGCAGGCGTTACGCTGGAAATGCCTCTGGAGGAGGCCATGCGTACCATAGAAAAAGCGATGGAGGCGGCCCTATGACAGAACTGGACAAGTCGCTTTGCGGCTTTCTGAACGTGCTGAAGCCGCCGGGCATGACGTCCGCCCATGTGGTGGGCGCGGTGCGGCGCATGCTGGGCAAGGCCAAGGTGGGCCATGCTGGCACGCTGGATCCCGAGGCAGCGGGCGTGCTTCCGCTGATGGTAGGCAAAGCCGCCCGATTGTTCGACTACATGCAGGACAAAGAAAAGGCTTACGTCACCGAAGCCGCCTTCGGCGTATCCACCGACACACAGGATGCGCAGGGCGCGGTGCTGCAAACGGGTACGCTTTACCCTGATGAAGCGGCCATCCGCGCGGCGCTGCGCGATATGACCGGCCCGATGATGCAAACGCCGCCCATGTTCAGCGCCATCAAGCAGGACGGCAAACGCCTGTACGAGCTGGCACGGAGCGGCCAACAGGCGGACGTTCCCGCCCGCGAAGTCATGGCGCATGAGCTGACGCTGCAGTCCCTGATGCCCGATCACGGTGCGCTGATCTCCGTGCGCTGCTCCAAGGGGTTTTATGTGCGCACGCTGTGCAAGGATCTGGGCGACCGGCTGGGCTGCCCGGCGCATATGCGCTTTTTGCTGCGCACGCAGAGCGGGCCGTTCACGCTGGCCACGGCGCACACGCTGGAAGCGCTTGCCGCCGCCGCGCAGGCCGGAACGCTGGCCGATCTGCTGCTGCCCCCGGAAGCGGCGCTGGGTCATCTGCCCATGACGGATGTGCCGCGCGGGCTGGAAAAGCCGGTCATAAATGGCGGCCGCCTGCCGTGGAAGCGTTTTGGCGCGGTGCATAACACCGCAGTTGCGGACGGCACGCCCTTTGGGCTGCGCATGAACGGCGCGCTGTGCGCCATCGCACAGAGGCATGAGGATCAGGTCAAGATCCGCACATGGCTCGGCGATTAAAGAAAAAGATACAGGAGGATTCCCATGCAGATCATCCTCGATGAGAAATACCGCTGCGAGCTCAGCGTAGTGGCGCTGGGCATGTTCGACGGCGTGCATCTGGGGCACCGGGTGCTGCTGGAGCGCGGCGCGGCGCTGGCGCGCCAGCGCAAGGCGCCGCTGGTGGTATGCACCTTTCAGACGCATCCGCTGGCCGTCATCGCGCCCGATCACTGTCCCCCCAGCCTGACCACCTTTGCCGAGCGCTGCGCGCTGATGGAGGCGCTGGGCGTGGATGTGCTGTGCGCCATGCCCTTCACCCCTGAAACCATGAACATGCTGCCGGAGGAATATGTGGGGCAGCTGGTGCGCCGCTTCCACCCCACCGACGTGGTGTGCGGCTACAACCACACCTTCGGCCGCAAGGGGCAGGGCACGCCTGCGCTGCTGAATGCGCTGGGCGCGGCGCTGGGCTTTACCACGTCCATTGTGCCCAAGATCACGCTGGAGCACGCGGACGTGAGCTCCACCGTCATCCGCGGGCTGCTGCGCAAGGGCGATGTGGACGATGCGCGCGCCATGCTCAAACGCCCCTACAAGCTCACCGCCATGGTGGAAGGGCAGGATGGCGAAGGCCGCTGCGCGCTGCGCCTGACGGACGAAGGAAAGCAGCGCGTGGCTTCCGGCAGCTATCGCGCGGTGCTGCAGCAGGGCGAGCACCGCTGGCCCATCCAGCTACACACCAGCGAAGGCGACCACATGCTGTGTCATCTGCCCTGCGAACTGCAGGTGGGCGAACCGGTAGCGCTGTTTTTCTGGACGAATCTGTCCATCGACTTCTAAGGAGGCGGGCACATGCTCCATTCCAAACGCTACTGGCAGGAGGCGCTGTACTGGCTGCTGCTGCTCCTGCTGCTGACAGCCGGCGGCTTTCTGCTGCTGACCCATTTGGGAGAGGCCGGCATCAGCGACTGCGATGAGGCGCGCCACGGCGCAAACGCCTATGAAATGCTGCAAAGCGGCGACTACGTCGTGAGCACCTATCGTGGCGAAACCGACTACTGGAACCTGAAGCCCCCGCTGTCCATGTACAGCATCATACTGGGCTTCAAAACCTTCGGCTTCAACGCCTTCGGCATGCGGATCTACAGCGCGGTGAGCATGTGGCTGACCATGCTGGCCGTATCGCTGTGGATGAAGCGCCGCTACGGCAGCGTGGCCAGCCTTGCAGCGCAGGTCTTTCTGCTGGCCTGCAGCATTTTCTACGGCGAGCACTTCGCGCGCTTCGGCGACGCTGACGCCCAGCTGCTGCTGTTTTACACTGTGGGTCTGCTGTGCATGCTCAACAGCGCAAAGAATGTGCGCTGGCTGTACGGCAGCGCGCTGTGCTTTGGGCTGGCCTTCATGAGCAAAAGCTGGCATGCGGCGCTCATTCCCGTCACCTGCTTCGTGTTCGTCTGCCTGATGGGGCAGATCCGCCAGCTGCGGGTGAAGCACTATCTGCTGCTGATCTTCTTCGGCCTGCTGCCCATTGCGCCGTGGGCCGTCGCCCGCTATCTGCGCGACGGCATGGCTTTTTTCGGCCCGATGGTGGGCAAGGACATCGTCGCCCGTGCCACCACCGTGCACGAGACCCACTACGGCGATGGGCTGTATTATGTGCGCTATCTGCTGAGTGATCCGGCCTGCGTGCTGGCCATCGCGCTCTGCGACGTTGCGCTGGCCGCGCGCGTGCTCCGCCGCGAAAAGCCCAGCACCCATCAGCTGGGCGTGCTGCTGTGGGTGCTGGTGCCGCTAGTGCTGTACAGTTTGTGCGTGAGCAAGCTGAAGTGGTATATTTTTGTGGCTCTGCCCGCGCTGGCCATCGGCTTTGGCCTATGCTGCCGCGAAATGGCTCAAGCCCGCCAGCTGCCCCTGCGTGTGCTCAGTCTGGCCCTGTGCTTCGGGCTGATGGGCTGGTGGGGGCTGGGCAACTGGCAGCAAGTGGCCGCTACGGAAAATCAGGATACCTATCAGCGCCTGATCATGGAAAACTTCGACCGCGACTTTGACGAAGGCACCCCCGTCTACATCCAATACGAATCCATCAACAGCTACACCTCCAAGGTGGACTACTGCGCGTGGGTGCAGGATGATCTGCTCTGTGCCGTGCTCTATGGCGGGCTGGACTGCCGAGACGGCGGCATCGAGGCATTTCTGCAGGAAGAGAAGCATGCGTACCTGATCGCCCATGAAGTGGGCATGGACTGGGACATTCTGGGCGAATACCCCATTGTGGCCGAGGATGGGTTGCTGATGCTGATCGAAAACCTGAACTGAACGTTGCATGCCTCCCCGCGCCGTGCTATAATAAAGCCAGCATAGAATCGCCCCGAGCGGGCCAGAAAAGAACACGGAGGACAAACGCCATGATGAACGATACGATCCGTCTCAATGCTTCCAACGTGCGTATGATCGCGCACCGCGGGCTGAGCGGCATTGAGCTGGAAAACACCAATTCCGCCTTCGTCGCCGCGGGCAACCGCAGCTACTTCGGCATCGAAACCGACGTACACATTACGGCCGACGGCCAGTTCGTCATCATCCATGATGACAACACCAAGCGCGTAGCGCAGGATGAAATGATCGTGGAGCAGACCACTTTTGAGACCCTGCGTTCCATCCGTCTGGCGGACAAGGACGGCCAGAAGGGCCGCCGCGATCTCATCATGCCCTCGCTGGCCGAGTACATCAGCATCTGCAAAAAGTACAACAAGGATGCCGTACTGGAGCTGAAGAACCACTTCAAGCCGGAACACATCTATCAGATCGTGGAGATCATCCGCGAGATTGGCTGGCTGGAGCGCACCATCTTCATTTCCTTCGATCTGCCCAACATGATCTGCATCCGTGAGCATCTGCCCCAGCAGCGCGCGCAGTTCCTCATCTCCGAGCAGACCGACTGGCTGGTGGACACCCTGAAAAAGCACGCGCTGGATCTGGACATCAAGCACACGGCTGTGACCGCCGAGCTGGTCAGCACCCTGCACGAGGCCGGACGCGAAGTGAACGTGTGGACGGTGGATACCTTGGAGGACGCGCAGCGCGTGATCGAATGCGGCGTGGACTACATCACCAGCAATATTCTGGAATGAGGACAACGTCCCCAATCGCCTATCACGAAGCACCCCTGCAGAACGCTCTCGTTCTGCAGGGGTGCTTTGGTTTCTTCACAGTTTCTGAGGCGAAGTGTCCTCCTTCGCATGTACATAAAACTGGATCTTCGTCACATACTCGTTTTCGTCCCCGGTAGACAGGGAATCATTGATGGCAAACTCATAGGAATCCGATATGATCTCCAAACGGTTTTGGCGGCAATAGTTCAGGATGCGTTCATAGGCCCTGCCAATGGACGGATAATCACCCGTGTGGTAGGTACACACGCAGCGCCCTTGCGGCAGATGGATAACGCCGCTCGTGCCTTCCGTCTTTTCAATGGGCAAAAACACATGCGAAGCCTCCGTGTAGCGCCCCTGCAGGATCCGCTCCAGGGGAACGATCGCACCGCTGAGGAAATACACCGGCAGCTTCGATCGAAACGAGCGAACAAAGCACTGCTTGGTGGCCAGACTGACCGCCTCCAGCGAATAGGGCGGCGCGACCTCCTGCAGCAGCAGATGCTGGGACTGCGCTGCTTCCTCCGTCACCCGTTCGCCGCCGTTGCGAAGGGAAGCGATCTGCACCAGCTGCTGACGGCGGTGCTCTGCGCGGCTGCGGATCATCTGCAGCTGCGCGATCTGCCGATCCATCACCGCGATCTGCTTTTCCAACGCCGCAATGGAGGTATCCATGTGATAGTCCTTCATGTGCGCTTTGATCTCCTCCAGCGAAAAGCCGATCCGCTTCATCATGCAAATGGCGTCCAGCGTGTCCAGCTGGGCAGCGCTGTAGTAGCGGTAGCCGTTGTCCGGGTCCACATAGGCCGGTCGGAACAGCCCCATGCGGTCATACAGGATCAGCGTCTGGCGGGAGATATTCTGCTGCTTCGCCATTTCGCCGATGGAAAAGTAAGGCTTCATGTGCGCGTCCTCCCCCATTGACTGTATAGCAGGTATATAGTTTATCATACTTCCTGATCTTTCATCAAGGAGGAACCCTCATTTGAATCTCCATTCTCTCCGGCGCAGGCTCACCGACGGCCTGACACTTTCCAATCTCCTGTGGATCGCGCTGGGCGCCATGATCTGCACCTTCGGCATCCACAACATTCACCAGCGCACCGGCATCACGGAAGGCGGCGTCATCGGGCTGATGCTGCTGGTCGAGCATTGGCTGGGCGTTTCGCCCGCGTACATCACTCCGGCGCTGGACGTTGCCTGCTATCTGCTGGCCTGCAAGTTTCTGGGGGCTGCTTTCATCCGCACCTCCATTCTCTCCACGCTGTGTGTGTCTGCATTCTACAAGCTGTGGGAGCTTTTCCCGCCCATGCTGCCCGACCTTTCGGCGCACCCGCTGGCGGCGGCGGTGGCGGGTGGCATGTTTGTGGGCGTGGGGGGCGGGCTGATTGTTCGGCAGGGTGGTTCCAGCGGCGGCGATGACGCTCTGGCGCTCACGCTCTCCCATGCGTTCCACTGGCGGCTCTCCCGCGCCTATCTCTTTACCGATCTGACGGTGCTGGCGTTGTCGCTCAGCTACATTCCCGCGCGGCGCATCGCCTTCTCGCTGGTCACCGTCACCCTTTCCTCGCTGCTCATCGACTGGATCAAGGAATACCAGCCGCAAAAGACCGGCCCCGCGTAACGCGCGGAGCCGGTCTTTTACCGTCGAAAAAGCTCGCTAAAGCGATCTTTTCCGCCGAGGGAAGGCGCCGTTTGCCTACTCGCCTACGGCTCGCCGGGCGGCAAACGGCGTAAGGAATGTTTCCGCGCAGAGCGCGGAAACGCCCGCCCGACCGGCAAAGCCGGTCGATACGATCACACTTGGAGGGCTGCGGCCCTCCAAACCTCCCATGGGCTCTTCCGACCTTCAAAGACCGCCCCCGCATAACGCGCGGAGCCGGTCTTTGGGTTTTCCATCGGCTTATTTCATGGCAGCCTTGGACATACCGGTCATGATGTACTTCTGCAGGATCAGGAACAGAGCGATGATGGGCACGATGGCCATCACAGCGCCGGCCATGATCTCGTTGTAGTTGGAAACTTCCATGCCAGCGAAGGTATTCTTCAGCTGCTGCACGCCCACAGCGATGGTGCGGCTGGCCTCGGTCTTGGTGACCATCTTGGGCCAGAAGTAGCTGTTCCAGCCGTTGATGAAGGAAATGATGCTCACGGTGATGAGCGTCGGCTTGCACATGGGGCACAGCACATGGATGATGGTGCCGAAGCGGCCCATGCCGTCCACCTTACCGGCCTCAATGTAGCTGTTATCCACGGCCATGAAATTCTGGCGCAGCATGAAAATGAAATACGCACTGACCAAATTGGGCAGGATGACGCCCAGATAGGTATCGATGGTATTCAAGCGGGCGATGAACACATAGATAGGCACGAAGGTCACCTGAATGGGCACCATCAGCGCTCCCAGCACCAGCATGAACATGAACTCGCGACCCTTGAATTCGCCCTTGGCAAAGCCGTAGGCAGCCATCACGCCGATGGTCATCTCGCCCAGCATCATGGCGGCGGTGGTGACTAGCGTGTTCACCAAGTACTTCATAAACGGCGCACGGTTGAGCACGTTGGGATAGTTCTCCCACATGAATTCCTTGGGCCACAGCGTGGGCACAGGAGCCAGCAGCTCGGTGGATGTCTTGAAGGAGGAGATGATCATCCAATAGATGGGGAACAGCATGATCAGCACCACGAAGATCGCCGCGGCATACTGCGCCACGGTGCGGTACACCTTGTGCGCATGCTGCAGGCTTTCATCCGCCCGCACAATGGGCGAAACAAAGCGCATGTACAGCAGCGCCACTGCGGACACCGCCACCAGCACCGCCGCAATGGCGAAGAACACCTGGTAGCTGTTCGCAATGAGGTTCAGATCCTTCTTGAAGTTGTACTCCACAAACTGCGGGAGCAGCCGCGCTTCCTCCAGCGTGGACGCCGTGCCGCCCGCCAGCGCGATGTGCTTGCTCAGGGTCGCGTTGTAGGTCACCACGCCAAACACACCCAGCGCCGCCATTACCACGGCCAAGATCAGCAGCAGCATTACGATATCGAACGAACCGCTCTGGCGCATGCTGTGCAGACTGCCTCTGCGCCAGCTGTCGGCCTTCAGCCGGGCCATGCCGTCTTTCCACATGATGGGCGCAGCCGCCAGCAGCAGCGCCGCGCCAATGACGGCCAGCACCGTGCGCACGGCAGGCTGCGCGCCAAAGGGTACTGCAAGGAAAGCAGCGATCAGGAGCGCCGCTGCAGCCAGCACCATTCCGATGCCCGTCTTTTTCTGATGATTCAGCATACGATCGCCCCTTTCTTAAGAATCATAGTTGACGCTCTTGTTGGAATACTTCATGGTCGCAGCCGTACATACCAGCAGGATCAGGAAGAACACCAGCGACACCGCCGCGCCGCGCGCAGTGCGGAAGTCCTTGAACGTCAAGTTGTAGATCCACTGCACCATCACGTTGGTGGCGGTGCCGGGGCCGCCGCCCGTCATCACGTCCACGCTCTGGAACACCTTCATACTGGCGATGAACGTGGTCACAAACAGGAACAGCGTGGTGGGGGCCAGCAGCGGCACTGTGATGTAGCGGAACTGCTGCACGCCGTCCGCCGCGTCAATGGAGGCCGCCTCATAGTAATCCCTCGGGATGCCCTGCATGGCCGACAGGTAGATCATCATGGCATAGCCGACCACGCGCCACGCGGTCAGCAGCAGCACGCCGGTCAGCGCGGTGGATTCATCCAGCAGCCATCTGGGGCCGGTAATGCCGAAGCGGCTGAGGGCAAAGTTGAGGATACCATCCGCCTGACTGCCGCTGTTGCCCGCAGCCGGTGCAAACAGGATCCACATAAACACCACGGCGCTGGTGGACACAGCAATGTACTTGGGCATGAACACGATGGCGCGGAAAGCGTTGAAGGCGCGGGTCATGCGGTTGAACAGCAGCGCCAGCAGCATGCCGCCCGCCACGGTGATGGCCACTTCCCAGAAGGTGTAGATGCCGGTGATGCGCAGCGACTCCCAGAAATACTTGGAGCCGGACTGGTTGAACAGCCAGTTGTAGTTGTTCCAGCCGATGAACTCCTGCTTGCCCGTGGTCAGGATGCCCATGTCCGTGAAGGAGATGCGCACCAGATCGATCAGCGGGTAATACACAAACAGCAGGAAGAACAGGATGACCGGCTCAACGAAGAACAGATCCTTCATGCGCTCCCAGCGCTGGATCAGCATCATGATCCCGTTGAACAGCAGCATCGCGCCCGCCAGGATCAGCACGATGGCGATGTTCATGATCGTGCTCAGCGGTGCGATGGGGATATCGCCCTTGGTGGACAGGTAATAGGTGCCCGCCTCGGGAATGGCAAAAGTGGTGCAGGGCACGTCGCCGTTCAGCACGGGCGCCATAGCCACGGCCACTTCCGCGCCGTTTTTGGTGTTGTACAGCACCATGCGCCGCTCCTGATCCGGCAGCGAGGAAGTGGCGTACACGCGCAGCGTACCGGCCTCCCCCACCGTCAGCTTCAGGCTGCGGTATTTGCTGGAGCCTGCGCCGGGCAGCTTCACGCTCTGGGTGAATTCCATGCCGTTGTCCAGCTTCACCGTCTGCTCCTCCGGCACGACCTGATTGAGGTAATCCTTCGTACCGGGAAACTGCAGCCCTTCGCCCTTGAGCGATTTCTTGGTCTCGCCGATGTCAAATTCCTGCGCGTTCACATAGCCCGTTTCCGCGCCGGCCGTATATTCGGCATAGTACACATGCACGCCGCTTTCCTCGCCGGCCATATCCAGCGCGCCCGTCACGCCGGTGCCCGCGCTCTGCGCGGCTTCGCGCGCGGCGTACACCTGATCGGCCAGATCGCTGAACAGGCTCAGCTGCATGTCGCCCGCCAGCCAGCCGAACAGGCCGAGGGACAGCACCAGCGCGCCCAGCACGATCAGCACTGCGCCGCATACACGCTGCCGCTTCGAAATCAGCTGTTTTTCCTTCAAGCGCACGTTTGTCTTCCATGCGCGTTCTTCCACAGTTTTCACGTTTACATCCCTCGTTTTGTACTGCACGGGAGAGGACAGCGTGTTCCCCTCCCGTGCTCTGGTTTTACCAGTGTTTTTCCGGTTGTAAAGGCAGGAGGCCTTGCGGCCTCCTGCTCTGCTGCAAGCAGCTGATCACTGATCGTCCAGCGTCTCCTGAATTTCCACAGCCAGCTGGTCGAGGGTCTCCTGAATGGGAGCGTTGTTGTTGAAAATCTCGTACAGCGCGGTGCGCCACAGGTTCGCGCAGGCGTCGTAAGCGGGGTTCTGGTTGCGGGGGTTGATCCAGCCGGCCATGGCCACGATGTCGGCCATCGCGGGCTTGCGGCTCAGGTATTCTTCATACTCGGCAGTGCCCTGCACACTGGCGCGGGTGGGGAAGTAGCCGGTCTTGTCCGCCCAGTAGAGGTTGATCTCGGGGCTGGTCATGAACATGAGGAACTGCCACGCAGCGTTCTTTTCCGCCTGAGAAGCGGCCGCGGGGATCAGGATGGCAGCGCCGCCGACCTCGGACTTGAAGGTCTCGCCGTCGTTGCCGCCGGGCAGCCAAGCCATGCCCACTTCAAAGCTGTCGCCCACGTTGGTGACATAGGTGTCATACAGGGAGGAGGTATGGAACACGCTGAACGCGCCGCCATCCCAGAACAGCTGGCGCATGTTAGAGGAAGCGCCGGTGCCGTAGGCGTAGTAGGCGTAGCCCTTGTCGATCCATTCCTTGATCTTGGCGGTGATCTCCACAGACTTGGCGGAGTTCACGTCCGTGGTGCCGTCTTCCAGCACGGTCTCCACGCCGTTGTTCTTGTACAGCATCTCATAGTACCAGTAGTCCCAGCCGCCAAACACGGTGCCGTAGCGCTTGGTGGTGCCGTCCTCGTTGAAGAGGGTGGCCTTCTCCAGGAACGCTTCCATCTCGTCCAGCGTCTTGGGCATGGTGATGCCTTCGGCCTCGGCAGCCGTCTTGTTGTAATACATCACCTGGGTGGAGATCAGGTACGGCAGAGCGATCTGCTCTTCGTCGTAGCTGGTGGAGGCGATGAGGCCCTCGCCGAAGTCTTCCACATCATAGTCGAACGCGTCGATGTAGGGATCCAGCACTTCGCACAGGCCATCCTTGCCGTAGCTGGCAGGATAGGAGGTGTTGCAGGTCACCAGCGCGGGAACGGTGCCGGTGCCGGCGGCCGCCGCAGCGATGAACTGGGTGTTGATCTCGCCATAGCTGCCGATGTAAACGGGATTGACAGTGATGCCCATCTCGTTTTCGGCGTTGAACTTATCCACCATATAGTTCAGGTACTCGGTCAGCTGATCCTCGTGCGCATGCCACCAAGTGATGGTGATGGGTTCGGTCACGTCATACTCGGTCGCGGCCAGCGCGGGGACCATGGAGCACAGCATCATGGCGGCCAACAGAATTGCCAACAGTTTCTTCATTTCGGTTTTCCTTCCTTTCCTGATGATGAAACGAAAGAACGCCAATGAAAGTGCTTTCCGCTTTCATTCGCCATTCAGACGTTTCGGGGGTATTCCGTATTTCGCTATATGTATTCTACAACAGGCATGTTCGATCTGTCAAGAGAATTGACAAAAACTGCAGTGGATGATTGTCGCTTTTCGCCAAGGCCGTACGCAAAAAAGATGTACAAAAAGCGTTTACAAACGGGCGCGAGCATGGTAAAATAGTTGGCGTGCGTGTGCACATGGAACCGTGCCCGCAGCCGGTACGAAAGCCAACGGCAGGCTATGAGCACGGCGATTACCAAACAGGGGCGGCGCAAATGCCGCGACCTAAAACAAGGAGGCAACCCACCATGGAAAAGTCCCAGATCATTGCCACTTACGCCCGTCACGATGGTGACACCGGTTCTCCCGAGGTGCAAATCGCTCTGCTGACCGATCGCATCAACCACCTCAACGAGCATCTCAAGCTCAACAAGAAGGATCACCACAGCCGTCGCGGCCTGCTGCTGATGGTTGGTAAGCGTCGTGGCCTTCTGGATTACCTGAAAAAGACCGATATCGAAAGCTATCGTACCCTGATTGCTCAGCTGGGTCTGCGCAAGTAAGGTTTTCAGGGTTTCGGCCGCACCTTGGCGGGGCGCCCCGTCAGGCGCGGCCGTTTTACTGCACATACGGCTGCATGGATACAGCCTATGGGATAGGATGCGCCGCAGCACGAGGCTGTGGCTGCAGGAAGTGTGAAGAGGAGTAGTATTAAAATGGATTACAAAGTGTTCTCTACCGAGCTGGCGGGCCGTCCGCTGTCCATCGAATTCGGCAAGTATGCCCAGCAGGCCAACGGTTCTGCTTTCGTCCGCTACGGCGACACCGTGGTGATGGTGAACGTCACCATGAGCGAAAAGGCGCGCGAGGGCGTGGATTTCTTCCCCCTGAGCGTCGATTTTGAAGAAAAGCAGTATTCCGTGGGCAAGATCCCCGGCGGATTTATCAAGCGTGAAGGCCGTCCCACTGAAAAGGCCACCCTCACCTGCCGCCTGATCGACCGTCCCCTGCGCCCGCTCTTCCCCAAGGGCATGCGCAACGATGTGCAGGTCGTCGCCACCTGCCTGAGCGTGGACAAGGACATCCCCCCGGAGATCCCCGCCATGATCGGTTCCTCCGCAGCCTTGTCTGTGAGCGACATTCCGTGGGGCGGCCCCACCGGCACCGTGGTGGTGGGCTGCGTGGATGATGAATTCATCATCTGCCCCAACGAGGAGCAGCGCCAGCGCAGCACCCTGCATCTGACTGTGAGCGGCACCAAGGACGCCGTGCTGATGGTAGAAGCGGGCGCGAAGGAAATTTCCGAAGAAAAGATGCTGCAGGCTATTCTTTTCGCCCATGAAGAGATCAAGAAGATCGTCGCCTTCATCGAGAACATCCAGTCCGAGATCGGCAAGGAAAAGGCCGTGGTGGATCTGGTGACCACCGGCGACGATGTGAAGGCCGCTGTGCGCGAATTTGCCTATGACAAGTGCTGCTGGGTGTTTGAGACCCCCGACCGCCACGAACGCAAGGAGCGCGAGGATCAGGTGCAGGCCGAGTGCAACGAGCACTTTGCCGAGCAGTTTGAAGGTCGCCTGAGCGAAGTGGCCGATGCGCTGTACTACCTCAAGAAGGAGATCATGCGCAAGAAGATCCTGGAGCAGGGCATCCGTCCCGACGGCCGCGGTCTGACCGACGTGCGCCCCATCTGGTGCGAAGTGGGCATCCTGCCCCGCACCCACGGCAGCGCCATCTTCACCCGCGGTGAAACGCAGGCCATGACCGTGACCACCCTTGGCAGCATGAGCGATGTGCAGATCCTGGACGGTCTGGGCACCGAGGATAGCAAGCGCTACATGCACCACTACAACATGCCCCCCTATGCCACCGGCGAAGCGGGCCGCATGAAGAGCCCCGGCCGCCGCGAGATCGGCCACGGCGCGCTGGCTGAGCGCGCGCTGGAGCCCGTCATTCCCGGCGAGGATGAATTCCCCTACGCGCTGCGTCTGGTGTCTGAGATCCTGTCCTCCAACGGTTCCAGCTCCATGGCTTCCGTGTGCGGTTCCACCCTGTCCCTGATGGACGCGGGCGTGCCGATCAAGCGCCCTGTGGCCGGTGTGGCCATGGGCCTGATCAAGGACACTGAGAGCGATAACGTGGCCGTGCTGACCGATATTCAGGGTCTGGAAGACTTCCTGGGCGACATGGACTTCAAGGTCGCCGGTACCGTGCAGGGCATCACCGCCATCCAGATGGATATCAAGATCGCCGGTATCGATCGTCCCATCCTCGAGCGCGCCCTCAATCAGGCGCTGGCCGGCCGCCTGCATATCCTCAAAATCATGCTGGATACGCTGGGCCAGCCCCGCGATCACCTGAGCAAGTTCGCGCCCAAGATCATCCGCTTCACCATCAATCCTGAGAAGATCCGCGAGGTCATTGGACCCGGCGGAAAGATGATCAATAAGATCATTGCCGAGACCGGCGTGAAGATCGA
>CAZDEF010000002.1:0-62877 GCA_964504385.1 uncultured Oscillospiraceae bacterium
TTTCTTGCTTTTCCCATTTGAAAAGACCGCTGACGACTTTGTCAGCGGTCTGAGAGGTTGCTGCACAAGCTGCAGCAACCTCTTTTCCATATTACAGACTCACCAGATCCAGCATGCGGTCCCAGTCCTCACAGCCCAGCTGTTTCATCATATGCGCGGCATAGCGGTCAAACGCCGTGTGATCCACCAGTCGGAAGGCAGCGGCCGCTACATCCACAAAATCGGCTTCCTTCTCTCTGCCCCACATCCAGCCAATGCCCAAGAAACGCAGCAGCGTATAGACCGCGCAAAGCGCCACGAACTCATCGCGCAGGCTTTCAGGACGATCCTGAAACGGGAAGCGGGAGAAGAACATGTGGTTGACCAGCATGTGCTCAAACCAGATCTCCCACTTGGGGAACAGCGTTTCAAAGTGCGCGCGTGCCGCGGCGTAGCGCTGGAAGGAACGGTCAAAGCAGCGCAGCGCCGCTTCGCCATAGCTGCGCACGCTATCGCTGCGCTCGTCCAGCAGCTCGATCATGCCGTGCGCCACAGTCAGCCCAAAGTCCAGATGGCCCTGAGTAAGCTCCTGCGGCTGCAGCGGACGCATGCGTCTGCGCCCGCACAGCAGCCGTTCCACCTGTTCTTCGTCGCGGGTCTGCAGCGCCTCGTCCAGCGCCCACAGTGCGTGGCCCATCGCCATCAGCCGTTGCGGCATGGGCAGCGCCTGATTCTGCATCTGGCGGATCAGCCACAGGCGGATCCGCTGTTCGCGCCCCAGCGTTTCAAAGAACACCGCACGCTGCTGCGGCTTCGGCACATCGAACGTGAGCTGCATGGGGATGAACTCAATGGGTTCATCCCGGCTGAACAGCAGTTCCAGCACGCCCTCGCAGCTGTTGGCGCAGGAACACTCATAGCCGTTTTCCAGCCGCACACCGCGCGGATACAACCGGCACACATAGCTCAGCGCTCCTTCGCCCAGCTCGGCGTGCAGCGCGCAGCGGCCGTCCTCCAGCCGCATGGGGCAGCGGCCATCGTACCGCGGGGCAATTTCCGCATAGGCGTCCGGCGTGGGTTTGAGTTTGATGTGCAGCCCCGTGTCCAGCTTGCGCCGCATCTCCGGCGAGCACTCCTCCCCCATCAGGTGATAATAGTCCTCCAAAGAAAACGAGATGGGCCAGCCCTCGCAGCATGCTGCGCGGCAGCTTCCCATCTTGCATGTAAAATATGGATAATAGTCTGGCACGAGGTATTCATGCGTCTCTTGCAAAAGGATCACCTTCTTCAAAATTCGAAGGAATTATACACCGTCCCAAAAGCGCATTCAAGCAGTTCATAAAAATTTCACATTTTATTCCATATGCCTATTTGGATGGATGATCGCCATGCGGTGCAGGGCATTTTCCGGCGCACTGCGATCCTTGCGGCTTGTCGAAAAAACGTCTTTGGAAGGCCGTAGCCCTCCAAATGGCTGCTGCAAGGCTCAGACTGTTGAAAAAGAGCCTGCTGCAGAAGACTATCTGCAGCAGGCCCTTGGGGATCGTATTTCGAAAATCAGAACATATCCAGCAGGGAACCGCCTTCTTCGACCTTGACGAGCTCTTCTTCGATCTCGGCAGGCTCCTGAGCGGGCTCCTCTTCGCCCTTGTTCTCCTCGGCCATCGCAGCCTCCGCCATGGCGTCCTCATCAGTCATGGTTTCGTCTCCAACGGTCACGGTTTCTTCGGTCTCCGCTTCATCGGCAGCAGCCACTTCCTCGTCGGTCACTTCTACGATCCAGCGGGCGCGCACGGAGCGATCCTCGCGGGAGGTGGCGACCACGATCAGCTTCTCAGCCGTTTCATCGAGACTGATGGTGAGGCGGCCATCCTGATCGATGGAGGAAACGGGGTCGCCGTTCACATCCGCGCTCAGACGCAGGCTCCAGATCACGCCCTGATCAGAACCGGTCACATTCACCTTGTAGGTGCTGTAATTGCCCAGGCGGATCTTGTTGGCATGCTTGGTGAAGCTGATCTTGATGGGAGATTCGCTCTGAGCGCTTTCGCCGATATCGTCGCCTTCCAGCGCATCGAGGGTCTCATCCTCCTCTTCATTCTCAGCCGTTTCTTCCGCTTCAGAAACTTCCTGCTCAGCCTTGCTCTCGGCCTTTTCTGCAGGCTTGGTTTCCTCAGCCGGTTCGCTTTCGGCCGTTTCTTCCACCGGTTCAGTGGTATCCACCACGATCACGATGGTCTCGGGCACTTCTTCCGGTTCGGTCTCAGCTTCCTCAGTCGCAGGCTCGGTGGTGTCTACATCGATCACGATGGTCTCGGGCACTTCTTCCGGCTCGGTCTCAACTTCCTCGGTCGCAGGCTCGGTGGTGTCCACATCGATCACGATGGTCTCGGGCACTTCTTCCGGTTCGGTTGCAGGTTCCTCTGTCGTTTCCGCTGCTTCGGGCTCGAGCGTAGCATCGCCAGCCGTCGGGCCTTCCGGCAACATGTCGATCACGCTGATCTCCGGCAGAACCTCCGCAACTACAGGCAGCTCGCCTTCCATGGTGATCTCGACCGGTTCGGAGCTTTCATCAAGCGTGGAAAGCGCCCCAAAACGGGTGAACGTCACATTCTTCTGCGTGGAGAGGGCGATGCCACTCGCTTCGTCCTTGTAGCTTGCCGTCAGCGTTACGGTCACATCCTTAGTGGGTATCCAGATCAAATCGCTGTACTTCAGCTTGCCGGACTCAGGCAGCGTCTTGCTGATATCTCCAAAGCTGGCCACGATGGTGCATGGATGATCCTTGCCTGCCACCTTGGCAACCGCCTTATAGATAGCGGAGCCGCCCGGAGCGATGCTGTCGGTGAACTGGGTGAAGGCGATCGTAGACTTGTCGTATACGTTGACCGTCTTGGAAAGGTACTCGTCGTTATAGACAGCCTTGACGGTGAGCGTCGCAGCGGTCTCGGTCGCGCTTACGGTGTACTTGCCGTCCTTCATCAGGGCGCCGTTCACATAGATATCGCACGCTTCGGTGGTCTTATCATCCAGGAGGGCCTCCGCAGCAAAGGTGTACTCACCGCCGCGTTCCACAGACAGATGAGAATCCTTCCAGCTCATGGAGAGAACCTTCTTGGCCGTGAAGAGCGTCACTTCCGTGTTGGCCGTCAGTTCAGTGGTGCCGTCGCTCATGAGGTAGCGGGCACGGATGAGCAGCATCTCGCGTGCATCTTCCTCAGCCACCGTCAGCAAGCCGCCTTCCAGCTTGGTCTCGGTGCCATCGGAGTCCACAACGTAGATGTCGCAAGCGTAGGACGTGCCGTCCACTGTCGCGCTGGCTGCAAACTCCGCTGTGGTGCCGCGTTCCACCTTCGAGGCAGACTTGGTGAAGGTGATCTTGGGCAGGTCGGTGATGGTCACGGTCATGTATTCGGACGCAATGCCGTCATAGGCAGCCATGATGCTCACGCTGGCGCCCGCAGCCTTGCTGCCTTCCAGCTTGCCGCCGGGCAGCGCCACATAGCCGTTGCCATCGTTATAGTCAGCGTAGATGTCGGCGGGATCGGTGGTGTTCTTGAACACCGCGTTGGCGGAGTAGTACGCTTCGCCGCTGCGCTTGATCTGGGTGGGCAGACCGTCCGCGAACGCGATGTACGCATCGGGCTTAATGGTCACGTTCAGGCTGGTGCTCATTTCGGTGGGCTGGCCCTGCGCATAAACCGCCTTGATGCGCAGATGCGTTTCGGTTTCGGTCTCGGAAACCTTCAACACGCCGTTCGTCAGCTTCTCCTGCGTACCATCGTCCCAGATGGCGTAGATGTCGCAATCCAGGATCTCGTCGTCGATATAGGCAACTGCCTTGTAGGTCACTTCATCGCCATGCTCCACGGAAGTGGCGCTGGAGGTGAATTCGATGTAGGACTTGTCCTTGATGGCAACGTTCATGGAACGGGTCAGTTCCTCGCCGTCATCGCAGGTATACTTGGCGGTCACAGTCACGGAATCGGCCGTCTCAGCCGCATCCACGACCAGCTTGCCGCCGTCCAGCTTGGTTTCGCCATCGCCAAAGTCCGCGTAGATGTCGCATTCCTTTGCGGTGCCGAAGACCGTAGCCGTAGCAGCGAAGGTGTAGGCATAGCCGCCTCTGCTCACCACGTTCTCGGACTTCACGAACTCAATGCTGCGAGCCGGGTAGATGGTGATGGTCTTGCTGCCGGTGATGCTGGTGTCCTTGGTGCACACGGCGGTAATGGTAACGCTGGCGGCCTTTTCATCGGCTGCAACGTTCAGCTTGCCGCCTTCCAGTTTCACCTGGCCGCCGCCAAAGTCGGCGTAGAGGGTACACTCCACGTTTTGAGCCAGATAACGGGCAATGGCTTCATAGTCGTAGCTCTTGCCGCGTTCCACCTTATCGGGGCCCTTGGTGAAGGTGACGTTGGCCGCAGGCACGATCGTCACATTCATGCTGGTGCTCAGCATGGGATCCTCGGTGGAGTAAGCGGTAACGGTCACGTTCTCCGCCTTTTCGTCGGCGTCGACCTTGAGCGCGCCGTTCTTTAGCACTTCCATGTCGCCGTTGGGCCAGGTCACATAGATCACGCAGTCATCCTTGACGGTGCCGATGGACTTGGCTTCATAGGTAACGGTGCTGCCCAGTTCGACCACCGCGTAGGACTTGGTGAATTCCACCTTGGGCGCGTTGGTGTCGGTGCTGGGATCGGTGATATCACCGGTCAAGGTCACCAGCATGGTGCACACCACGGAGTGATCCTCGTTGGAGATGCCCTTCACGATGACGTATTCGTCATCCATGTTGGTGGGAATGTACAGCCAGCCGTCGGTGATCTGCTTGCTGGTGCCGTCCTCATACAGGGCGAACAGCTTGCAGCCGTCGGAAGAGTTGGACACGACCGTCTCGAAATATCCGCGGCCGCCGCGGGTGATCTCAGAGTTGTACTTGGTGAAGATCACCTTCAGCGCGGTGTTGGTATCGGTACCGCTGTAAATGCTGACAGCCTTTTCCGCCACATATTCCTTGGAGCCGACGGTGACGGTCGCGCGCACAGTCATCTGGCGCTCGGTCTCTTCGTACATGCCGATGACGAGCTGGCCGTTCTCATTGATGGAAGTGCCGTCCACGCGGGCGTCTACGATCTCCCACTTGATGTTCTCCAGCTTGCCCATGTAGTTGCTCAGCAGAGCGGAGCACTGCACGATGCGGCGGTTATAGCCGTCCAGATACACAGCGTCCTTGTCCATCTGGATGGTCAGCTCGTGATCCACGTTGAAGATGGCCCAAATGACGTTGCTGCCGGCGGTGTAGAGGGTCTTGTCCGCACCGGCGACGGTGAAGGCATTGTCCGGCACGCCATCAAGGGTGTAGCCCAGATAGGTCTGCAGTTCGATGCAGGCGGTGTACACATCCTCGGTGTAGCTCCAGGTAACGCTGCCCACGACCTGATCGTTGCTGCAGGTGCTGTCCATTTCGCCGCCAACAACAGGCGCGTCCAGATCCGCAATGTAGTAATCCGTGACGGACTGCGCGGCAGTCGCGCCGAAGGTCACATAATAAGTAGAGGAACCGTCTTCAGCCTGCGTGCTGGAGGCGATGGTGCCGTCGCTGTAGAACTGAACGTTCGCGCCAAAGAGGGTCAGATTCTTGTCTTTGGGCTGGACGGTCACCTGAGCGATGTACTCCGTTCCGGGCAGGAAGCAGCCGTAAACATCCAGCACGGCCGTTTCATAGTTGGAATTGAGCCAATTGACGGAGGCAGTGCACTCGTCAAAGCCATAATCCGAGTCGTAGCAGTATGCGCTGCTGGAGGGAGCAACGCCTACTTCGGGCGCATCGATCCACATCGCCGCATTCAGCGCGTCGCGGTACACCACTTTCTTGGTCATGGCCGTTACAGGCTTGCCGTAAGCGTAGCAATCCGTACCGGTGGCCGTCAGCGTGATCTGCTGATTGGTCCATTCCTTCTTGATCGTGAGGCTGTCGCCGTCCGCATCATCCGCTTCCACGGTCTTACCGCCCACAGACCAAGTGTAGGTGACAGAATCGTTTCCGCCCGTGGGGCTGACCGATGCATAGAGCGTATGGCCCACTTCAGGCGACACAGAGGTAGCGTATTCGCCGGTGGAACCGTTATAGATCTTGGCAGCGGTCAGGTAGCCGTATTCCGCCACCTTGCCGGTGTAGGTGCTGTATGCCTCGCCGGAATAACCGTTTGCGCCGATCACCTTCACGCGGATGCGCTTGTCAATGTCGGAATACTGCACGGTATAGCTGGAGCCATGCTCCGTCTTGGTTTCGGTATCGGCATACCAAATATAGGTCAAATCGTTTTCAAAGAAGGGATCGCGGCTGCGGGGCTCCACCGACACGGTGAGGACGTCGCCCACCACAGGCGTGGTGTTGTCAATGGCGACCGCCGTGATCACCTTGTAGTCGATCACTTCGCCGCTCTGGCTGCTGTACACGGCGCCGGTATATACGCCCGTGCCCACAGCGCTCACCCAAATCTTCTTGCCGACCAGATCATACTTGTCAACCAGACTGTCGGTCAGTTCAAGGCTGCTGCTCTGGCCCTGCGCGATCAGGATGTTGTCATCGGTGTACCAATAATAGTACGCAGTAGCGGTGCTGGGCTTGATCAGCGCGGTGATCCAGTCGCCCACCAGCGGAGATTCCTCCGTGATGAACACGCCCGTGATCTCGGAGCTGGCCACGTTGGCCGTGGTGGCGGTAGCGGTGCCGGAATAGGGATCGACGCCTTCCGCGACCACCTGGATCTTCTTGCCCAGGTCGCGCTTGTTCACTTCATAGCTGCTTACGTACGCCACGGCTTCGCCATCGGCGTACCAAGTGATGTTCACATCTGCGCTGGAGGGATAGACGCTGGCCGTCAGCACTTCGCCCACGATCGGGTACTTGTTGCTCAGCTCCACATACTGAACGACCTTGTCGCTGATGACCACGCTCTTGGCGGTGCAGGCCGCGCTGCCGGAGAAGCCGTCAATGCCGGTCACCTTCAGCTGGATCAGCTTGCCAATGTCATCCGCAGTGGGGGTGTAGGCGGCTTCACTGCTCACTTCCACGCCGCCCACGCGCCAGCTGTAATCCACGCTGGCCGAGGTAGGCTGCAGCACAGCCTCCAGCTTTTCGCCCACAACGGGCACGCTCTGGCTGAGCGACACGGACTTGAGGCTGCGGTTGATCTGCACGGGGTAAACCGTATCCACCGCAGAGCCGTAGTAGCTGCCCGTACCGGTCACCTTCACCTTGATGGTCTGGTTGGCATAGCGGGTGAGCACTTCGAAGGTAGATTCGGTGCCCAGCAGTTCGCCGTCCACATACCACTCGTAGGTGACGGTCGCGGCGGAAGGCTCCACAGCCACGCTCAACGTATCGCCCACCACAGGATAGTAATAGTTGATGGTGGCAGACTCGATCTGGTAATCGGCCGGATCGATCTTTTCCATAGTCAGGTACTTGGTCATCATATAACCGATCGTACCGTTGACGCTGACTCTGCACCACTCATCGCCATAGTCCAGCACAGTCACGGCCGTGCCGGGGCTGTTGAGGAACAGACGGGTGCCGCCAGCGGTGGCGCGCAGCCATACACGCAGGCCGTTGCTGCTGTACACAACAGCGTTGGCCGTGCTGACGGTGGCGCCTGTGGTGCCGGTGGTGCCGAACACCAGATACTTGTTCAGCATCCAGCCGACCGTGTCGCCGATCTGCAGCTGGGACCATTCATCGCCGCGCTGCAGCACGACCACCGTTGTGCCCACGTCAAAAGTACCCAGCGGGTTGTATGCCTTGCTGGGGCCTTCGCGCAGACGCACGCCATAACCATTCTCGCTTGTGATAGTCGCATACTCTTCAGCCAATGCGACTGTCGACATCAACGGCATCAGCGCTACCAGCAGTGCCGTGATCAGCAGGATGGAAAAACTCCTTTTCATGTCCATATCCCTCCGTTACACAATGTATGTCAGGATGTGCGCTATGTGGGCATAGCGCTCCATACAGTGCTCCTTCTCGCATTATACAGAGTTTGAGAAGTTTTGTAAAGGCTTTTGCGGTGAAAACTTCAAATTTTTGATACAATTTCGTAAAGAATTAGGTTCCTTCGCAACAACTGCGCCGTCTTCTGCCATGGAAAAGCCCTGCCATAAAGAAACGGACCAACGCTGTCAAACCCTGCCGGAAATGTGGCTTTTTCTGAGAAAAATTTTTTGCAGCATCGTTCGTTTTCTTCCTTATTATAAAACCACTCCCGCAAACAGCAAACAGCCATCACCCCGCAAAAGAGCACGGGTGATGGCTGTTTGCCATGGCGGGCAGCGCGGCTGCGCTGCCTGCTTGGTTACTGCGCCATCTGCATGAGCAGCTGCAGCGTGCTGGTGGGCAGCTCGGCCAGCGCGGTATACACGCTCTGCATGCTGCGCGTTTGGATCTGGGAAACCAGCGTCTGCATTTCTTCTGCCGACAGCTTCATAACGTTCACGCTATTGTGCGCATCCGCCTTTTTCACGGTTTCGAGCACAGCAGGATCCGCCTGAGCAGTGGTCAGCTCGAAGGTAATCAGCGGCCGGTCAGACGCCGCAGGCGCAATGATGGCGGTAGCGCCGCTGCGCTCGTACAGCTCCACCTTGCGCTGACGCACATCCGGCTGCGTGTTCTGCCCATGGTACAGCAGGGTGATCTCCTCGCCGCCCGCAAGCACAGCCAGACTGCCCTCGCTCACATCGTCCACGCCGCGGTGCAGCGCAAACACGCTCTGCATCACAGCGCTGCCGTCCAGCTTTATATTCACAGCAGCCTTATAGGCAACGCCGCTTTCATCCGTAAAGCGGTCATAATTGGCTTCCGCCGTCATCGTAGAAGCGGAACCATCCTCTTGCTCGCCAACGCTCATGCGCATCGTTACTTCCATGCCGACCGGCTCCGTGCCGTTCTGAAAATAGCCGACGATCTGCGTTTCGGAATCCATTGCACTGTAAAGCGCGCGTACTTCTTCCATCATCTCGTCCACAGTCTTCTCCAGCGCCTCGCCCTGAAGCTGCGGCTGATCCAGCATCGCGGTCTCACGCGCCAGCGTGCGCATATAGTCGGTATCGCAGAACTTCAGCAGCTGCTCTGTGCCAAGGTTCAGGGTGCGCTTCTCATCTGCGGCGTCTCGCTGGGCGGCGGCATAGTCGCCCTTCTCCACGACCACATCTCCGTAGATTTCCATCAGAGCGGGATCGCTGCTGATGGCCTGCGTGATCGCAGCCATTCCATCGGCAGGCTTCGCAGACACGATCTCCACACCGCTGCCCAGCGCTTTCACGATGGACGCTTTCGTTTCCGCCATACTGCTTTCGATCGGGGCCAGTTGTTCGTCCGTCACGCCTTCGGCGCGCATCTGCGCCTTGAGCAGCTCCGTCAGATAGGCAAAGCCATCGTCCCACGTTACATACAGCACATCATCGCTCAGCAGCACGCTGTGCAGATACAGTCCGGTCGCATCTGCCGAAAAGGCGAACGTGGCCACATCGGTTTGTCCCAGTGTAACGCTCAACGCAGCGCTCTTCCCCCCCTGCGTCAGCTTCAGGCCAAGCACATCCGTCAGATCGGTGATCGCTTCGTCCAGTCCCAGCGCAGCGCCGGGGGTCACCTTCAGGGTATGCTGCACATCCGCCACCGCGCACAGCGGAAGCATCAGCGCCAGCACCAGACAGAGCAGCGTTTTGAGGCAGTTGCGAATCATGACGTTTCCTCCCTAATATCTGTTTTCTTTGGAATCCCCACTCCACCTTATTGATAACGTTCCAGCGCAGCCAAACCCTGCCGGGCCGATCTGCGTTTTTATCCGCGCTTCAGCCACACGGTTTGGTTCACGATGGGCGTATAGCTCTGAATCAGCTTGACCACCTTCGCGCCTACGTTGATGTCCTCATAGTCCAGCGGCATGGCGCGCGGCTCGCCGTTGCGCTGCATGGCGATGGCCAGCTCGGCCGCCTGCTGCACGCTGTCCTGCGTGATGCCGCCGATCACCACCGTGCCCTTGTCCAGCACCTCGGACCGCTCGGTGGAGGTGCGGATGAGCACGCCGCAGAAGCCCAGCATCGCGCTTTCCTCGCTCAGGGTGCCGGAATCGCTCAGCACCACAAGGCTGTTCATCTGCAGGTGGTTGTAATCGAAGAAGCCGAAAGGCGTCAGACTGCGCACCAGCGGATGGAACTTGAAATCCCGCTGGCGGATGAACTTCACGCTGCGCGGGTGCGTGGAGTAAATGACCGGTACCTGATACACCTCCGCCATATGGTTGATGGCGTTCATCAGGGACAGGAAGTTCTCCTCCAGATCAATGTTTTCCTCGCGGTGCGCGCTCACCAGAATGTACTGGCCCTTTTCCAGCCCAAGCCTTTCCAGCACATTGCTCTGCTCGATCTGCGCCATATGGTCGTGCAGCACTTCGCGCATGGGCGATCCGGTCACAAAGATGGTCTTGCCGTCAATGCCCTCGCTCAGCAGGTAACGGCGGCTGTTTTCGGTATAGGGCATGTTGATGTCGCTGATGTGGTCGACGATCTTGCGGTTGATCATTTCGCTCACATTCCAGTCCCAGCAGCGGTTGCCGGCCTCCATGTGGAAGATCGGGATCTTGAGGCGCTTGGCGGAGATGGCGGACAGCGCGGAGTTGGTATCGCCCAAGATCAGCACCGCATCGGGCTTCTCCCGCACCATCACCTTGTAGCTCTGGGCAATGATGTTGCCCATCGTCTCGCCCAGATCGCTGCCCACCGCGCCCAGATAATAGTTGGGCGCGCGCAGCCCCAGTTCGTCAAAGAACACCTGATTGAGCGCCGGATCATAGTTCTGGCCCGTGTGCACCATCACATGGTCGAAGTATCGGTCGGCGCATTTCATCACTGCCGACAGGCGGATGATCTCCGGGCGGGTGCCCAGCACCGTCATCAGTTTCAGCTTGCGCATGGTTTCATTCCTCCTTGGCCGGGGCCACCGGCAGCCGCCATGTATCCGGGCGGTCCGCGTCAAAGCGCTCGTTGGCCCACATCAGGGTGATCATATCGGTATCGCCCGTGTTTTCGATGTTGTGCGTATATCCCGGCGGAATATCCACCACCTGATAGACATCGCCGCTGACGCGGTAGGTAATGACCGTGGCCTCCTCCGGTTTGCGCAGGCGGATCACGCCTTCGCCGCTGAGCACGATGAATTTCTCATGCTTGGTGTGGTGCCAGTGCTCGCCCTTCACAATGTGGGGCTTGGACACGTTCACGCTCACCTGTCCGTAACCGGCCATGTGCAGCAGCTCCGTGAAGGAACCGCGCGCGTCGCTGTGCGTAACGGGCGCGCGGGCAAGATCCTCCGCCGGAAGGAAGCTCAGATAGGTGGCGTACAGCTTGGCCGTGAGCGGGTCGGACTGATCCGGCACGTCCAGCCGGCTCCTCATTTCGCCAAAGGAACGCAGCCGGTCGGCCAGTTCGCCCAGCAGGATGGTGTGCTCCGGTTCCACTCTGCACAGCCCGTCCTCCGCTCGGCAAGGCTTTCCTTCCAGTGCGCGCAGACATTCGGCCACGATATCGTCAATGTAGCAAAGCGTCAGCTTTACGGACGGATCGTTCACCGTAATGGGCAAGCCGCGGCTGAGGTCGTAGCAGAAAGTCGCCACGGCGCTGTTGTAATGGGGACGGCTCCATTTGCCGAAGGCGTTGGGCAGGCGGTAGATATACACCGGCGCGCCCGTGCGCTGCGCATACGCCCGCACCGCGTCCTCTCCGGCGCGCTTGCTTTCACCATAGGGATTGTCCAGCGCCGCCTGAATGGAGCTGGTGAGCAGCACCGGCGGCTTTTTGCCGTATTCGAGCAATGACAGCAGCTTCCGGGTAAAATCACGGTTGCCTTCCATAAAGGCTTCCACGCGTTCCGGGCGGTTCACGCCCGCCAGATGAAACACAAAATCGGCCTGCGCGGCGGCGGATCCCAGTTCCTGCTCCGTGCTGTCCGCGTCGATCAGGTACAGCAGGTCATCGGGCCGCGTCTGCTTCAGGGCAGCGCAAAGATTGCGCCCCATAAAGCCCTTGGCTCCCGTTATCAAAATCTGCATTTTCGTCCTCCTTGGGCATGTATACACACCCCATCTCTTTTATCATACAGGATGCCCGCGAACATGTCAATGAAGCAGCGATGAAATTTGCATTTCTTGACGTGTTCCTCCGCATCCTCTATAATGAAAGCATCCACCAAAGCAGGAGGCGAGCGTCATGCTTGTTCCCAAAGTACTGCTGATCCTGTCTGCGCCCACGGATGCCGTCAGCGCCAAGCATACCGTGCGCCGCGCGTTTGAATGCGCGGCGCGCCCCGCCGCACTGCGCATTGCCCTGCCGACCTCGCTGCGCGGCTGTCCGCTGGAGCTGCCTGATGGCATACAGCCCCTGTTTTATGAGGACGAACGTTTGGAGACCCTCGACGAAAGCCTGACGGACGAAACGCATTTTCTGCTGCTTGCGGGGGAATACGCATTTTCGCAGCGTTGGGATGCGAACCTGATGCGCATCTATGCAGCGCTCGGTCCGCGCACGCTGCTCACCGGCAGCATGACCCCCTGCGCCGACCGCCCTGCCCCTGCCGCCCCTGCGCCGGACGCGCCCACCGTGCGCCTGCCGAAGCTGGGCAGCAACCTTGCCGCGCTGCGCCGATCCCTGCCCGCGCTTCAGGATCGCCCTACCTCGCGCGGCATTGCGCTGCAGCAGCCCCCGGTCGTTTTTTCCGCGCCAGATCCTGCGCCGTCACAGGCGCATCTGCCCGCGCTGAAGGAAGGCTTGGGCGAAGATGCCGTGGTCATTGGCCGCGGGCTGGCGCTGGTGTGCGCGCAGTCGCCTGTCTCCACCCTGCTGATCGATCCCGCGCTGCTGCTGGGCCCGATCGATTTTCTGCTGGAGGGCAATCCGTCCCTGCGCACGCTTTCGCTATCGGCCTATGTGCTGGGCTACACGGTCTTTGCGCTGCACAAAGCGCTGCTGTGGCCGCTGACAGAGCTGCCCCGGCGCATGCTTTTCCGCCCCGCGCCGGAGGCGCTGCCCGGCACCACGCTGGCGCGCTTCGAGCAGCTGCTCGGTTTCCGCTACGGGCAGCGGCGCGGCATCGGCAAGGCGGCCATGGGGTTGTTCGGCCCCGAGGAGACCTATGCGCAGCGCATGCCGCCGGGGCTGGCGGTCAACCAGCGGATGCGCACCGCCCACATGCGCTGGCAGGAAACGCACATGCCGCTGCTGGTGAGCGCCTGTATCGACCTGCCCGCCGCCCAGCTTTCCCCGGTCGCCCGCACGCTGCGCTTCGGCTTTTTGCGCCGCATCGAAAGCCTGCCGCTGCTGCTGTTCACCGGTGGCAGTCAGGAGCGCGCGCTGCGCGCCGCCTTTCCCCATACGCAAAGCTATCCTGCCAATGCGCTGCTTCCGCGCACGCTGCTGGAAAACGTGCTTTCCGAGGAGGAGCACTTTCAGCGCAGCAAGCCCCTGCTCATGCTGCGCGCCGCCAGCAAGCAGATCGAATTCACGCACGCAGCATGGGTGGACATGGACATTCTGCCCCACCCCATCTGCCCCGAAGCCGTGCCGAACTTTGAACCGCTGATGGATGACCGCATCCATCTGGCCACCGTGAACGGCGTGCCGGATCTTAGCTTCGTGCTGGTTCCCGTGCAGTATCTGCCGCAGCTGGCGCAGGAGACGCTGAGCATCACCCAGATGGACGCGGAGCTGAAGCGCGGGCTGGACGAGGCGCTGCTGTGGGAGCGCCTGTTTATGAAGAAGCCCGAATGGTTCGCCATCCACCGCATGCCCCGAAAGAAGCTGCTGTTCCTCAGCCTGTTTGACCGGGCGCTGCTGAGCGCGCCCATCGCAGCGCAGCTGACCAAGCTGCCGCCCGCCTACTACGCCACAGCTGAGGACGCAGCCCCGAAGAAGCGTTCCCGAACCCGCCCAAAGGAGATGGACCTTTCATGAGCGACAGACCCGTTCCCGACCGTGCCTGCAAACCGGTCAGCGCCAGCCGCGCCGAGCAGGTGCACATCATCACCCCGGCTGACGTCAATTCCTCCTACACGCTGTTCGGCGGCAGGCTGATGGAGTGGATCGATATGGTGGCCGGTGTGGTGTCGCGCCGTCACTGTCACAAAAGCACCCGCACTGCGGCGGTGGATCATCTCAACTTCATCGCTCCTGCCTATATCGACGATATCGTGACCATTGCCGGACGCATCACGTTTGTGGGCACCAGCAGCATGGAGATCTGCGTGGATACCTTTGTGGAGCGCATGAACGATATGGATCAGCGCATCCACGTCAACCGCGCCTACCTCACCATGGTTGCCGTGGATGAAAACGGAAGACCCACGCCTGTGCCCGGCCTCCTGTGCGAAACCGAAGCCGAAAAGGCGGATCACGAAGCCGGTATGCAGCGCCGTGCCCTGCGCAAGCGCACTCAACTGTATGAACTGTAACACACTATTTTGAAGATCAAAAAGGAGTCAAACCATGATCGACTTTACATTTCAAAACCCCACCCGCATCCATTTTGGCAAAACCGCCCTTGAGCACCTCACCGAGGAAGCGGAACGCTATGGAAAGCGCATTCTGCTGGTGTACGGCGGCGGCAGCATCAAGCGCATCGGACTGTACGATCAGGTGATGGACAAGCTGGCCGCCCTCGGCGCTTCCGTGTGGGAGCTGAGCGGTGTGCAGCCCAACCCCCGCCTGTCACTGGTGAACCAAGGCATCGTCCTGTGCCGCGAGCACGCGGTGCAGCTGGTGCTGGCCGTGGGCGGCGGCAGCGTCATCGACACGGCCAAGGCCATTGCAAACGGCGCATGCTATGACGGCGATGTGTGGGATCTGTTCATCGGCAAGGGCAGCAACACCGAAGCGCTGCCGCTGGGCACCATCGTCACTATTCCCGCTGCCGGCAGCGAGATGAGCTATTCCTGCGTCATCACCCGCGAGGAAGACCAGTGCAAATGCGGGCGCAGCTCACCCTTGAACCTGCCCAAGTTTTCCATTCTCAACCCAGAATACACCTATTCCCTCCCGCCCTACCAGACGGCCTACGGCGTGGTGGATATCATGGCGCACATGATGGAGCGCTACTTCACTCAGGTGGAGCATGTGGAGTTGACCGACCGGCTGACGGAAGGCGCGCTGCGCACCGTGATCAACAATGCGCCCATCGTTTTTGCCAAGCCCGATGATTACGACGCGCGGGCCGAGATCATGTGGGCGGGCTGTCTGGCGCACAACACGCTGTACCAGACCGGCCGCGTGGGCGACTGGGCCAGCCACAAGCTGGAGCACGAGCTGAGCGCGCTGTACGACATTGCGCACGGCGCGGGGCTGGCCATCATCTTCCCGGCGTGGATGAAGTATGTGCTGCCTCGCGGCGGCGAAAAAAAGCTGGCGCAGTTTGCCGTGCGCGTGTTCGATGTGCCGCAGCAGGGCAGCGCGGAGGAGCAGGCGCTGGAGGGCATCCGCCGTCTGGAAGCGTTCTACCATTCGCTGGGGTTGACCACCACGCTGCATGAAAACAACATCGGCCCCGAAAACTTCGACCGCATGGCCAACCGCTGCGTGCAGCTGATGGGCGGCAGTCTGGGCGCCTTTGTAAAGCTGTGCCCGGACGACTGCAAAGCCATTTATGAGCTGGCCCTGTAATGCAAGGAGACGATCATGACTGAAAACACAAAAACCCCATTTCCCGATGAATGGCGCGAGCTGGCCAAGGATTATCTGGCCATGAATCTCCGCTACCATTCCGCCCTGCGGGAGGTGCAGACCAAGCTGGAGATCCTGGACGCGGAATTCCAGATGCGCCACAGCCGCAACCCGATCCACCACATGGAAAGCCGGATCAAGAAGCCGGATTCCATCGTTCACAAGCTCCGCCGCAAGGGGCTGCCCCTCACGACGGAGGCCGCCATGGAAAACCTGCGCGATATTGCCGGCATCCGCGTGGTGTGCGCCTATCTGAACGACGCCTATATCATTGCCGATCTGCTGTGCAAGCAGGACGACATCCGCCTGCTGCAAACGCGCGACTACATCCGCCAGCCCAAGCCCAATGGCTACCGCAGCCTGCACCTGATCGTGGAAGTGCCGGTATTCATGAGCGACGGCAAGCAGCTGGTGCCGGTAGAGGTGCAGATCCGCACCATCGCCATGGATTTCTGGGCCAGTTTGGAACACCACCTGCGCTACAAGGAGACCGCTGATGTGCCGGATGAACTCAACCATCAGCTGTATGATGCGGCGGAAAAGATCGCCGCGCTGGATCAGGACATGCAGCACATTTATGATCAGATGCTGACATGGGTGTCCGAACACACATAAAAACCGCCTCCCCGGTGCAACCTTGCACATGGGGAGGCGATTTGCTTTGATGGGATTTTTGTTCAGCATCATTGCCGGTGCAGCCATGAGCGTGCAGGGCGTGATGAACACGCGGCTGCAGGAGGGCGTGGGCCTGTGGGAAGCCAACGCCTATGTGCAGGGCACGGCGTTTCTTTTTTCGCTGGTCGTGATGTGGCTGTTCGGCTCCTTCCAGCCCAAGGCCTTTGCCGCCGTGCCAAAGGGGTATCTGCTGGGCGGCGCGCTGGGGCTGGTCATCACGGTCACGGTGATGCTCTCCATCAAGGATCTGAACCCGACCATCGCCATTTCCGCCATTCTCATCGCCCAGCTGCTCACCGCAGCGGCCATCGACAGCTTCGGCTGGATGGGGCAGGAAAAGACCGCCATGGGGTTCAAGCAGTGGGCGGGGCTTGCGCTCATGCTGGGCGGGGTCACTCTGTTCAAGCTGCGCTGAGCTTACTTGCCCTCCGCTGCATTGAGCAGCGCATAGGTCCTTTCGCTCAGCGCGGCGATGGCCTCTCTCAGGTCGTTGAGCGATGTATTCACCGCCTGGCCGCTGGAAAGCTTGGCTTCGTAGGATTCGATGATGGAATAGATGGAGTCGAATGTGGACTGTTCAAACAGCCGTCCCACCTCGCCGTACACGCTCACGTTCAGGTCGTTGATGACCTCCATGCCGTGCACATACTGCCGCACCTTGCCCAGTATGCCGGAGGTGGAGCTGCCGCCCTGTGGGCTGAGGGAGTTCACGCAGGTGACGGCCTGCTGCATCTCGCTGCGCAGCTTGCTGTTGCGCTGCTCGGCAAAGTTGCCTTCGTCCATCCCGCCAATGCCGGCCACCTTGAAAATCAAAAAGGCAGCCAGCAAGACCAGCAGGATGACCAGCACGGGACGGTACCGGTTGGATTGCATGACCGTGTTGTACTTTCGGGAACGGGAATACCGCATCATTGCGATTTCCTCCTTGTTTGTTAAGATTCGCAACGCTATTATAACACATTCTTCACAAGTGGTAAAGTTTCCCCTCATTTCTCCATTTTTTCACTCAAAAGTGGCGGCAATGTGTCGGAAAAAGGGATGAATGGTGAAGCTTTGGGGCGAAAGGGGGCTGCGCGGTGCAATGGGTACAGCTGGCTGCATGGGCGGTGCTGATGGTGCTGGGATCCGGGCGGCGCTGGCTGCGCCCGCTGCTGGCCTGCGGGCTGGCGGCTGCCATGGGCACGCAGCTGCTGCTGTTGGCGCTGGACGAACAGCTCACTCTGGAAACCGCGCTGCCGCTGCATCTGTGCAGCCTGTTTGGTATTTTGTCCATTTCCATGCTTTGGCATGCGCCCAAGCCTCTTTACGAGGCGCAGGTTTTTCTGGCCGCCCCGGCCGCGCTGCTCACGCTGTTTTTCCCGGCCGTGGTGCAGTGCAGCCACCCGTGGCTCATGCGCGCGTCATTTTATCGGCTGCATGTGCTGCTTGCGCTCATGCCGCTGTTTCACCTTGGCACAGGAAAGCCGCTGCCCGCCGATCCGCGTGGAACGTTTCTGGCTGGCAGCGGCTATGTGCTGGCGGTGAGCGCGTTCAACCGCGCCTTTCACACCAATTATCTGTTTTTGCGCGCAGCGCCTGCGGGCACGCCGTTGACGCTGTTTTTCCAGCGTGGGCCGGGGTTTTATGTGTGCGCTCTGGCCATGCTTGCCATGCTGATCATGAGCCTGCTTCGCCCGCTGTACCTTATTGCAGGAAATAGGTCATCATGTAGCCGGTGTAGCCGCCGTACTGCACCTTGCACCAGTCGGGGCCGGGGCTGAGGATGGTGACGCTGGCCCCGGTGGGCACACGCGTGCGGATCGCGCCGGTGGTCATGTTGGGCGCGGAGCGCAGGTTCACATAGGTGCCGCTGGGATGATACACCGTGCGGCGGGGCGTGGCGGGCAGGTTGTGCAGGGAAACGAACTGCGTCATCACATAGCCGGAAATGCCGGTGGACTGATCGGTCACGGAGCACCATTCCGTGCCCTGCTCGTTCACCCACAGGCGGCGGCCGTTGTACAGCTTATCCAGCACCATGGAAGCGGTGGAGGCGTACTGGCGCAGGTTGAGCGCCTGCGTGGTGCGCGGATTGCTCACCTCCGCATAGGCCGCTGCGCCCGCGGACGGCGTATCCGCCGCCAAATCGCGCGCGACTACCAGCCCTTCGGCCAGATAATCGCTGCTCATGAAGCCCACATAGCCGTCGATGCTCACGCACCACCAGCCGTTGCCCTTCGCCAGCACGGACACATAGCGGTCGCCCGGGAACTGGGCGATCACTCCGTAGTTCATGCCGGGGCCGGAGCGCAGGTTCATGGCGGTGTTGTTGGGGGTCTTGATGGTGGCTACAGTGGGGCTGGATGCATTCCGCACGCCCATGTCCGACACGAATTCGCTGCGCACATAGCCCACCTGACCATTGATCTCCACGTTGTACCAGCCGTTGTACAAATCGTGCACATACAGCGGCACGCCGTAATAGAAGATATCCAGCACACGGGCGTTATAGCTGGGCTGTTCGCGGAAATTGAGGAAGGAACCGCCGTTTGCGTTGGTCACCAGCACCGACCAGTGATAGTCCTCCTCATCCACCGCCGTAATGTAGTTCTTGCTCATGTAGCCCACACGCCCGTCGGACGTGTAGACGCGGTAGAAATTGTTCTGGCTGCCCACGATCTCCACCCATGTGCCGCGCGCATAGCTGCCCAGCCACTGGCTGGAGGAGCTGCCCTGCGAGCGCAGATTGAGCGTATTCGTTCCGCTGACCACGCCGAAGACTTCCGCCAGCGCGCCGCCCAGCATGCACAGCGATGCCAGCAGGACCAGTCCAAAGACCCATGCGCGTTTTTTCATTGCTCTCTCCTCCTTTTGAGGATCCTTGCGGATGTTACTTGTGATACTTTTCCAGTCGCATGACGCGTTCAAACGCCTGCGCGATGGCTTCATCGCTGATGGGCGGATGCGCCTCGCCGTCAAACACCACATGCAGGAAGAACTCATGCGTGCCGTTGTTTCCTGTCACGGGGCTGTGGGTCACGTTCACCGCATGCGTGCCTTCCTGCGCGTCCAGCGTATCGCACAGATTACGCAGCAGGGCTGGAAAGCTCTGCGGATCGATCTCGCCCGTTCTCCGCGCGGCGGGATCGTCCGTTTCAAACAGGGGCTTGACCAGACACATCAGCTCGCCCCGCCCATGCATGATGGCGCGGTACTGCGGCACCGCCTTGACCAGCGACAGGTAGCTCAGATCCACGCTGCCCAGATCCGGGACCGGATCCAGCGTCAGCAGCTTTTCATCGCCCAGATTGGTCTTTTCCAGATTGACCACATGGGGATCCTGTGAAAGGGAACCAGCCAGCTGGCCAAAGCCCACCTCCACCGCATACACAACGGCTGCGCCGTGCTTGACGAGGCAGTCGGTAAAGCCGCCGGTGCATGCGCCCGCATCGATGCACACGCGGTCCCACACATCGATGCCGAAATCCGCGATCGCGCCTTCCAGCTTGTAACCGCCCTTACTTACATAACGATCGTTCAGGCCTTTTACCGTCAATGGCTTGTCCAAAGGGATCTTCTGCCCGCCGGTCGTCACCTGCACCGCGCCGCAGTAGACCGCGCCGCTCATCAGGTACGGCAGCGCGGCCTCCTTTGTTTCAAAAAAGCCTTCGCTCAACAGCCGTTCCATGGCTGTGCTGTTCTTCTTCATGCGTTGGCCTTTTCCAGCGGCAGCCATGCCAGCACCTGCTCGATATGCTTGTTCCAGAACCGCCACGAATGCACGCCCGGCTCAGTGAAGTACGCAATGTCAAACGCCTTGCCGAAGCGCTCGTTGAAACGCTCGTTGGCATGGAACAGGAAATCCTCCGTGCCGCACGCCACATACATCTTGGGCGCCTTTTCGGGAGTCTTGGCCATTTTTTCGGCCAGACGGGTCAAATTGCCCTTTCCGCTGCGAAGGGAGCTTTCATCGCCGTAGATGTTTTCCATTTCCTTCAGATAGTCGCTGCCCTGAAGATCCTCGCGCTGGAACACTTCTTCCATCGCCAGCGCACCGGACAGGCTGGCCACGGCGGCGTAGCGGTTGGGATAGGTGAGGCCCAGTTTCAGCGCGCCATAGCCGCCCATGGACAGACCGGCGGCAAAGCGGTGCTCGCGCTTTTTGCCCACGGGGAAGTAGGTTTCGATCACGCGCGGCAGCTCCTGCGCGATAAAGGTATCGTACTTCGCGCCGTGCGCCATGTCCATATAGAAGGAACGGTTCACCGCCGGCATGACGATGCACAGACGGTAGTCGCGCGCCAGCTGCTCCACGCAGGTCTGACGCATCCACATGGTGTGGTCGTCGCTCAGGCCGTGCAGCAGATACAGCACCGGCACCGGCTGCTTGGACTGCTTCAGCAGCTTTTCTTCGGGCATCAGCACATATGCGGCCGTTTGAATACCCAGCACTTCGCTATAAAAATGAAAATCAGAAAAGACCATATCATAAGCCTCCTTCATGCTATATCCAGTTCGGGGATCCGATGCATCCCTATCATATCACAAAAGAACCAAAGCATACAAGTAGCCTGAAAAAGCCCGTGGATTTGCGCGATTTCGTTTGCGTTTCTTCCTATGATGAAGTATAATACACTCGCATTTTCCATGCGTCTTTTTCGTGTGCGAAGATGCGGACAGGGAGGAATGTTCGTGGAAGGACTGCCGTTTGAACTGAGCGGGTATGTTGCGCCGGGCAAACAGCTGGGCAGCAAGCTGGGATTTCCAACGGCAAACATCGCCTACGATCCTGACGGCCGCACATGGCCCAAAGAGGGCGTCTATGTAGGGCTGGCGCAGGTGGAAGGCGAAGAGAGACCCTATGTGACCATTCTCAATCAGGGCCGCCACCCCACCGCGCCCACCGGCGCGCCCACGGTGGAGGCGCATCTGCTGGGCTATCCGGCCAAGCCGCTGTACGGCTGCCGCCTGCATCTGCGCTATCTGGCCTATCTGCGCCCCGAAGCCACGTTTCCATCGCTGGAAGCGCTGCGGCAGCAGCTGCAGCGGGACAAGATCCATGCGCTGGATTGGGCGAAGGAGCACCTGCCATCCGAAAGCTAAGGAGAACAGAATGGAGAAACGATCCTACACCTTTCCCATGCAGACGCAGGACGTCTGCTATCAGTATGAAGACGCCGACGCACAGGCCGTGGACCATGTGAGCCTCGACATCGAGAAGGGCTCCTTCGTGGCGGTGCTCGGGCACAACGGCAGCGGCAAGAGCACGCTGGCCAAGATGATGAATGCGCTGTACCTGCCCAGCAGCGGCAAGGTGCTGGTGTGCGGGCTGGACACCGCTGAGGAAGAGCAGGTGTGGCAGGTGCGCCGCCACGCCGGCATGGTCTTTCAGAACCCGGACAACCAGATCGTGGCCAACATCGTGCGCGAGGATGTGGCGTTCGGCCTTGAAAACCTGGGCGTGCCGCAGCCGGAGATGCTCCCCCGCATCGATGCGGCGCTGGCCGCCGTGCGCATGACCGAGCGCGCTTCCTTTGCCCCGCATATGCTCAGCGGCGGCCAGAAGCAGCGCGTGGCCGTGGCGGGCGTGCTGGCCATGCAGCCGGAAGTGATGATCCTGGACGAAGCCACCGCCATGCTGGATCCCTCCGGCCGCGCGGATGTGCTCAAAACCGTTCGCCGCCTCAACCGCGAGCAGGGCATGACCGTGCTGTGGATCACCCACTTCATGGAGGAGGCCGCGCAGGCTGACCGCGTGGTGGTGCTGGACAAGGGCAGCGTCGCCATGGACGGCAAGCCCGCTGAGGTATTCGCCAAGGTGGAAGAAATCAAAGCGCTGGGGCTGGACGTGCCGCCCATGGCTGAGCTGGCCATGATGCTCAACCAGAGCGGCATGGATCTGCCCGCAGGCATCCTCACCGTGGACGATATGGTAAAGGAGCTGAAGCAAAAGCTATGCCGATCCTGATCGAACATCTCACGCATACCTACATGCCCGGCAGCCCCTTTGCCTCCACCGCCCTGCACGATGTGAACCTCACCATTGAGGACGGCGAGCTGATCGGCCTGCTGGGGCACACCGGCAGCGGCAAGACCACGCTGATCCAGCACCTGAACGGTCTGGTGAAGCCCACCAGCGGCCGCATCGTGGTGGACGGCATCGACCTGACCGAAAAGGGCGTCAGCCTGCTGGAAGTGCGCAAAAAGGTGGGGCTGGTGTTCCAGTACCCCGAATATCAGCTGTTTGAAGAGACCGTGGCCAAAGACATCGCCTTTGGCCCAAAGAATATGGGCCTGAAGCCGGACGAGATCGACCAGCGCGTGCGCCGCGCCATGGAGCAGGTGGGGCTTTGCTACGACGATATCGCCGAGCGCTCGCCCTTCGAGCTCAGCGGCGGTCAGATGCGCCGCGTGGCCATTGCCGGCGTGCTGGCCATGCAGCCCAAGGTGCTCATTCTGGACGAGCCCACCGCCGGGTTGGATCCCGCCGGGCGCAGGAGCATCCTTCGCATGATCTGCTCTCTGCACGCTGCGGGCGGGCTGACGGTCATCATGGTCAGCCACAGCATGGACGATATCTCCACCCTCGCCACCCGGCTGGTGGTGATGAGCCGCGGCGAAATGGTGCTGACCGGCACGCCGCGCGAGGTCTTCCTGCAGCAGGAGCTGCTGGAGTCCATCGGGCTGGGGGTGCCGCAGGCCGCGCAGCTCGTCCACGCGCTGCGCGCGGAAGGCTTCGACCTGCCCAATGACCTGTATACGCTGGACGAGGTGCGCACCGCCATCCTCGGGCTGATGAAAAAGGAGGACGGCGCATGCTGAGAGACATCACGCTGGGGCAGTATCTGCCCGGAAACACCCCCGTTCACCGGTTGGATCCGCGGTGCAAGATCATTCTGACCATTCTGTACATCGTCATCATTTTCTGCGTTTCCAGTCCCATCTGGTATGTCTGGCCGCTGCTATATGTGCTGCTGGCCACCCGCCTGTCCGGCCTCAAGCCCAAAAACCTGCTCAGATCCATCAAGCCCCTGCGCTTTCTGCTCATCCTCACCTTTGTGCTCAACCTGTTTTTCTCCACAGGCGAAACCGTTTGGCTGCAATGGGGCATCCTGAAGCTGACGAAGGAAGGCCTTGTCACCGCCATCCACTTTGCCATGCGGCTGGTGTTTCTGGTTGCCGGCACGTCCATCCTGACGCTCACCACCTCCCCCATTGCCCTGTCGGACGGTATCGAGCTGCTGCTTGGGCCGCTGAAGGTGATCCGTTTCCCCGCGCACGAGCTGGCCATGATGATGACCATCGCCCTGCGCTTCATCCCCACCCTGATCGAAGAAGCGGACAAGATCATGAAAGCGCAGATGGCGCGCGGCGCGGATTTTGAAAGCGGTAATCTGATCAAGCGGGCCAAGGCCATGATCCCCCTGCTGGTGCCGCTGTTCGTGAGCGCCTTCCGCCGGGCCAACGATCTGGCCATGGCCATGGAAGCGCGCTGCTATCACGGCGGCGAAGGGCGCACCCGTCTGCGCGTGCTCAAATACACCCGGGCGGATCTGTGGGCGCTGCTGATCACCGTCGGCGTGCTGGTCGCCACACTGCTGTGCGGGAAGTGGATCGCATGACGCCGCTGCCGCCCATCGTAAAGGAGGCTCCCGCCGAGGGGACGCACCGCGTGCTGCTGACCGTCAGCTACGACGGCACCAACTACGCGGGCTGGCAGCTGCAGGAAAACGCCGTAGCCGTGCAGCAGCGGCTGGAAGAAGCGCTGGAGAAGCTGATCCGCTCGCCCATCCGCGTCACCGGCGCCAGCCGCACCGATGCCGGTGTGCATGCGCTGGGGCAGCGCGTGCACTTTGACACTCTCAGCCGCATTCCGGCGGACAAGTACCCCTTCGCACTCAACACCTGTCTGCCGCCGGACATCCGCGTGGTAGAGGGCAAAGAGGTACCGGGTGATTTTCACGCCCGTTTCGACGCCAAGGGCAAGCGCTACACCTACCGCATCCACAACGCGCCCCATGCCAGCGCCCTGTACCGCAACACGACTGCGCATGTGCCCTACAAGCTGGATGTGCCGCTGATGCAGAAATGCCTGCCCGATCTGCTGGGCACGCACGATTTTGCCGCCTTTCAGGCGTCCGGCGGCACAGCCAAGACCACCGTGCGCACCATCAGCGACATCCGCCTTGTGCAGGAGGACGAACGGCTCACGCTGACGGTATTTGGCAACGCTTTTCTGTACAACATGGTGCGCATCATCGCGGGCACGATGCTGGATATCGGCATGGGCCGCGCACCGGCAGATGCCTTCCGCACAGCGCTGGAAACCG
The DNA here is from genome assembly GCA_964504385.1 of uncultured Oscillospiraceae bacterium. Taxonomy (GTDB): domain Bacteria; phylum Bacillota; class Clostridia; order Christensenellales; family Aristaeellaceae; genus Limiplasma. Next base: position 24,729 of record CAZDEF010000002.1, read on the forward strand.
GCGACCGGCTGGCGCTGGGGATCACCGCCCCGGCCTGCGGGCTGGAGCTGACGCGTGTTTACTATGCGGACGAGCTGGCACAAGCAGGATTTTGCCCCTTCGCGTAGAAGTTAAACATGTTGAACTCTTTCACCTTTCCAGAAAGCGAGTGACCTCTCATGGCTGATTTCATCCTGAGCTGCTGTTCCACTGCCGACCTGAGCGCGCAGCATTTTGAAGAACGGGGCATCCACTCTATCTGCTTTCATTACATGCTGGACGGCGTTAACTACGATGATGATTTGGGCCAGTCCATTCCGTTCGACAAGTTCTATGCCGCCATGGCCAACGGCGCTGAGACCCGTACCTCGCAGGTGAATGTGGAGGAATATGTGGCCTATTTTGAGAGCTTTTTGAAGCAGGGGCTGGACGTGCTGCACATCTCCCTGTCCAGCGGCATTTCCGGCACCTACAATTCCGCCTGCATCGCCCGCAACGAACTGGCTGAAAAGTACCCGGAGCGCAAGCTGTATATTGTGGATTCGCTGGGTGCGTCCTCCGGCTACGGCCTGCTGATGGATCAGCTGGCCGATCTGCGCGACGCGGGACAATCCATCGACGATGTGCATCAGTTTGCCCGCGCCAATCGTCTGAAGCTGCACCACTGGTTCTTCTCCACCGATCTGACCTTCTACGTCAAGGGCGGACGCATTTCCAAGGCGTCCGGCTTCTTCGGCACCATGCTCAACATCTGCCCGCTGCTCAACATGAGCAACGACGGCAAGCTGATCCCCCGCCACAAGATCCGCGGCAAGAACAAGGTGATCCGCGAGATCGTGAAGAAGATGGAGGAGCATGCGCAGGGCGGGCTGAACTACAGCGGCAAGTGCTACGTCTGCCACTCCGCCTGTCTGCAGGACGCGCAGGCCGTGGCCCGCTTGGTGGAGGAGCGTTTCCCCCATCTCAACGGCAAGGTGCTCATCAACAATGTTGGCACCACCATCGGCAGCCACACCGGCCCCGGCACCGTGGCGCTGTTCTTCTGGGGCGATGAACGGGTGGACTGATCTTTTCTGTGTCTTTTTGCTCTGAGGAATGTTTCTGCGCGAGCGCGGAAACGCCCGCCCGGCAAAGCCGGTCGATACGATCACACTTGGAGGGTTGCGTCCCTCCTTTTTCAACAAGCTGTGAGGCCGCCAAAGGCGGCCTCACAGCTGTATCACAAGGAGCGCGCCATGACACGAAAGTGGAATTATGAAATACTGTTTGTGCAGACTGTGGCGATCGCGGCCATGGTCCTTGGGCACACGGGGCCTGAACTGTCCATTGGCGGCTTGACGCCATTCCCCTATTATTCGTGGCACATGCCCATCTTCGTGTTCATTTCCGGCGTGCTGCTTTCGGAAAAGGGCAGCTACCTTGCGTTCATGCGGCGCAAATGCCTGCACCTGCTTCTGCCCGCGCTGGGCGTGCGGCTGGCGCTGACAGGACTGGCGCTGCTCGGCTCGCGCAGCGGCCTGTATGCAGGCGGACTGACGCTGACAGCGGAAGGTCTGCTGGTCGATCCTTTTTTCATGTGCAACGCCTATCCGCTGTCCAACGCCATGTGGTTCATCTTCCAGCTGTTTGTGCTGGAAGCGATCTACGGCGCGTTCATCCGGCTGCCGGGCAAGCGCACAGAGGTGCTGGTGCTGGCCGGCACGCTGGCGCTGAGTCTGGCCTCGCTCTATTGGGTGCGCAATGTCATCGGCAGCGAGCCGCAGGACTGGGCGCTTCTGGCGTGCCGCACGGCGTTTCTGTTGCTCTTTATGGCGGCTGGGCATTTCTACCGCCGGTTTCCTGCCCGCTGGCGCATCAGTCCGTGGATCGTGCTTCTGCTGACGGTGCTGGTGCAAACAGGCTACCTGCTGCTGAGCGGGCACGACATCACCTTCTCGGTACACCCCATGGAGGTGTTCAAACCGACCTGTTTCTTCATGCCCATCCTCACCTCGCTGACGGCGGCAGCCGTGCTGCTAGCCATCGCCAAGATCCTGTCGCCCCGCCTGCAAGGCAACCGCCTGCTGCTGGCCGTAGGCGGCGGCACCAAATATGTGGTGTACTTACACGAGCTGTGCCTGCTGCTGATCAACTGCGTATGGATGGTGCTCTGCCACCGCACCGGTTCACCGTTGTTTGACGGGTTCTATTACGACATGATCCGCGCGCCGTGGTATGTCTTCGCGCTGGGCGGCAGCAACTGGGCGCGTCTGCCCTACATCGTGCTGAGCGTCCTGCTGCCGGTGGGAAGCGCCCAGCTGGCGCATCGCCTGCCCAAGCGCTGGATGCGCATCGCCCTATGGAGCGCGCTGTGGCTGATGGCGGCGGCGTTCATCCTTCTCATGGGCAAATATGCTGCCGAGGCCGTCGGCCTACTGCCGTAAATCAAACCCGCCCGCAGGCTGCTTTCTGCGGGCGGGTTTGATCGGTTCAGTTTTGTATCGCGTCCAGTGCTTGCAGTACCGCGGCGTTCTGACCGGAATACACCAGCACAAAACGCAGGCCGTAGCGGGTCACGCAGCCCCACTCTGCCGGATCCACAAACCCGCACAGATAGTCTGCACGGTTGCTCTCATCAAAATAGACCAGCACTTCCTCGCCATCCAGCAGCAAACGCTGCCACACACTGGCGTTGTAAATGGGGGCCGGGCGATCCGCCTCCAGCGGCTCCAGCGAGCAGCGGAACCCATACCCGCTGAAATGGCCGATCAGCTTGCTAAACAGCGCCTCCTGCGTAGGGTTCTGCTTGCAGCTGCACAGGCACAGCGCCGTCATCAGCAGCACGGCCGCCAGCAGCAATCGTTTTCTTCGCATAATATGATCGTTCCTTTGCGTTTCTGCGCATCCTGTGTTAGAATAAGGGCATTCTATTTTGGAGGCGATGGATATGCGCTGCGGATGCCCACATTGCGAAGCCTATATGATCCAGTCCGAAACCGAGCACATGGCGTGCGTATGCCCGGAGTGCGGATACCGCTGCAACGCCTGCCTGGGCACCAACACGGTCATCACCCGTGAGATGCTGTCTCAGCTGAAGGATACCGACTGGTTCCAGCCCCATTTTGAAAGCCCGGTCAGCGACGAGGACGAAGAAGACGGCTGAACCTCAGCCGAGGATCCCCAGATGCTCCAGCAGGATCTTGATGCCGATGAGGATCAGCACCGCGCCGCCCGCCAGCTGCGCCTTGTCCTGAAAACGGTTGCCGAAGCGGTTGCCCACCACCACGCCAATGAAGCTGAGCGCAAAGGTGATGGAGCCGATGGACAACACTGCCGGAACGATCTGCACCTGCAGGAAGGCGAAGGTAATGCCCACGGCCAGCGCATCGATACTGGTGGCCACCGCCATGATGAGCAGCTCCCTCAGATCCAGCTTCGCCTCGGTCTCGCACACGACCTCTTCCTGTTTTTCATGCAGCGCATCCCAAATCATTTTGCCGCCGATATACGCCAGCAGCGCAAAGGCGATCCAGTGATCCACCGGTGTGATGAAGTGTTCCAGCCGGGTGCCCAGCAGCCAGCCCAGCAGCGGCATCAGCGCCTGAAAGCCGCCAAAAAACAGCGAAATGGTCAGCGCATGGCCATAGTGGATCCGGCGCATGCACAGCCCCTTGCAAAGAGCCACAGCAAACGCGTCCATCGAAAGTCCTACTGCAATCAGTACCAGCTGTACCCAGTCCATTGTTTCTCCTCGCATTCTCCGGTTCGCCGGAATTTGGTTTCAGGAAAATAAATTTTATCCCATTCTGCAAGCAGTGTCAACCCACACATTGCTTTTATACGCAGAGTATGATAGGATATGGAAAAAGGAGGCATGACATGAATATCCACGAATCTGGAGAGGATTATCTGGAAACCATTCTCATGCTGTGCAAGGAAAACGGCGCTGCGCGCTCGGTCGATATTGCCTCGCATCTGGGCGTGACCAAGCCCTCTGTCAGCTTCGCCATGAAACGTTTGCGCGAGAATGGCTACATCCTCATGGGGGATGACAACCGCATCACCCTCACCCCGGCCGGAGAGGCCATCGCCGCTCGCGTGCTGGAGCGGCACGATCTGCTCAGCACGCTGCTCATGCGGCTGGGCGTAAGCGAAGAAACCGCGCGGCAGGACGCCTGCAAAATCGAGCATGACCTGAGCGACGAAACTTTTGCGGCGATCAGCCGCCATCTGCAAAGCCTGCAATAGCACCAAACGCCTGATGCAATACGATCCTGCATCAGGCGTTTTCGACGAGGGAAGGCGGCGTTCGCCTGCGGTTCGTGTCGATACGATCGCCCATGGATTGCTTTTTTCGGCAAGCTGAAACGCCTTAGCCAAAAATCGCGGGCGTTTTCACCGGTCTGCAGGGCGTCACTCCTCCTCCTGCAAGACCGTCTCCACCGCCTGTTTGCTTTCCTCATAGCCGTAGCCGCGCCGCGCCATGGCCATCAGCAGCTTCTGCATGGCCTTGCGCTCGTCCGCCTCGCGGGCATAACGCTTCAGCAGCTTGCGCGCCAGCGCCACGGCCGCTTCGTCGCTTTCTTCCCGGTCCAGTTCTTCCAGCGCATTTTCCGCCGTCTGCTGCGCAATGCCTTTCATGCGCAGCTCCCGCAGGATACGGCTGCGCCCCACTTGACTGCGCGCGCGGGAGGCGGCCCATTCGCGGGCGAAGGCTTCATCATCCAGCAGGCGTTCCTTTTCCAGCTTGTACAACACCATTTCAATGGTATCTTCCATATACAGCCGGCGCTTCAGCTTCTGGCGGATCTCCCCGCTGGCCTGTGCGCGCTGAGCCAGCAGCGCCACCGCATCGTTGAGCGCCATGGGATACTGACGCGGCAGCAGCCATTGCCGCAGCTCATCCGTATCCACCTCCTGCCCCACAGCAAAGGGCGCATGTTCCTGCAGCTGCGTCCATGTCAGCCAGAAGTTCTCGCCGCTTTCCATCACCACAATGGAACTGCGGCGCTTTTCTTCGATCTCCCGCACTGTATCCAGCATTTTCGGCTCCTTCATTCGTTCATCCACAGACGGATCAGATCGCGATTGAGCAGGGCGAGGTGACCCGTGCGCTGCTCGCTCGCGCCGCTGTTCAAGCAGACAAAACCGTTGCCTTCTGCATCAAAAAATGTGCCGTTCACCGCGCCATACGCAAAGCCCTGATGGCCCCAGATCCGGCGCGGGCTGATTTTCGGGTCATCGATCATCAGCAGCCCCATACCATGGCGCATCCGGATCTCCTGCATCGGCCAGCCCTGCAGGGGCGTTTGCAGCTGATGCAGGCTTTCTTCATTCAAAAAGCCTTCCGCGCCATTCCATGCTGCCAGTGTCAGCCGCGCCAGATCCCGCGCGGAGATCAGCAGATTCCCGGCGGCCGGCACATAGTGCCGTGCAGGGTCGGGTTCCTGCAGCGGCTGCGCCGCCGCGGCGCGCGCCTGCGCGTCAAAGGCATGGCGGAAGGGCAGCACGCGGTAGCTGTCGGCAAGGTCTCTTCCCTTCACGGCTGTTATATCGAAGGAAGCGCACACATTCAGCGGGCGAAACAGCTCCTGCTGTACAAGGGTTTCAAAGCAGATGCCGAAGCGCTGCTCCAATGCGCAGGCAAGGAGCCCCGCCGCAAAATTGCTGTACTGAAAGTGTTCGCCGGGCGCGGCGGCTGAAAAAGCGTCCGCAGCCCGCAAAAGCTCTTGGGCAGGCGCCTCCCCCATGCGTGCAAAGTAAGCTGACGGATCCGCAATAGACGATGTGTGGCTGAGCAGCATGCCCAGCGTGATGGGAACGGCTGGATGAGCGGGATGGCGCACGGCAAACCCAAGGCAGTCGGATACATCCTCCTGCACGTGCAGCCTGCCTTCGGTCTGCAGCCGCATCACCAGCAGCGCCGTGACCATCTTGGCAATGGAGGCCGTGCGGAAAACCGTATCCGCCGTGACCGGTGTTTTTCCGTTTTCCAGCGAGGCAAAGCCGACGCAGCGGCACTCCGTCAGTCTGCCCTTTTCGAAGCGCTGCAGGCAAGCGCCCACCACGCGCCGCCGATGCAGGAGCCGTTCCAGCGGATCGGCTTTTCGCGGTCGCCATTCGCAGCGTTTGCCCGCCACGGGCAGTGCCAGCCCATACAGCAGGTTTCGTTTTTTCCCGATCGGCATCGTCTTCTCCTCCTCTCGTCAAGCCTCTTGGGCATCGGTCAGCGCCCGCAAGCCCATAGGCATGCTCAGGCTGCACAGCAGAGCGTGCAGATACAGCGCGACCGCCTGCGACAGCGGCCAACCGCGCACCGCCATGAAAAGCCCCGCTGCGTCCACCAGCAGCGCCGCCGCCAGCCAGCGCCGTGCGCCGTGGTTTTTCCCCAGCAGCCGCACGCCCAGCAGAACACAGCTCAGCATCAGCAGTCCATAGGCCCCATGTGCTTCCACACAGCCCCACTGCGCCAGCCACAGCGCCATGCAAAGTGCAGAAAGCATCAGCCGCATGCGGCTGCCGCGCGCGCAGCGGTACAGCAGCACTGCCGCGCCAACCGCGCACAGCGCCAGGCTCAGCAGCTGCGACACCCTCAGCGAACCAATCATCAGGCTGTCCTGTCGCAGCTGCTCGATCACAAATCGGCCGCTGCCGTAAATGACCAGATACCACGCGAACACATTGCCCAGCTCCCGCTGCTTTTTGCGCAGCCGCCACAGGGCGATGCATCCGCCAAGGTTCCACATGGATTCATAGAAAAAAGTGGCGGCGTGCCACACATACGCTCCGCCCTCCGGCACGAGCACCGCAAGCGGGAAAAACTGCAGTCTTCCATCCGTCAGCGCAGGGCCGTACGCCTCCATATTGAAATAATTGCCCCACCGGCCCACAGCCTGCGCCAGCAGCAACCCGGGCGCGATCATATCCGCCACAGCCGGAAACGAGATCTTCTTGCATCGGGCATAGATCCACGCGCCCAGCGCTCCGCCGATCACACCGCCATAAATGGCCAGACCGCCTTGCCAGATATACAGCACCGACAGCGGCTGCGCCGCAAAGCTCTGCCAGCTCATCGCCACATAGTACGCCCTTGCGCCGATGATGCCGCACGGCACGACCACCAAGGCCAGATCGATGGTGCAATCCTTCGGCAGGCCCAGCCGCCGTTCTTCCTTCGAAGCCAGCCCTATGGCCAGCAGTATTCCCGTGACGATCAGCACACTGTACCACGGCAGCAGCCCTGCAATGGTCCGGCTGTACGGTATGGCCATGCCTTGCCCCCCTGCATTCTCAAAAGCTCCCACTCTCATTCTATTCTTGACCCCCTCCCCTGTCAAGCATGCGCCGTCCAGCCCCTCGCGCGAACTTTTTCATTTTTTGCAATTTGGGTATTGCTTTTTGGCTCCAACTGTGGTAAGATTATATGCGTCGCTGAAAGGCGCATGGGATTATAGCTCAGCTGGTTAGAGCGCCACGTTGACATCGTGGAGGTCATAGGTTCGAGTCCTACTAATCCCACCATTGTGAAAACGCTTGATTCGTAAGGGATCGAGCGTTTTTCTTTTGCGTTCAAAAATGGGTTTCATACAATTTAGCCGCGGAAGTGCAGCCGAAAGTGCATTTCCGCGCCTTTTGTTTACGCTTCAAACGCTTATCCCGCAAGGCTTTCATCCACTTTGCCAGTGCAATGGGCGGTGCATTTTCTTTACAGAAATGCGTTCAGCCGCTCCACTGCTTCCCGCTGCTTCATCACCCATTCGTGCCGGGTGCGGGCGTAGGTGGTTTCCACCATCCGGGTGTCAGCGTGCCCCAGCAAATCCGCAACCAAAGCAGAACTCATCCCCTGTTCTTTCAACTGCGAACCAAAGGTGGAACGCCAGTCGTGGTTGCTGTATTTGCCGTAAATGCCCAGCTTCTTGAATGCGCCGTAATAGGTTCTTTGAAAGGTGGAATAGGAACCGGGCGTGTATTCCCCTTCGCCGTGGATGATATACCCACTCTCCTTTTGATGGGGCAGAAGGATTTGTTTGAGTGCGGCAGGAATGATGAAGGTTCGCTCGGAGGCTTCGGTTTTGGGCTTCTCCTTGACAACGGCTTTGGCGTTGTTTGGAAACACCACCACCCGCTTCATTCCCGTATAAACCAGCAAAGCCATATAGAGCCGCTGCCGCTCATCCTGTAAGCTGGGGATTTCCCGCTTGATTCTGCTTACTTCTGCATCTGGCAGCGCTTTATGATGACCTCCACGATGCGAACGGATGTGAAGCAGCGTTGTTTTGAAAGGCGTATCGTCAATGATTTTCATTTCATGCGCCACCTTAAACATACGGCTTGTAAGTCCGCTGATACGCATAATGGAATTGCGGTTCAAAGCCTTCTTTCTGCCGTGTTGGGAAGCCGTTCCAAGCCAGTTGTAGAAGCGCTGGAGGGTTTCGCCCATTCTCATATGCCCCATAAAGGGGAGGATATAGAGGCGGATATGGCAGCGCAATGCAGGCACAGTTTCGCTTGTTTTGTTTGCAAAGCAACCTGAAATGGCGGGAAGAACATCCCTATGATGATTGGGATGAAGAATGACCCGTTTTGAAAAAGCAGATAAAGCGTTTCCTTCCCTGCGGCAGACGTTTTGAGAGAACGATACAGCCGCGCCGCCCATAACCATCCCCGTATGGCAAAAGGAGCAGCGCACGGGTTGTGCGGACTGCTCCTTGCTTTATACCTTTGTGCCGTCTGGAAACCGAAAACCAAAGTAGTATTCCGCCCCCAGCGCCTGCGCGATCTTGTTCATCTCGTCGGAGGAGAACTTGCCCGTTTTCATCCGCTGATTAAAGGCGGAGGGGCTTGTTCCGATCGACCGCGCCAATTCTGCTTCGCTCATTCCTTTATAGGCCAGCGCCATTTTGATCTTCTGCGATAGGGTCATCATCGTCACCTCCAAAACATTATATCGGTTCTTCTACCGTTCGTCAAGGAAAACGAAAATGCATTGTGCTTTTTTCTTGAGAAAACTCTTGACATCAATTAGCTTTTTCTGTACAATAACAGTTGTAAGCACAAAGCACGCACGCCTATCACAGATCAAAAACACCTGTGCCCGCACAGGCACGGAAAGGAACCGCGCAATGGAAAAGGATTTCACATTTGCCGCAGGAGAGATGCTGGGCAAAATGCGCTTGACGGCGGAGGGTGCCCGCACGGTTTTTGAAAGCCAGCTTGCGCCGCTGTATGGCGAATTGCTTTCAGACGGCAGACAGGAAGAAGCCGTTGCGCTGGACAGCATCGGCGCTGCGCTGAATTGGCTGGAAGAGCAGATACACGATTTGCAGCTTGCCTACGCTGGGGAAAGACGCTGACAAATAAAGAAAGAAATCCCGCCCGAAGGAGACAAAGCTCTTTCGGGCGGGGTGTTTCAGTTTTGCGGAACAACAACGCTGTTGTAATACAGCTCGTCCGGGCAGATGTCCTGCCCATCCGCCCATTCCACGGTGTAGCCGTTGGCAAAAACGCTTTTGAAATAAGAGGGGTTTTCAAGCTCGCCATACCAGCTGCCGCGAATGTAGGGCTTCACGTCAAAGTCTTTGGTTTCGCCGTTGTCGAAGGATACGCGCAGGATGTAATCCTTCATGGGCACAACGGTTTTGGCGGTTGGCCGCAGCATGGCACATGCCTCCTTTTTTACCGTAGAGGGTCGATCTTGAAACCTCATAAAATATAGCCAGTGTTGGCATCGTAAGTGCTTCGCCGTAAGGATAGCATAGCAGTTTGCGGCGGGAGGTTCAAGGGGGGAATGCCCGTTTCCAAGGGATGGATGACGAGTAAGGAGCGCTTATTTGAAGCCGAGTTTTTTTCCTTTATATTGAGTTATGATTACACCTGCATTATCCACTTCAAAATAGCATCCCGATTTAAAATCTATATCAAGAGATGTTGTGTCTTCTGAAGCATTATATGCCTTGTAGTTTTTGTCGGTCAATCCACCATATACACTTGCAACCTTCAATCGGCTTCCTGTTATATCCAATTTTTCGCCATATCTAATGTAGGTATACCCTTTTTCATGAGGAGCGATTTGCCAATGACCTTCTGGAATATCAGTACCCACACAATAAAAGCCAGCAGGAATCCATATTTCATCCCATTCATTTGTTTCCCACATGTAACGATGAATAAGCGTTCTAAAAGATTCTAGGTCACTTAGAGTGTTTTTGCTGAAGTCGACTTGATACTCCAATGTAGCTGAAGAAGCGTCTGCTATAAAACGAATACTTTTTCCCACATATGGCGTAAAGATAACACCAGCATTGTCTACTTCAAAGTAGCATCCTGTTTTAAAATCGATATCAATCGTAGTGGTATCCTCTGAAGCATTATATCCTTTATGATTCTCATCAAAAAGTCCGCCATAAACGATTGCACTATACAACCTATTTCCCGTTTTGTCGAGGTTATCACCATATCTAATATAAGCATAACCGCTATCAAGAGGAGATATTTGCCAATGGGCCGCAGGAATATCCTCATCCACCCGGTAGAATCCCGCCGGAACATGGACTTCTTGCCAATCATCCGTAAGTTTCATTGCCTCCAACAGTTGTTCTTCCAATGCCATCAGCTCACTTAAACTCATACTGGAAAGATTGATATCTCCAATCTCCTTAGTATTCTCCACTTCTTGTTTAGTAGTTGAAGCGCTGCCAACCTTTTGGAGTTTTGGTGTAGCGAGGGTGTCTGTTGGAGTCGGGGGAGCGGTTGAAGTAGGCGTAGCCGTTGGAACAGGTGTAGTGGTTGAAGCTGAAGCTTCAGCCACAAGCAAAGGCACCCTCTCTTGGAAACTTTCCATGTTATAAACTTCAAAACCTACGAAATGACGATATTCATCACCCCATTTCATCAACACATGTTCAATACCCATTCCATATTCTTGATCATATCTACGAATGCTTGAGATTTCCCCACCAATCAATGCGCTCATCGCCAGAATGACGGATGACATGCGTCCATGACCATCAGTTGTAGGAAAATCGGAATAAATCTGCTCCAATTGTGACTCGACTTGTTTGTAATCTTCTTGGGCAGTTGCTTTGGTCAAACGGGACGGAAAATAGTAACTGGCATAGTCAAGCACTTCGTTGTTATTGTTTGACAGAATCAGAGAAACTTTTTCAAAGCCTAAAAAGGAGAGTGAAAGTTCTATCTGTTGCTGTGTCATTTTCTCGCCAAATCGATGATCGCCATACAAGGTATACTGATTTTCTCGCGTTGGAGCCTGATAAGAATCTGAGGAGGTAGCCGTAGTGGGAGCAACTGTTTTCTCCGGAAGATTCTCAATGTATCTCATATTCTTTTCAACAGCATAGGATTTTGCATAGGCATTTTGAGTTACATCCAATGTGATGGATTTTTTCTCTCCACTGCCGGTATTAAAGGCTGTGGAATGGATTTTGGTTACACTGGAAGGAATGACAAGCGTCTTAATGCTGTTGTTAGGGCTAAAAGCGCTGTCGCCAATTTCAACAACGCCATCGGGCAGTGTATAGCTACTTTGGGTTTTGCTTGCAGGATAGCAAACAAGCCGCATAGGATCTTTGGTGAAAAGAACACCATCGATCAATTGCAGATATGGATGATTATCGGCAATATGAATGGTTTGCAGACGCGTACATCCATCAAATGGATTGCCATCAACGTCTTTAACTCCTTTGCCAATCGTAACCGTGCGCAAAACAGTACTGTTCATAAACGCTGCATTCGCAATAGTAGTTACACTGTCCGGAATGATAATCGACCGTAATTTAGGCAGATAAGCAAATGCACCCCAAGCAATAGAAGTTACTTTTTTCCCACCCAACTTGGAAGGAATGGTTACATCTGTTTCGAAGTTTCCATTGTAGTAGACTATCGTAGCTTCATTACCAGAAACGGTATATTCCCAGTCTCCTTTTACTTTTGCACCAGCAATGATGGATGCGGAGGCAGAGGACAGAAAAATTGTTCCCAGTATGATACACAGCAGAACACGAGTGAGTTGGCGTTTCATCTGCGACATATTATACCACACTCCTTATATTTTTATAGACTAATGACCGATCTTCATTGCCCTTTTCCTGACTTTCTGTCCGTTGAAACAGATGAGACTCCCGATTAATTAAATATGGCATAGAGTTCGCTTTCTAACTCTTTCTGCTCGATTCTCCAGTAGTGCTCCGGGCAAAGTCCTTTGCAAATCGCCTCGTTTTGTGTCATATCTGCATCAGTATCAATATAATATTTGCACATATGGTATTCTGTATCCAGTTCAAACACCGCTCGATCTTTTTCTGAAACAGCGGATACCACAAAAACAGACTGCTCATTGTATCCAACATATGTTGTTTGAAAATCAATTTGCCCAGCTTTTCCTTGTTGTTTTATTAATGAGAGTTGCAATCCAACGGCAATAAGCGCTCGCAGGTCATCATGGCACCATTGTTCGGCAGACACTTCCATTTCTGCGACAGGAGTTTTCAAAAATTTTTGTGTTTCAGCTATTGTCAGTACAGGCATCATGATAATCAATAGGGACAAAACCAGACAGATGTATTTTTTCATTGTGCGCTCTCCTCCGTTATCGCAAGCCTTTTTACTATTTCCAAGCAAACTCTCGTCCTTGTAAGGTTAATTGATAACAAGTGTCAGACATAAAGTTTTTAGGATCTTTAGGCTTTTTTATTAGCAGGCCTTTTTCTACCATTTCTTCAAGCTCCATGTGTGAACACCCTTGTTTAAAAAACCAGTTTTCATTCTGTTTTTCGCCTACCGCCAATTTCATGAGAATTGTTTTAGCTTTTGTTTCATCCATCCAAAGAGCTCTCCTCTATTTATTTTATATTTCCACATTTGTTTTACTATGCATTATACCTTAATTGAGCATAGTCGCCATCTGTGCACTAATCTGACTAAGTTCATCTTTGGTAATCTGCTTGGCTTCGTTGTTGTTAACCCAATAGAGCTTTACTCCCAAATCCAAGAGGCCTTCATTCATATCGAAAACCATACAGACAGTATAAATTGCAGCCAAGAAAGGCAATTTATCTGTAAATTCATAGGTTCTGTATGTGGTGTCACCGACCATTAGCATCTTTTCCTTATCGAAATTGAAATAAATTGTGCCTTTCTTTCCGATAAATTCTTCTGTAGAAATGTTGAACGTTCCAGCATCAAGAGTTTCTGACAGGAACTCATCCAATGCCGGATTGAACGCATCAATCGCTATGCCTGCGGCAGATGTAGCAGCCACAGCCGTTTGGGCGATACCCAGCAGTATTGTTGCAAGTAGCAAGGAACATATAATTCTTTTGTTAACCAGTTTCATTTGTAATGCCTCCATTTCTACGCATCCGCGTATTTTTCTTCTATTATAAATCTTTTTCCTTCCAAAAATACGCAAGTGCGAAAACGCACTTGCGTCGCGTTTTGTATGCTGTTCCTGAGGTGATTGTTCAATGACAACCGTTAAGGACGCAGTAGCCAATCGTTTTCAGCAGCTTTGCGCGGAGCGCAACATTAAGCCCAACGAGCTTGCCAACCGGGCGGGCATTACCCCTTCCAGCGTGTATAGTATGCTTGACCCCAAGCGCCGCGAAATGACCATCAACCTGATTAAAAAGCTCTGCGATGGTCTGGATATCACACTGGGCGAGTTTTTTAGCGACAGGATTTTTGATGAGTTGGAGCAGGAAATCCAGTAAGCAGTTTCTTGAACATGAACCACAAGAAGCAAATGCTACACATTGACGAGCTGAAACAGATAATTCAGTAGGTAGCTTTTCAAGCACGGACTATAAGAAGTAAATACTACATATAGAAGTATTGTGCAAAAAAATTTTCGTGCTTTTCTTTTTGACAAAATCCAAAATTTTACATATGATATATCTATCAAAGAAAACATCTTATATCGTTTTCTTGAAATATTATAAAAAGGAATAGGATATATTATGAAAAATGGACTTTACTTGTCCGATGTATTAGACCTGTCCGATTGAAGCACGACTGCTTCAATATCATCGTTGCCCCCTGCGGCTGCGGCAAAACCCACGCCGCCATTTACAAACTTGCTTCGCTGGCTTCCACGCCGCGCAAAGCCCTTTTCCTGATTGATACCCACAACGGAAACCTCCGCCTTGCCAAGGAAGAGGGAATAACGTTGCCCTATGCGTTTTATACGGTTTCGGAGGCGTTGCCATTGAGCGCGTAATACTGCGAACGATACTTTTCCAAAAACCACTTTTTCACGATCCCATAGGAACCATTGCAACAGGCGGCTTCCCGCTTCTTCTGCTCAAATTCCGCCAATGCTCCTGCATTACCGGCTTCCCATTCACCGATAAGTACCGCCATTCGTTCGTAATTGAGCTTGCCGTATTTTCCCCGCTTTGCCTTTTGTTCAATGGTATATTTCACAATGGCAAACTGCGGATAGACGGTGCGTAAACGCATAAAGGTTGCATATTCTGGGCTGTTCATATCGGATACTCTACGGGCAAATTTTTTCGTCAGTGTAATCTGCTTCTCAACCAAATTGGCTTCAAAACCATTGTGATAGTTCATTTTTATATCCTTTCCCGGCATTGCCGACGTTCCTTTTACTTCTGTGTGTCGCGACCACATTTATGATTATACCCAGTATCAAAAAGAAAGCAAATTGCATAATTATTTGAAAAACGCATAAAAATCACTGAAAGCCTTATGCCATCAATGTTTAGAGCCTCCGCATAATGACAATTTTAGGTGCTTGGGTTGCAAAGAAAAACTATGCATTTTCAGCTCAAATTGCGAGCTTTTATTCATTTGATGTGATATGTGGTTAATATTTCGTTGAATAACGAAAACTATATTGATATTCATTCAAGAAAATGCATCTATTTCTTTTACGTTTTTTGTGTTCGCAAATACCCAAAGCCCCAAATCCAAAATCAAAAGCGTGCAGGCCATTCTTCCCAGCCCACACGCTAAAGTCCTAATCTGGTTGATAGCCTCCCCGTTGTTGTAGCCCAAAGGCCAAAAGTTGTTGATAAAGCGGCAAAAGCACCAACGAAAAGCGCCAACCAGTTGGCAGCATTTTTCCGCTCAATCCTTGAAATCAGAAACGCTTGCAGGTGTAGAAAATCGTTATTTTTCAACGTTTTCGGGTCGCTTGACATCGTGGAGGTCATAGGTTCGAGCCCTACTAATCCCACCAGAACTCCCGCAGAATCAAGCTGCCATCCTCACCGCTGATTTCGATAAAGGCGAAATGGTAATCACATGCCCTTTCCTCAAAGTCTTGCGCCATGAGCCTTTGAGGTGCTTTTTTCGTCACAAAATCATAGATTCGTTGAGTTTGTCCAGCACTTCAGCATCCACCATCGTACTTCTTACGTGCTAAAACTCTTTACGTCATTTGCCATTCAAATGACCTCCTTTGGCTGCAGTTGTCAGACTGCTTCGTCATTCTATCAAAAGAAGTTTCTCTTTCATACTCATAGCTTTCAACTCTTCTGAAGCCCACCCCTGGCGTGGGGTTTTCGTTATACAAAAAGGCGCTCTTATCCGAACGCCTTTAATAAAATGCTGTTGTCTGCCGTCTGAAGTCATTGATTTGTCATGTTTCCACCAATTGTTTCAGAGAGTGATCATACCACTTTGTTAATCTTTGTAGGTAATTTCCAGCACATCCATGCCACGCCCTGGTGCGCTGCTGGATACCGTGTACTCAGTCGTGGGTGCAGGATAACCCACCGGTTTGGTTAGAAACTCCACCTTTGCGATGGGACGCTTGACATGAAGTACCGGCATGCAGTAGAAGTACGCCTCGTTCTCGATGAGGAAACGGTCCTTGTTTTCGGTCATCTCGACCTGCTCCACGTGGCAGAAGCCTTCGTCCGCGGCAGATTCGGCATGGTTGCCGTCGGAGGTAAAGTAGTTTTCGCAGGTCATGGTGAGGGTGGGATAATCGCAGTCCGCCTTCATCCACTTGGCCAGTTGTTCAATCAGTTCAGCCGCCACGGGATGATAGGTCATTTCATGACGCCAGCTTTCGCGCAGCTCAGGCAGGCAGCCGAGATTGGCGGGCTTTGCGCCAGGCACAGTGTACACAGCCACATGCTCTGCGGGATGATCGGTCCACGCAGCAACGTTCTTCCACTCATTGACGGAAACGAACAGGCATTCGTCGTGCCTCCTGCCTTCAGGCAATGCACCCACGTACAGCACTCGACCGCGGTCGTATGCCTCGATCTTTGCAAGCTCCTCAGCAGGCAGCAGCGCAGGGTTTGCAACGACGATAGGTCCTGTGACAGCATCCAAGTATTCGATGGGGGCAATTTTGAACAACGGCGCCCCTTTGGCCTTGAGTTCGCCCAACCACTTAGCAGTGATCCATTCGCGGTCAGCCGCCATGGCACCGACCTCCGCCAAAGACTTGGCGTTGGACCAGATCATGGTGTAGCCGGGCACGTTGCGTACCTGGGGCGTATAGCCGTTGTCCCATGCCATGCGCACATCATGCCATTCATGAGAATCCAAGCCGTCACCCAAACAGAACCACGGGCCATTGGTCACAGGCGTAAAACCTTCCGGTGTGACCAAGTAATTGTTCAGGTTGGTCGCCGCTGCACGCTGCATGGCAGTAGGCATATGGTGCAGCACATCCCACTGTTCCAATGTATCACGAATCACGGACAGCGGAGTCATCTTCAGGTTGGGCATAGCTGCCTTGTTGCACATGAGATTGGCCGCAAATTCATAGTGTACATAACGTCTGCGGGCATCGGAAATGTTGAAACCCTGTCCGTCAGCACCCAAAATCTGCAGGTCAGCAGACACATCCTCTACCACAAAGTTATGGGCACCAGCCTTGTCAAGCGCCACATAATCGGTACCATAACGGAACATGGATTCAGTGGGATCTTTGGTCCATGCACTGTTGAATGCAGACAGCGTGCCGTTTTCTTTCAAGGCACGAATCAACTCACCAGTGAAGCTGCTCCACTGTTTCATCATCCAGCGTACCCAGTCCATGCGATGATTTTTGCAGATCCAGTTTGCGCGGGCGAAGATAGCTTCCTTATTTCCGTCACAGCAACCAGCTGCTTCGACTGCCGGAACAATGCCGGTTTCTTCGAAGAAACGCAGAACGATATCGTCGGAGAATTCAGCATGCTCAAGGGACATACGCGGACTGGACAGACCATCAGCGATCTGCACGCCGTCTACACCGTAATCATTGACCGTCTGCACAAGACGTGGTCTGAGGAAATCAATGAAGGGCGTACCATCCTTAAAGCGCTTTGGCATGTAAATAAACGAATGGACATTACCGTTGAGATCCACACAGCGCAGTTCAGGATGATCGTCTGTAAACAGATTGGGCAGATGGTCACGTCCCGCAGGAAATTCCAAATCAAACAGACTGAAGAACACACGCACACCACGTGCATGCAGTGCATCCACAAGGCCTTTCATCTGCCAGTTTGTCCAATCCTGACGTTCGCGGTCATCGTTGTGCGTATGTCCGCCGTAGGAACAGGCATAAATGGGCAGCACGCATTCCTTTTCCATGCCCTGATGAGTGTTGACAAAGTCCACGCTGGACAAGTGGAACGAAACAATATCCGGTACATAGCCCGCCGTTTTGATGAAACAGTCTACACCGTAATCTTCGCTGGTATTGTCAAAACCAATCAGTTCAATCCACACGCAGTTGAGAAACCGTTTGTCCTTGCTGTCAAAGTAGGCATATTCGCGTCCATAGCAGCTCATGCAGTCTACCTCCTGTTGGTTTGCTTATGCGTTGGGATCCAAAGCGTCGCGCAGTCCGTCGCCAAGGAAATTGAAGCTCATAACTGTGATCACCACAAAAATTCCGGGAATCAGCGTCCAAGGATACAGAGCCACGTTGCGGAATTTCTGTGCATCGTATAAAAGTACGCCCCAGCTGACTGCAGGTGCTCTCAGACCAATTCCCAGGAAGGAAAGTGACGTTTCGCCCAGGATCATATTGGGAATGGACAGAGAAAGTGAGGCGATCAAGTGACTCATAAACATGGGCAGCATGTGTTTGGTGATCACGCGGAAGGTACCTGCACCAGCCACCGTAGCCGCCTTGACATAATCCTCATTTTTCAGCGACAGGATCTTGCTGCGCACCGTACGCGCCATACCCGGCCAGCTGAGAAGTGAAAGAATGATGGTGATGGCAAAATACACACGCGTTACCGGCCAGTTAGCAGGAACCGCCGCCGACAACGCCATCCATAGCGGAATGGTGGGCAACGACATTGTGAAATCGATCAGACGCTGAATGAGCGAATCGATCCAGCCGCCAAAGAAACCGGAAACGCCGCCAAGAATGAGTCCAAGCACAAAGCTCAGCAGTACACCTACAAGACCCACTGTGGAGGAAATCCGCGTTCCAATAAGCGTTCTGGAGAACAGGTCACGGCCCTGACTGTCTGTGCCGAACAGGTAAATGTGTCCATCCTCCACGCCAAAGAGGTGAATATCCGTAGGGATCAGTCCAAGAAGCTTGTATGGCTCGCCCTTGACGAAGAACTGCACATACTGCGGATTTTCCAAATCAGGCTCGAAAATCGGCTTCCATGTGACCGGATGATAACTGCCCTTCATGGGATACACAAAAGGCCGCAGAGAAAAACCGTTTTCCTGATGGATAAAGTGCAGCGCCTGCGGCTGCTGGTTGACATGCTTGCTGTCGATATATCCTCCGCTGTAAGGCGCAAGAAAATCGCAGAAGGCAGCCAACAGATACACGCAGATCAGTAGCACCAGACCGACAATTGCCAGTTTATTTTTGCAAAAGCGACGCCATTTCAGTTTTCTCTGCGACAGCACATACATTTCATCCGCTTCGCGCCGTTTCTGTTCCAAAGCAGCGCTGCGGCGAAGTTTTGCTTCTTTTCTGGAAATTTTCTGCATCTTCGCCGCCTCCTCACATGGAATTGCGGATACGTGGATCCGTCAGGGCCAGCAGAACATCCGACACCAGATTGCCGATCATAGCCATCAGGCCCATGATGAACACAATGGAACCAGCAAAAAACATATCCTGATTTTTCAGTGATGTAATCAGCAGCGGACCAACAGTGGGTAAGTTGAGAACCATCGACAGAATAGTCTGACCGGAAATGAGCTGAGGGAACAACCACCCCACTGTACTGATGAAGGGGATCAAGGCAATGCGCACCGGGTACTTGATCAAAAGCTTCATGTACGGTACGCCTTTTGCACGCGCTGTTTTAACATAGGGCTTGCTTAGCTCATCCAGAAGGTTGGCGCGGAAGGTCTTAAAAAGACTTGCGGTACCAGTGATCACGATCACCAGAAGCGGGATCCACACATGGTTGAGCATATCCACAAGCTTTGCCAAAGACCATGGCGCATTGGCAAATTCATCAGAGAAAAGACCGCCGGCGTATTTGTCGGTTGCTTGAAAATACACATACATAATACCGATCGCCAGCAGAAACTCCGGCACAGACACGCCAAAGAAGCTGACGGCGGTGAAGGTGTTATCAGCCAGGGAATACTTGTGTGTGGCTGAATAGAAACCCATGGGAAAAGCCACGAGCCATATGCAAAGGAGACTAACGATCGAAAGCGTGACCGTCGTTGCCAGTCGTGCGCCAATAAGCGCGTTGACCGAGCGGTTGTATACGAAGGAATAGCCCAGATTGCCCTGCAAAAGCTGGCCAAACCATTTGAAATACTGCACATACATTGGCTTGTCCAGACCGTAGCGCACTTTAAGCGCCTCCACATATTCGTCATTGACAGCCATGCCCGTGCTCTGCAGTTTGCTGATATAAGTGGTCAGGAAATCTCCGGGAGGCAATTGGATGATCACAAAAACCACAACAGACAAAAGCAGCAGCAATGGGATCATGATCAGCAGCCGCTTGACAATGTACTTAAACATAAATCAGGCCTCCGAAAACGCAATGTGGTCAGTTCCCTGCAGGGGAACGCCGAAGCGTTCCCCTACAGGGAAAATACATTTGTTACTGGGCTTCGATCCAGTAAGCCTCGGGACGGGTGTTGCCAGATACGCCGTAGTCCCAGTTGAAGGTCAAGGGCCATACGTTGTGAACGTTGTTCTTGATCAAGTATGCGCTGGGCAGGCGGCGGGTAAGGCCGAGTACGTAGAAGTTGTCAGCGAGGATCTGAACCATTTCCTTGGCCAGAGCATCGCGGGTTTCGGGGTTGGGCTCGATCACGATTTGAGAGCCAATCTCCCACAGGCGCTTGGTGCCTTCGTCGGGCTCGACGGCGCCTTCCGCGTTGGGATCCTTACGCCAGATCTGAGCACCGGACTGCCACCATACGCCCCAACCGCCCACATCATAACCGGTGAGCTTGGAAACAGCGGTCGCATCCAGCACAGCCAGGCCGGTGGAGCCAGTCTGCATGCTGATGTCAAAGTCGTTGGCTTCCATACGGGTGGTCCACAGGCTGGTATCAACGGAGGTAGCAGTCACGTTGAGTTTGAGGTTGTTGCGCCACTGCTGGGCAACGGCCTCGCCAATCTCGATCCATACATCGTCAAACGCAGGAACCTGGATAACCAGAGAGATTTCCTTGCCGCTGGGGCTGAGACGCCAGCCGGCAGCGTCATACTGGTTCATTCCCAATTCGTCGAGCATCTTGTTGGCTTCGTCAGCCTTGAACTCGGTATACTGGTTGCTCATCTGCTCGCTGTAGTAGGGCGAGGTCTCGATGGGAGAAGACTGAGCGATCTTGGCAGCGTACGGACCAACGGTCCAGAAGCTGGCAACCAGGTCTTCGCGATTGACGCCATAGGACAGAGCGATGCGGAAGTTCTTGTCACCCAGCACAGCGCGCTTGTCAGCGTCGCGATGCAGGGTGTTGATGCTGATGTTCATGGCGTTGGGCTCGTTGGGGTCGAAGGTGCCCAGCGTGTAGTTCTGCTCTTCCATGTGCTCGGCCAGCAGCGGGTAGTTGGCGAAGTTCTCGGACAGAGTGGTGATCTGCACATCAGTTTCGCCGGCGATAGCCTTCATAATGCCGATGTCAATGCTTTCAACCATGTTGATAACACAGGCATCGATGTAGGGCAGCTGCTTGCCTTCCTCATCCACGGCCCAGTAATAGGGGTTGCGGGTGAAGGTAATCTGGTTGGTGGTTGCAGGGTCGACCGTCATCACAAACGGGGCCATGGTGGGCAGTTCATAGTTGGAAGTGAAGCTCATGCGATCCATGAACAGGGTGATCCAGTCGCTGGCGCCATACTTCTCCAGAGTGGCCTTCAGCTCTTCCTCGGTGACATAGTCCTTATGGAACTGCTTAAGGTAGTGGGAAGGACGGAAGAAGGTGGAACCATCGGTGAAGGTGTTGCTAACATTGGAGAACGCCAGCTTGGTCAGCATGAAGGGCATGGCGTTGGCGAAGGTGATGGTGAATGTATAATCATCAACCTTGGCGAAGGAAGCGCCTTCCCAAGTGCCCAGCGACGGGGTGAGATCGGGATTGTTCAGACATTCCCACCAGAATTCCACGTCGTGCATGCCAAAGGGCGCACCGTCAGACCACTTCAGACCCTTACGGAGGGTAATGGTGATGGCGGTGGCATCTTCGCTGACTTCATAGGCAGAAGCGATGTTGGGAACGACTTCCTTGCCTGTCTCGTCCCAAACCAGCAGCTGGTTGCCGCCGTAGAAGCCGATGTGGTGAATGGTATCCAGCATAGAGATAGCGGACTGACGCCAGGTGCCGCCATAGGTACCGATGCTGTCCTTGACCTTGACAACCAACGGATCTTCAGGCAGACGTTCCTTCACGGCAGGCAGTTCACCGGCGGCTACTTTTTCAGCAAGCATGGGCGCTTCCTGATAGACAGCTTCTGCATGGGCAAACGGGATCATGCCCAGCAACATACACAGAGCCAGAACCAACGACAGAGTTCTCTTCATTGTTTTCCTCTCCTTACATCAGTTTTGGGGTAACTTAGCTCTATTTGCAGGATGGTGTCGGCTGTCAGGCCTTCAACAGCAGGCACATTCATCCCAGCAATCTTATTTGACGCCTTTGAGGCTGAGCTCCTGAAAACGCATGCAGCTTGTACGATGCCCAAGTGGGTCGTCACCCACGGGAAGCAGCTGCTGCGAACAGTGCTTGCAGTCCTCTGTGGCGTATTTGCAGCGTGGATGGAAGAAGCATCCCTCCGGCGGATTGGACGGATCGGGCACTTCGCCCTCCAGCGTTTCGCTGCGCAGATTTTTGGAGGCGATCAATTTGGGTACCGATGCCAGCAGCGCCTCGGTATAGGGGTGTTTGGGGTTTTCAAATAATTCGTCAGTCTCTGCGATCTCGACAACCTTGCCGACATACATCACGACCACGCGGTCAGAAATGTGACGCACCGCAGAAAGATCGTGAGCCACGAACAGATAGCTCATGTGATACTCCGCCTGCAGGTCCTCCAGAAGGCCAAGCACCTGTCCCTGGACCGACACGTCCAGCGAACTTACAGCCTCATCACAGATGACCAGACGCGGATTCATGGCAATCGCGCGCGCAATACCAATGCGCTGGCGCTGACCGCCGGAAAAAGCATGGGCGTAGCGCGTCATGTACTCCGGCCTGAGACCCACGCGCAGCATCATCTGTGCAACGCGGTCGGGAATATCTCTTTTGTCGATCATCCTGTTGATGACCAGCGGTTCAGCAATCAAGTCACGAACGCTCATGCGGGGATTGAGTGAAGAATAGGGATCCTGAAACACCATCTGAATTTCCCGGCGATAGGGACGTATCTCCTCGCGGGTAGCAGTGGCCAAATCTATTGTGGCACCATTTTCTGCCGTATAGAGAATGCCGCCCTCTGTAGGATCCAGCAGTCTTACAATACAGTTGCCTGTGGTGGATTTGCCGCAGCCGCTTTCCCCCACAAGGCCTACCGTCTCGCCGGCGTTGATCTCAAACTCAATATCGTTGACTGCCTTGACATAGCCGACAGTTTTGTTGAAAAAACCCTTCCTGATGGGAAAGTATTTCTTAAGCCCGCTGACACGAAGGATCTGCACGCTTCACACTTCCTTTCACAGCAGATGGCAGCTTACCGTATGACCTGTCGCCACTTCCCTTGGTCGAGGCGTTACCTTGTCGCACAGGCCCTTC
Organism: uncultured Oscillospiraceae bacterium; assembly: GCA_964504385.1. GTDB lineage: Bacteria > Bacillota > Clostridia > Christensenellales > Aristaeellaceae > Limiplasma. The sequence goes on from CAZDEF010000002.1 coordinate 47,859, forward strand.
TGTGCACGGCTGCAGCGCGGATGATAGGCGCAGCCTGCAGGGATGGAATAGGCGTCCGGAACGTTTCCATGAATGTATTCCAGCTTTTTCCCGCGTGCATCGGTTACCTGAGGGATGGAACGGAACAGGTCACTTGTGTAGGGATGCAGCGGATTTTTGAGCAATTCAGCTGTATCAGCCATCTCCACGATACGTCCGAGATACATGACCGCCACCTTGTCGGTGGTTTCAGCGATGACACCGAAGTTATGGTTGATCATCATAATGGACATGCCATATTCCTGCTGCAAATCAAGCATCAGGTTAAGAATCTGCGCCTGCACCGTTACATCCAGTGAAGTGGTAGGTTCATCAGCGATCAGCAGTCTGGGATGGCTCGCCAGCGCCATGGCAATCATCGCTCGTTGACGCATGCCGCCGGACAACTGGTAAGGATACTCATCAACGCGCTGTTCGGGCTTTGCGATGCGCACCTTGCGCAAAAGATCCACTGCATATGCTTTCTGCTCAGACTTGGGAATATCTGTGTGCAGCCGTATAGCTTCGATGATTTGATTGCCGATGGTATAGACCGGGCAGAACGACGTCATGGGCTCCTGAAAAATCATAGCAATTTCTTTGCCATGCAGAAGTTCCAGACGCTTATCACGTGCAGGGAGCTTTGCTACGTCAAAGCTGCCCTGTCTGCTGTGGTAGAGGATCGATCCGCTTTCGATCCAGCCGTTTTCGGGAAGGATTCTCATCAGCGCATTGGATGAAACGCTTTTTCCGCAGCCGCTCTCGCCTACAATTCCCAGCGTTTCGCCTACGTTGATATCATAGCTGATGCCGTTGACAGCGCTGACGATCCCTTCATCCGTGCGGAAGCGTACAACCAAATCACGTATTTCGACCAGCTTTTCCATCACTGCGATCCCCCTATGCTTTTTGCGTTGCATATACAAACAGCGCGTTCATATGCGAATGTACTTTCTTTTTAACAATTGTATGATAGCACTTCTGCTGCCAATCGACCATTTTCAAAATTGACCCGATTTTGCACAATCCGCTACAAATACTGTGCTATTCCAAAAACATTTCTCCAAAAAGAGCGGGTTGGTGAAAATCAGGCTGAAGAATCACCGTGGGGTCAAAACCCTGCCACATACCAAAGTGCGACTGCGTCGTCAATTCACCGCAAATGTAGAAATTCCCCTTCAGTTTGCATCCTGCCGAAAGCGGACTGCCATACAGCTGAGTAATCAGTTCCATGGGCACAGTATAGCTGACAGCCCACCATCCGCCGCAGTGCTTTGATGCCTGCGGCTTAATGCCCGGCGGCGGGACGGTAAAATCAGCACGGTGGTGGCGATCGCTGCCATAGCTGAAAAACATGGCCGGATAATCCGTCACTTCCAGATTGAAGTAGTTGGGCGAGGTTTCAGGACTGCACTGCACAAAGAACTCCATGCAACTGTCGTCGCATACGCGGTCTCCAAAATGATGCACTTCGGTTCGGATTTCCTTTTCATAAGCGTACATCAGCACATGCAGTCCGCGGTTGTTCCAGCCCACGCGTGCGTGGCAGGGTGGACGATAACCCGTATCATCCCAGGGATAATCTTCCAAAGGCGCCTCATCCAGTGTGCTCCACGGTGCTGGGATCTGTTCGGGGGTGAATTCCCCCGTCAACGGCATCTGACCATATTCTTCCGGCAGGTATCGAATGCGGTAGCTCCTCATGCCCATCTTCCTTTCAAGCCTGTCTGCGGTACTTTGCAGGTACGCCCATCTGGGAAAGCGTGTCAACCATCTGTTCCAGCCGGTGGGATTCGGGGGGCTCAAACGTCTCTTCGTAATCCCAGTCCAACAGGGGATATTTTGCGCCCGCCATGGTATTGTAGGGCAGCAATTCTACTGTTCTCAAGTTTACACAACCACGCAGCCGCTCGCCCAGCAGACGAGTATTTTCCAAGCTGTCGTTCACACCAGCAATCACTGGCACACGGATTGTAAATGGCACCTCTGATGCCTTGAGAATTTCCAGATTATCAAGAATGCGCCGGTTGCTGACACCGGTATAATGCTGATGACGTTCGTCATCCATGAGTTTAACATCCATGAAGACGAATTCCAGTTTCTCAAGCGCCTGAGAAAAAACATTCGGAGGACAGTAAGCACTCGTTTCGATTGCACGATGCAAAGGTTTGAGGTGATCCAGCAGTTCCAGCAGAAACTGCGGTTGCATGAATACCTCGCCACCAGACAGAGTCACACCAGCTTTTATACCCGGTGGAAAGCTACGCTTTACACGCCGCGCCAGATCTGCCGCCTCCCAGTATTCGCCCGCAATGCGGATCAGGCCGGCCAGGCAGTAGGCTGCGCAATGACCGCAGGCAGTACAGGCTCCAGGTGTAGGGCATGCACCATCGCATCGTCCACAATGTATGCATCCATTGTGATTGCGTATACGCTGTGGCTTTGGCAGAAGGCCTTCGGGGTTGTGACACCATCGGCACCTGAGTGGACATCCCTTGAAAAAAACTGCTGTGCGCAGACCATCTCCATCGTGAACTGCAAACTCCTCGATGGAAAAAATCAAGCCTTTCATAACTAACGCCTCAGATACCGAATTCTGTTCTTGCAATGATCTGATCCTGATAGGCCTTATCCAATTCCACAAAGTGGCCGCTCCAACCCCAAACACGCACGATCAGGTCACCGTATTCTTCCGGATGTTCTTGTGCCTTTTTCATCTTTTCACGATTAACAGCATTCAACTGCAGTTGATGTCCCCCCTGCAGCATGAAGCTTTGCACAAGACGCGCCACTTTTTCCACGCTGTCCTCTGCCTTGAAGACAGTATCATGCAATTCAAGCGTCATTGGGCCGCCGTTGACGGCCAGCGGAAGCGCAGAAAGTGCAAAACCACGCAGAACAGACAACGGACCTGTACGGGTAATAAACAAAGCTGGGGAGAAGTTGGCCGGCAACGGCTGGCCTGCATCGCGACCATCCGCGGTAGCGGGCAGCTCGCGGGAATGCCACAGGTAATACATGGCCGAACCCGTACCTGCGCGATAGCAGCCTCCGCGCTCGTTGTGCAAACCTGCGAGCGCCTCAGCAAACATTTTCAGAAGGCGGTTTCCAAGCATACGCGCTTCTTCGTCGCGTCCGATCTTGGGAGCCTCGGTACGCAGTCTGTGACGCAGCTGCTCATAGCCTTCAAAGTTGACCGCCAGCGCATCCAGCAACTCGTCTTTGCTCACGCTGCCTTCTTCAAACACAAACTTACGCACCGCTGCCAGCTGATCCACTGCACAGGAAAAGCCTGTACCATGCACGCCATAGTTGTTGTATTTTCCGCCCTCGCTGATATCGCGTTTGGCTTCCAGAAAACCGCTCATCAGGATGGAGGCCATAGGAGAAGGCTCCATGTACAGGCAGGAATGCTTTTTTACCATTTGCAGCGCACGGCTATGCAGTCGGCAACTGATTTCCTGCATCAAGTCTTCAAAGGAAGCGGCATACGGCAGGCATTCAGTAATTGCTCCGTTGGCAACCTCCGCCATGGGCATGGCGTCAATGTTGACGATGTCCATCGACACATTGGGAACAATATACTCCCAGCAGGCGGCCACAGTGTAGTCGCGCGCATCTTCGATATCGTACCCCCAGCGCAGCAGGCCGGGAATGACCACATCATCATTGGCATACTGAGGAAAACCCATGCCCATACGCGTGAGTTCCGTACCAAGCTCATACAGGGAAAGCGGGGTATTCTTATCCACGCGAAGGTTGAGCTTGGGGTCGATCTGCCGGATAGCCAGACTGGCTTTCATTGCAAGTGTGGTCAACTCATTGACGGCACTGCTGCCATCGCGTTTGCAGCCGCCAAGCATCAGACTCTGGCCGTTGTCACCCCACTGCAGACTGTAATACAGGTCAGAATCCACATTGAAAGAGAGGAAAAAATCTTCAATAAGCGAAAGAGCACTTTCCTCATCCAGAATACCGTTCTCAATATCCTTCTGATAAAACGGATACATGTACTGGTCAAAACGTCCAACAGTATTGTGATAATTATCCGCCGCCCAGAAGCTGAAATGGATCATGCGGAAGCACTGCATGGCTTCTTCCATGGTCTGTGCTCCATAGCGTATGGCTCTCCGTAGTGCCTGCGCGCGTGCTGTATCGTCATGCTCGTCATACAACTGGGCATAACGGTCGGCAAACTGCTCCACAGCATCCAGCGTGCGATCCGTATAGGCGGCAAAAATCTTTGCAGCCTCGTCCGCCTGTTCCAGTCCAGCATGCAAGCGCGCACGGCGGCCTTCCAACCCTTCTGTAAGCACGGTATCATAATCGCATGCGATGTTGGTCACCTTGCCCTTTTCATGTACAAAATGACGGGCTTTGATCTCATCCATCTCACCCAGAACATAGATATCCGGAAACTCAACGATCGTTCTGAGGCCCTGAATATGCGTGTGTTCCATCCACACAGGCCGCTCCATTTCCAAAAACAGTTCCAGTCTGCGGGTTACACGTTCACCCATAGGTTTTGCCGGATCGCGGATCTCGTCACAGATCCGTTTCCACTCGTCAGGCGTAAGATTCCTGCGAAGTTTACGGTGCTGTCTTTCTTCGATCCATTGCAAATGATTACGAATCTGATCATTCATTCAGTTGCCCCCCTTGTCTATTGACATTGTATCGTGTTGGCTGTATATTGTATTTATACATTCTGCAACGTGTTTTGCACATTTCATGCACAGATCGGAGGGAAATGTGAATTGTATTACCATTCAACGCCTCTGAAGGACATCATTCATGTTGAAGAAATCTTCACGGTGCACTACTTTGAATATTATAAGGACTATACTTTTAACGGTGAGCAGCACAACTTTTGGGAACTGTTATATGTAGACAAAGGACAGGTACTTGTAACAGCTGGTCAGCGACATTTATGCCTGCATCAGGGACAGATCATTTTCCATCAGCCCAATGAATTCCATAATGTTGCAGCCAATGGTACCATCGCCCCCAATACCATCGTAGTTTCCTTTTCGTGTCATAACCCTGCCATCAACGACCTGTGCAACCGTATTTTTTATGTCAACCGTCAGGAGCGAAGCCTGTTGGCAAGTATTATCAGCGAAGCCAAGAACACTTTCTCCACCAATCTGGGGAATCCCGAGTATCGAAAGCTTGATTTTTTAGCCAAACCGTCACTTGGCAGTGAACAGATGATCCGCCTGCATCTGGAAACTCTGCTGATTGGGTTCATCCGCAAGAACCAACACTATGACCAAACAGTGGCCGCAAGCACCACAGCCCAGCATAACGCCGAGGCACACTACTTCAATACAACCTGCAAATACATAGAAGACAATATCGACATGATATTTACACTGAGCCATCTCAGTCAGCATGCCATGGTAAGTCCATCCTATCTGGAGCGACTGTTTAATCGTTATGCAGGCATGAGCGTCATTCAGTACTGTAACCACCGAAAAATCGAACGCGCTAAGCAATTTATCCGTGAAGACCGCATGAATATTTCACAGATTGCCGAGTCTCTTGGTTTTTCCTCTATCCATTATTTTTCGCGCACATTTAAACTGCTTGAAGGCATGTCACCCAGTCAATATGGACGTTCCATAAAATCGCTGGAAGATCATTCTGAAAAGGTTTCCAGCACTGAATAACACCTGTAAATTTCGCATCACGCTGCAAACCAATACTTTTTCCTGCTATTTGCCTACTTACTAAAAGGCATTCTCACCCGAGCGTCTTTAGTAAAATGCTGTTGTCCACCGTCCAAAGCCCTTGATTTATAAGGCCTTTCAGTAGTATCCTATAAGAACACTCACACCATAACGAAAGCGCTTGATCTGTCTTTTTTGCTCAAGAAGAGTTTTCATACAAGTCAGCAGCAGAAGTGCAGCCGAAAGTGCATTTCCAGCGCCCTATGACCCATATTGTTCTGCTGTCATAACAGATAGAAGATCTACACTTTCAAATGACCCCACGCCCCCAGATCAGCACCAAACCAGCTTCCCTTCAGCTTTTCGCCTTTTGCCGGTATTCGATCGGGCTGATCTTCTGCGTGCGGCGAAAGACCTGCGAAAAGTAGCTGAGCGAGGAAAAGCCCAGAAGGCGGCCGATCTGCGAAAGGGAGAGATCCGTCTCGGCAAGCAGGTACTTGCTTTCTTCGATGCGCTGACTGTTCATGTAGTTGATGGGCGGGATCCCAAATTCGCGTTTGAAGGCATGGGAAAGGTAGTATTTGTTCATGTGCACTTCTTCGGCAAGTTGATCAAGCGTCAGCGGTTCCTTGAAGTGTTGATCGATGTAGCGCTTGACGGCGGCGCACTGCCGGTTGATTGGAAACGTCTGCGGGTTCGCGGGAACGGTCAGATGGGTGCTGCGCATCAGACGAATGGTAAGGATCTCCATATACGCCTGACACACTTCCTCATACCCATCGAGCTTTTGCTCCATTTCCCGCAGGATATTGCGCATGCAGCTGGTGATTTCCGCATTCTCGATGTGCTCCAGAATGCTGAAGCCGCTGTTGGTGCTTTCGTCAACAGCCAGCTCGATGCCTTCGATGCCCAGAACGAGGTATTCCAGCGGCTGCGCGTTCAGGCTGACCTCCGTGTGGAGGACGCTGGGGTTGATGATCACCAGCTGGTTGGCCAGCACCGGGTAGAGATGTCCCTGGATCAAAAACTGCCCCCTGCCGCCCACGATATAGAACAGCTCCATGTGCTGATGGCTGTGGGGCACGGAATGCCAGTCGCCGTCGTAGCGGGAGCTGGCTGCGTTCACCAGTTTTGCCGTTTCCCGAACGGAAGGCTGCTGTTCCTTGGTCAGCTGATAATGATTTCGGCTCATAACGACTCCTACATAAAGGCATATGTTTTAGAGATATTGATATTTTATGATACTTTTTTGCTTTTTTCAAGTCTTTGTGCATTTGTCAAGAAACGATTTTTTGCGGTGCAATTCTTGCATCGGCTCAAATAATCTTGTACATTCTGCACGATTCTCCGGCATTTTCCTCGACAAAAATGACGCCGACTCATTTTGACAATATTCATAAAACATTGCGCAAGATTTGTATTGAGAAACTGTACAAAAATTGTATACTTACAGTGAACGGAACATCGTTTCCGATATTCTGAAAACGCTTAAGGAGGAATAACACATGAAGAAGATGCTGACCCTTCTGCTGGCCGTGGCAATGATCCTTGCTCTGGCTGTTCCCGCTTACGCTGAGACCACCATCAAGGTTGCCGCCATCGAGACCGCTTACGGCTCTCAGGTGTGGGCCGATGTGGCCGCCGCTTTTGAAGCCGCTACCGGCATCAAGGTCGAACTGCTGACCGACAAGAACCTGGAAGACGTGATCTCCGGCCCCATGCAGAACGGCGAGTTCCCCGATGTGGTGCATCTGGCCACCGGCCGTCCCGCCGGCCTGACCGAGCAGCTCATCAAGGTCAACGGCATGCATGAGCTGACCAATGTGCTGGCCATGACCGTGCCCGGCGAAGACAAGCTGGTTTCCGAAAAGATCGCCGGCGGCTTCACCGAGACTTCCCTCACCAACCCCTATGGCGATGGCAAGACCTATCTGGCCCCCATGTTCTACTCTCCCTGCGGCCTGTTCTATAACACCAAGCTGTTCGAGGAGAAGGGCTGGACCGTGCCCACCACTTGGGATGAAATGTGGGCCCTGGGCGATGTGGCTGCTGCCGAAGGCATCTCCCTGTTCACCTACCCCACCGCTGGCTACTACGATGCTTTCATGTACGCTCTGATGTACTCCATCGGCGGCGCTGAGTTCTTCGACGCCATCACCACCTACGAAGAGGGCGCTTGGGCTTCCGAGAACGGCCAGACCCTGCTGTCCATTCTGGACAAGCTGGCTGATTACACCCATCCCTCCACTCCCGCTCAGGCCAACAATCAGGACTTCACCAAGAACCAGCTGATGGTCATGACCAACGATGCGCTGTTCATGCCCAACGGCACCTGGATCACCGGTGAAATGGCCGGCGCTCTGGAGACCCTCGAGAACGACTTTGCCTGGGGCATGACCGCTCTGCCCGCCGTGACCGCTGGCGGCGACGGCTACTCCTTCTGCTGGTTCGAGCAGGCTTGGATCCCCGCCGGTGCTGAGAACATCGCCGAGGCCGAGCAGTTCGTGGCCTTCCTGTACTCCGACACCGCTGCCAAGATCTTCGCTTCCGCTGGCGCCATGCAGCCCATCCTGGGCATCGCCGACATGCTGGAAGGCGAGAACAAGATGTTCTACTCCATCTACGACAACGGCGCCAAGGCTGCCATGGGCGGCTTCGCTGCTTTCGCTGAGATCCCCGGCGTAGACTTCACCTCCACCTTCTTCGCCCCCATCGATTCTCTGGTGGCTGGCACCATCACCATCGAGGATTACGAAGCGACTGTCACCACCAACTCCGCTCTCATGCACGACAATCTGCTGCAGTAATCTGCCGAGCTGAAACCAATAACCCTATGTCCATTGGGTGGCAGTGCCTTTTGGCGCTGCCGCCCTTTTTTCAGGGCTTTTTCCTGTGGGCAGTCCATGCCTGCATAGAGGAAATGGCCTTGCATTCATCGCGAAAGGAGTTGCTCTGCCATGAGAAGCAATCCCAAGCGCAACGGCTTCCTGCTGCTGTGCCTTGCCCCTGCTGTCATCCTGTTTACCATTTTCATGGTGATCCCCACCTTCAATGTATTCCGTCTGTCGCTGTACCAGCGCAGCACCTTCAATCCTAAGGAAGTCTTTATCGGGCTGAAGAATTTTGAAATGCTCCTGCGGGACGCTACCTTTATCCGCTCCATGCAGAACATGCTTTTGCTCATCGTGATGGTCACGGTTTTCACCATGGCCAGCGCGCTGATTTTTGCAGGCATTCTTACCCGCGAAAAAATCAAGGGGCAGAATTTCTTCCGCATTGTTTTCTATATTCCCAACATTCTGTCCGTGGTTGTTATTTCCGGCATCTTCTCCGCGATCTACGATGTGGACCGCGGCCTGCTGAACAGCATTCTGGCGGTGTTCGGCAAGGACGGCGTACTGTGGAAGGGCGAGCAGCATGTGATCACCAGCCTCGTCATCGCCATGGTGTGGCAGGCCATTGGCTACTACATGGTCATGTACATGGCCTCCATGTCTGCGGTGCCTGTTTCGCTGTATGAATCCGCCGGACTGGACGGCGCGGACCGCCTCACCCAGTTCACGCAGATCACCCTCCCGCTGATCTGGACCAACATCCGCACCACGCTTACCTTCTTCATCATTTCTACCATCAACATGGCCTTCCTGTTCGTAAGCGCCATGACGGGCGGCGGCCCCAACAATGCTTCCAACGTGGCGCTGCTGTACATGTACAATCAGAAGAATCTGGGCGGCGGATACGGATATGCCATGGCCATCGGCGTGGTCATCTTCGTGCTGTCCTTTGGCCTTTCTGCGCTGGTGAACAAAGTGACCGAGCGCGAGATCCTGGAATACTGAGGAGGATGCAGCTATGAACAAGAAAAACAAAATCAGCGCCTCCGAAGTGCTGTACAAGAGTTTGATTTATCTGGTGCTGGGCGTGCTGGCCGTGGTGATCCTCGTGCCGGTGCTGTGGGTGATGATGGCCTCCGTGAAGGCCACGCCGGAGCACTACGGAAGCCCGTGGGCGCTGCCCACGCACATCCACTGGCAGAACTTCGTTGATGCGTGGACCCGAGCCAACATGGGCGGCTATATGATGCACTCCATCCTGATCACCGGCCTTTCGCTGATCATCCTGCTGGTGGTGGCGCTGCCGGCCTCCTACTGCCTTGCCCGCTTCAAGTTTGTGGGCCGCAGGTTCCTCAGCACCTGCTTCATGGGCGGCCTGTTCATCAACGTCAACTACATCGTTGTGCCTATCTATCTCATGCTCAGCGATGGCGATAAGTGGCTCAAGGCGACGCTGGGCGTCAAGTTCCTGCTCAACAACCACATCGTGGTGGCTGTGGTTTACGCCGCCACGGCGCTGCCCTTTACCATCTATCTGCTGTCCAGCTATTTTTCCACCCTGCCTCACGATTTTGAGGAGGCAGCCTATATCGACGGCGCAGGCTACTTCAAGACCATGCTTCAGGTCATTTTTCCCATGGCCTTGCCTTCCATCATCACCGTGATCCTGTTCAACTTCCTGTCCTTCTGGAATGAATACATCATCATCAAAACGCTGGTCACCGACCGCGACCTGTGGACGCTGCCCGCAGGCCTGCTCAACCTGATGCAGGCGCAGCAATCCGCCGCCGAGTACGGCCCCATGTATGCCGGTCTGGTCATGGTGATGCTGCCGGTGCTGATCCTTTACATCTGCGTGCAGAGCAACCTGACCAAGGGCATGACCGTTGGCGGTCTGAAAGGGTAAGGTGAAGACGATGAAGTTTTTGAAAGAGCATGTAGGTCTGCGCATCTTGATGATCATTCTGTTCTTCGTGCTGGGCATTGTGCTGACGATCGCCGGCTGGAAGATGACCGGCCAGATGAAGGGGCTGCTCATCATGCTGCTGGGCGTGGTGTGTCTGCTGGCCGCTCTGTTCGTATACAACAAGCCCTATTCGAGCAAATCCTGATGATATTCGGAGGATCCTATGGAAAACAACACAGCTTACGGCCGCGTTACCATTCCCACCGACCTTGACGTTGTTCCCGAGACCCTGCAAATTATGAAGCGCTGGGGTGCGGACGCCATCCGCGACTGCGACGGCACGGATTTTCCCGCCGAGCTGCAGGGCCAGAACGCCAAGATCTATTCCACCTATTACACCACCCGCAAGGACAATGCATGGGCGAAGGCGCACCCGGAAGAGGTGCAGCAGTGCTATATCATGACCGGTTTCCACACCGCCAGCGGCGGCGCGCTGGAGATCCCGCTGATGCACGGCATTTCCCCGGAACTGCTGCAGGTGAACACCCGCGATGACATCAAGCGCTGGTGGGAAGTGATGGACAGGACCGTGGGCGAACCCATTGCCCCGGACTGCTGGGAATATGACCCTGAAAGCGGCTGTGTGGTGATCGCCCAGCCTGAAGCCTTCCATGAGTATACCGTGGCCTTTCTGGCTTATCTGATCTGGGATCCGGTGCACATGTACAACGCCGTGACCAACAACTGGGAGAACTTTGAGCACCAGATCACCTTTGACGTGCGCCAGCCCAAGACCCACCAGTTCACCATGGAGCGTCTGCGCAAGTTCATCGCGGATCATCCGTATGTGAACGTGATCCGCTACACCACCTTCTTCCACCAGTTCACCCTGATGTTTGATGAACTGAAGCGCGAGAAGTATGTGGACTGGTACGGCTATTCCGCGTCCGTATCGCCCTACATTCTTGAGCAGTTCGAGAAGGAAGTGGGCTACCGTTTCCGCCCCGAGTTCATCGTGGATCAGGGCTACTACAACAACCAGTACCGCATTCCCTCCAAGGAATTTAAGGATTTTCAGGCATTCCAGCGCCGCGAGGTGGCGGCCCTTGCCAAGGAAATGGTGGATATCACCCATGAGCTGTGCAAGGAAGCCATGATGTTTTTGGGCGATCACTGGATCGGCACCGAGCCTTTCATGGAGGAATTCAAGACCATCGGTCTGGATGCAGTGGTCGGCTCCGTGGGCAACGGCTCCACGCTGCGCCTGATCTCCGACATTCCCGGCGTGAAGTACACCGAGGGCCGTTTCCTGCCCTACTTCTTCCCGGACACCTTCCATGAGGGCGGCGATCCTGTGCGCGAGGCCAAGGAAAACTGGGTGACTGCGCGCCGCGCCATTCTGCGCAAGCCCATCGACCGCATCGGCTACGGCGGCTATCTCAAGCTTGCCATTCAGTTCCCCGATTTCGTCGACTATGTGGAATCCGTGTGCAATGAGTTCCGCGAACTGTACGAAAACATCCGCGGCACCACGCCCTACTGCATCAAAACCGTTGCCGTTCTGAACTGCTGGGGCAAGCAGCGCGCATGGGGCTGCCACATGGTGCACCATGCCCTGTACCAGAAGCAGAACTATTCTTACGCAGGGATCATCGAGGCGCTGTCCGGCGCTCCCTTCGATGTGAAGTTCATTTCCTTTGACGATATCCGAAACGATCCCTCCATTCTGGATTCCATCGACGTGCTGATCAACGTGGGCGACGGCGATACGGCCCACACCGGCGGCGCAGAGTGGGAGGACGCGGCGATCTCCTCCGCCGTGCGCAAATTCGTGCACAACGGCGGCGGCCTCATCGGCGTAGGCGAGCCCACCGGCCACCAGTATCAGGGCCATTACTTCCAGCTGGCAACGGTGCTGGGCGTGGAGAAAGAAACCGGACTGACCCTGAATTACGACAAGTACAACTGGGCCGAGCATCCGGATCATTTCATTCTGGCGGATGTGGCCGATGAAGTGGATTTTGGCGAGGGCAAGAAGAGCATCTACGCGCTGGAAAATGCGGAGATCCTTGTGCAAAAGGACAAGGAAGTGCAGCTTGCGGTGAACAGCTTCGGCAATGGCCGCAGCGTGTACATCTCCGGCCTGCCCTACTCCTTCGAAAACAGCCGCATCCTCTATCGCGCCATCCTGTGGGCTGCCCATGGCGAGCAAGACCTGCACAAGTGGTTCTCCACCAACTGCAATGTTGAGGTGCACGCCTTTGTAGCCAACGGCAAGTATTGCGTAGTCAACAACACCTATGTGCCGCAGGATACCACCGTATATACGGACGGCAGCAGCTTCGACCTGCATCTGGAAGCCAACGAGATCCGCTGGTACAGCATCTGATAGCCCCGCTTCTAAGGCTTATCCTTCGTCATAAGAACACGTCATAATCACCAAACAGCACCTGTGATCCAACGGTTTCCCCCAAGGATCGCAGGTGCTGTTTTGGGTTGTATGAATGGCCTGCTCCCGGCAGGAGATCAGTTCAGTCGGCTTTGATGCAGTCTGCTTCCGGCATTCATGGGTCGGCAGGAAAAGCCCGTCACCGCCGCGAAATGATAACAGGTGAAAGGCGGTGCTTTTGATCATGAACTCTTTTCCTCTTATCGGCGTTTCCGGCAGCATTGACGAAAAGGAACGCGAGCATTTCCTGATGCGCTGCTATGCGCGCGCCATTCTCAGCGGCGGGGCGATCCCCGTGCTGCTCAGCCCGGATATGGATGACGATATGCTCTCTGCCTGCATGCAGAAGCTGAACGGCATATTTCTGGCCGGTGGCAACGACGTTGCGCCCGAGGTATTCGGCGAAGATCCCATTCCCGAACTGGGTGAAGTGAACCCGCTGCGCGACCAGTTTGAGATGCGGCTGGTGAAAAAGGCTTACGAAATGGGCATGCCGGTGCTGGGCGTGTGCCGCGGCATACAGAGCATGAATGTAGCGCTGGGCGGCACATTGTGGCAGGATCTGCCCAGCCAGTACCGCACAGAAGCGGGCGGCCGTCCCATCGCCCACAGCCAGAAGCGTCCCGATTATTATCAGAGCCATACCGTACAGGTGAAGAACGGTTCGCAGCTGCACAGCATCGTCGGCGCCGACAGCCTGCGCGTGAATTCCTTCCACCATCAGGCTGTCCGGGAGCCAGCGCCCGGCATGGTCGTCAGCGCTGTTTCTACAGACGGCGTCATCGAAGCCATCGAGTGCCCGCAGCACCCATTCTTCGTGGGCGTGCAGTGGCATCCCGAGCGTTACTTTGAACGCGAACCCGACGCGAAAGCACTGTTTGCCGCTTTTGCGCAGTCAGCCGCATCCTACCGCTGCTGACTCCCCCTCGTGCCCCTTTTGCCGAATAAAAGATAAAAATAAGTATTGACAAAATGCAGACGTTCGTGTATACTTATGACCTGTGCTTAGGGGCATGGTGTAATGGTAACACGTGGGTCTCCAAAACCTTTGTTGAGGGTTCGAATCCTTCTGCCCCTGCCAATTTTCTTAGTACGATTTGCCGCAATCAGGTCGTACTTTTTTGTTACAATTAACCAACAACACTTCTCATCTCCTCCAGTGCGTCTCCGAAGAGATGGATGTAAACATTGTAAGTTACGGTAACATCGGCGTGGCCCAAAAGTTTTGACAGAATCTTAACATCGCATCCGCGGTTGTAGCAGTTGGTTGCGAAGGTATGCCTGAACACGTGCTGACCCAGATACGGCACACCGGCTTCTTCACAGGCGCATTGAATCTGGTAGCGCATCGACTCATAGGAGATCGGCTTTCCATCCTGCGCCTGAAAGACATAGGTGTGCTTGTAGCCTTCCTTGTTGTAAAGCTCGGTCAAAAGGTCATAGGCATTCTTGCTCAGCGGAATCGTCCGATTACTGGTAAACGATTTTGCGCCGTCCTGCACCTCCATCCGATGCCGGTTGGAAATGCGAATGAGCGTCTTGTTGATTCGCAATCCCTTTCGCCGCCATACCACATCGTCCCACGTCAGCGCTAAACATTCACCTACGCGCATCCCCGTTTTCATCATCAGCATCGCCGCCGCGTAGCCCGGACGAGCCTGCGTCCGAAGAACGTGGTTAAGCGCCGCCTGTTCGACTTGAGAATATCCATACACCTCGCGGCGCTTTTTCTTCACCGCCTGACGGGTGGGCAGATGAACGTTGTTGTAAATCGGACGTGGAATCAAACCCTCTGTGTTGGCAAATTTCAAATATGCCGTCACCAAATGGTATTGCTTCTTGATCGTCGTCAGTGCGTATCCGTCATCCACCATCTCGTTGATGAATCGCTGAAGATCATCGGTTCCGATGGATTGAACGTCCATGGAAGCAATGGGGTAATTCATCAAGGTGCTCAGGGATGTTTCAAGTCGGTCATACGTTGTCGGTTTCACCGAATTGTGCTTGTACTGTGCCATCCACTCCTTAATGGCGTTTGATAATGTCTTCATTTTTCCTCCTGTCTGAGAAAAAAAAGAGACGCAACTTCCCTACCTCCTAATAAGAAAACATGGAGAAAGTCAGTAAAATCAATGTTTTC
>CAZDEF010000003.1:0-61730 GCA_964504385.1 uncultured Oscillospiraceae bacterium
GGCCGAAGCTGGACAGCAGCTGGATCACCAGCACGATCAGCTCCGCATCCGCAGAAGGCTGAGCCGCGCCAAAGCATTCCATGCCAAACTGATGATGCTCGCGCAGGCGGCCGGACTGGGGGGCCTCATAGCGGAAATGAGGGGCATTGATATAGTACATTTTGCAGGGCAGCGTCTGCGCATACAGACCGCTTTCCAAAAAAGCGCGCACCGTGCCCGCGGTGCTTTCGGGCTTGAGCGTCACGCTGCGCTCACCCTTATCCAGAAAGGTATACATTTCCTTGCGGACAACGTCGCTGCTCTCGCCGGCAGAGCGGGCAAACAGCTCCGTATGCTCCACCACAGGCGTGCGGATCTCGCGATAGCCGTTCAGCAGCGCCGTTTTGCGCATTTCCCGCTCCAGCGCGCGCCAGCGTGCGCTTTCGGCAGGCAGCACGTCCTTCATTCCCTTGAGTACCTTGCAAAGCATCTTTATTCACCTCATTACATCATCCGTGAAATAGTCACAGATATTTGAATTATACACGCGATATTCGTCCTCTGTCAAGAATTTGGCGCAGACTGGAAAAAACGGCTTGAAAAAATTGCTCATACTGTTAACGGTGGTCTGCATGCTGTGCAGCCTGGGTGTAGGCGCCTGCGCAGAGGAAAACCTGCTCAGCAAACTGGAAGGCATTTTGGGCAACGCCCTGTCCATGGATGATTATGAGATACGCAATCAGGAAGAGGAATCTCTGTGCCTGAGCCTGATCGATGGTGAATACATTGAGCTGGATGATCGCCTGACGGTGGGCAATGTGGAGATCACCCTGCCCATGCTCTACGACAGCTTTGTGGATGCGGGCTGGGTTAGTGAGACACAGTGGGTCAATCCTACCAATGCAAACAGCTTCGGCAGCGGCAAGTAGACCAACGCAGAAGTTCAGACGATTTATATGAAGTTTACTCAGCAGTCGCAGGAACTGGTGAAAGACTGGGTTCTGAGCGTTCAGGCCGGCGGCGATTATACGGCAGAGTTTGACGTGAAGGGCGTTCATGCCGGTTCCACGCTGACTGAAACAGTTGCAGCATGGGACAAGTCCTACTCCATTTCGATGGAATGCTACGATGACGAAGCGGTTCTGTATCTGAGCTATTCCTCTTTATATGGCGGTATTCGCTTCTATGCGGATTCTTTCACTGGGCTGATCAACAGCACGATTTACACAGTGTCCGACCGACTGATCAAAACAGCAGAATAACGCTTGCATCGTCGCTCAAAGCGCCATGTTTTCATAGTTTTAAGAAAACATGGCGCTTCTTCGTTGAGAAAACGGATATGCATCGTCAGAAATTCTTCGGCATTTCGTGCAAAAAGTGATTGACAGGCCGCCGAGATCATGGTATATTATCGGCAGTTAGTTTTGACTAACCACCATCTGCTTTTGATCGCAGTTTTCTTTTTGATCATAGGTTAGCATGCTCTAACCATAGGAGGCCCCCATGTCCGAAGAACTGGTCATTCGCTGCTGCGCGCCTACGCTGGCTTCCATCAAGACCGGCAATCTGTTCACCTGCCATTGCGACAGCGAGGCCACGCTGAACGGACACATCCGCACTTTCAACCGTCAGCTGCGCCGCAAGGGGCTGTGCATGGTCCCCCTGCGCTATCAGGACGGCACAGGCTTGATCTACGTCTACCGCCTCAGCCGTCTTCACCGCGACCTATGCAACGAAAAGGCTTGCCGTCTGCTGGCTGAGCGCGGCTATGAATGCGGCAACTGCACCTGTTGCGTGCGCCAGCTGCGCGCTCGATTGGCACAGCAGCCGGATTTTCCGCACGAGATCGGCCTGTTTCTGGGCTATCCGCCTGAGGATGTGGACGGCTTTATGCACCGCAAAGGTGAAGAAAAGTACACCGGCCACTGGAAGGTATACGGCGATGTAGACGCCGCCAAGAAGACCTTCGCCCTGTACAAGAAGTGCACCGACGTTTATCTGCGGCAATGGCAAAAAGGGCAACCCTTTGAACGGCTGGCCGTCTCCGGCTGACGTTTTCCCCCCGCGCAACATGCAGCCCCATCTGCATTAGCGATATCTCCCTTCTTCTTCTTCGGAGGCGTCCCCCATCCGCCTCCACGCAAAAACCGCCCTTGCTTATGCAGGACGGTTTTTCGTTTGCATTGGCTCATGCACGGTTCTTTTTCTTCAAACGGGCAAACACAGCCTGAATCACAATGAAGAAGCACAGCAACAGCGCGGTGATCACATTGGGCCAAGCGGAGTTCAGCTTGCCATTGGTCTTGACCAGCGAGGAAATGGTGCCGTTGATCAGCACGCCGATGAAGGAGCCGAACACATTGCCCACACCGCCGGTCAGCAGCGTGCCACCGATGACGGCCGAGGCGATGGAGTCCATTTCCAGCCCCAACGCCTGACGGGTGGTGCCGCACATGGTGTTCATGACATAGCAGATGGAACCGATCGAGGCCATGAAGGAACAGAACACATGCGCCTTGAAACGGGTCTTTTTCACGTCCAGTCCCATCAGCGCGGCGCTCTGCTGGTTGCCGCCGACTGCGTACAGGCTGCGGCCAAACTTGGTGTAGCGCAGGATGAAGAACGTGGCGATCACGCAGAGGATGGCGATGACCACATAGATGGAGAAGTTGGGCACCATCAGTTTTCCCTTTTTGTTCAGATACGCGCCGATCTCAAAGGGCATATAGATCTTGGTGGAGGACAGAGTGCGCATCAGCGGGCTGTTTTGGATGGAGATCTGCTGGGTGGACAGCACCGCCGTCATGCCGCGGCCAAAGAACAGCCCCGCCATGGTAACGATGAACGGCTGGATCTCCAGATAGCCCACGCAGAAGCCCTGTACCGCGCCGAACACCACGCCGATGACCAGCATCAGCGGCAGCAGCAACTCTGCCGGCAGGCCCCAGTTTTCAATGCCCACAGACAGGAACATGCAGTTCATGGCGATCAGGGAACCCACGGAAATGTCGATACCGCCGGTGATCATCACCGCGGTCATGCCGCAGGTGGCGCAGATGAGGCCGGCATTGTTCTTGAGAATGTCGATAAAGCTCTGCAGACGGGCAAATCCCTTGCTGCTGTACACAATGCAGCCGGCTGCGTACATGATGACAAACAGGGCGATGGTCATCATCAGCAGGATGGTGTTGTTGTTGAGCGCTTTGCGACGGCTGCCCGCGGGGCGCAGTTTTACGTTGTTCATGCCTTGACCTCCTTCATAGCCGTCACAGACCTGCGTTTGGCGACAAAGGCCTTGAAGGCCGGGGACTGGATCATGACGATGAGAATGATGATGATGGCCTTGAACACCGGCGCCTGCGCGGAGGATACGCCCAGCGCGTACAGCGTGGTGGTGATGGCCTGAATGGTGTATGCGCCAATGATGGAACCGCTCAGGCGGAACTTGCCGCCGCCCAGACTGTTGCCGCCCAGCGCAACGGCCAGAATCGCGTCCATTTCCAGATTGAGGCCGATGTTGTTTGTGTCGGCGGAATAAATGCGGCTGGTCGCAGTGATCCCCGCCACACCGGCCAGCAGGCCGCAGATGACGTAGCAGATAAAAATGATCATCGCGGATTTATAGCCGGAGATGCGCGCCGCTTCCTTGTTGATGCCCACAGCCTGCACATAGGTTCCCAGCGCCGTGAACTTCAGCACCAGCGACATCACGAGAATGCACACTGCGGTGATGACCACAGGCGTGGGGAAGATGCCCAGATAGCCGCCGAAGAATTTGAAGCTGTTCACATGCACATACACGATGTTGCTGTTGCACAGCAGCAGCCCGATGGCGCGGCCGGCAGAGTAGAGAATGAGCGTGGCCACCATGGGCTGGATCTTCAGTCCGGCTACCAGCGCGCCATTGAACGCGCCGCACAGCGCCGCCACCAGCAGTCCCGCCAGCACGCCCACCCACAGGGGCACGGCGTATTCGCTCACGTTCACGTTGCCAAATCCCGCCAGCAGCACGCAGCACACGCCGCCAGCAAGGCTCATGACGGAACCGACCGAAATATCCGTACCGGCGGATGCGGATACCACCAGCGTCATGCCGATGGCCAGAATGGCGGCCTCGCTGCCGCGGTTGAGCACGTCGATCAGTCGGCCGTACAGGATGCCCTGTGAGTTGATGGAGATGGTGAAGAAGTTATACCACACGTTGCCCTGCGCAATGTCATAGAAGATATTGACCACCATGACCAGCAGCATAGAGAAGATGGGCAGGAACAGCGGTTGCCGGGTCAGTTTCTTCAGATACTTCATCACTTGTCACCTCCCGCAATCGTCTTCATTACCTGCTCCTGCGTCATATCGCCATCCAGCTCGCCCACTTTTTCGCCGTCGCGCAGCACGGCCAGCCGGTTGCAGGTACGCAGCATTTCCTCAATTTCAGAAGAGATGAACATCACGCCCTTGCCTTCACGCGCCAGCTTGATCACCAGCTTCTGGATCTCCGTCTTGGTGCCGATATCAATACCGCGCGTAGGTTCGTCCAGGATCAGGAAATCCGGATCGGTGGCCAGCCAGCGGGCGATGATGACCTTCTGCTGGTTGCCGCCGGACAATTGTTTCACCGGCGTTTCGCGGCTGGCGGTCTTGATCTGCAGCATTTCAATAAAACGGTCTGCGATCTCTTCCTGCTCCTTCATGGGAATCAGTCCCAGAATGCCGCGCTTGGCCTGCATGGCCAAAATGATATTCTCGCGCACGCTCAGATCACCGATGATGCCTTCGGCCTTGCGGTCATCCGGCAGGAGGCCCATGCCAAGATTCATCGCATCGATGGGATGCTTGATGCGGACTTCCTTGCCCTTGAATTTCAGCGTGCCGGTCTGCGCCTTGTCTGCGCCGTAGATAGAGCGCGCCAGCTCGCTGCGGCCGGAGCCCAGCAGGCCGGTCAGGCCGATCACCTCTCCCTGCCGCAATTCCAGATCGAAGGGCTTGATCTTGCCGGCATGGCTGATGCCCTTGGCTTCCACCAGCGCTTCGCCGTATTCGGTGCTGCCGCCCTCCTGGCGGATGGCGGCCAGATCGTCAAAATCCTTGCCCATCATCGCTGCGATGAGCTTCACACGGGGCAGTTCCGCAATGGGGTATTCCCCCACCAGCATGCCGTTGCGCAGCACGGTAATGCGGTCGCACACAGCGTATACCTGCTCCAGAAAATGGGTCACAAACACAATGCCCACGCCCTGATCGCGCAGCTTGCGCATCAGGCCGAACAGCTTTTCCACTTCGTTGTCGTCCAGCGAAGATGTGGGCTCGTCCAGAATGAGCACCTTGCAGTCCATATCCACGGCGCGTGCAATGGCGATCATCTGCTGCAGCGCCAGCGAGTATTCCTCCAGATTGCGGGTCACGTCCACCGGCAGGTTCAAGTCGTCCATCAGCTTCTGCGAACGGCGCACGATCTCCTTGCGATGGATCACGCCCAGCTTGCTCATGGGTTCGCGGCCGATGAACAGGTTTTCCGCCACGGTCAGGTTGGGACAGAGGTTGATCTCCTGATACACGGTGGAAATGCCGCGCTTCTGCGCTTCCAGCGTATTGCGGTTGCGGATGGGATCCGCGATGCCATCCACGCGTACCTCGCCAGCCTCATAATCGTTTACGCCGGTCAGGCACTTGATCAGCGTGGATTTGCCCGCGCCGTTTTCGCCCATCAGCGCGTGGATTTCGCCCTTGCGCAGCGTAAAATCCACATTGTCCAGAGCCTTGACGCCCGGGAAGGTCATGGTGATGCCGCGCATGGTCAGGACAACATTGTTTTCCATCCCATATCCCATCCTTTCCTGTAAGATCGGCTGTACCCTGTGCGCTATCCCGCCGTCATGCCGGCAGGCGTAACGTTGCGAAGGAGAGAGGCACGAAGGCCCCTCTCCCCCATGCCGCGCTGCTTTCGCAGCTCGGACGATCGGTTTTGGTTTGAATTAGTAGGCGCGGCCGTCCAGCAGTTCCTGCGTCATGGTGGTGGCATACTCGGAAGTGATGCCAGGAGCCACGAAGGCAGAGTCGGGAACGATGGTCACAGCGGGGATCTCTTCGCCAGCTTCAATCTTGGCGATGATATCCTGCACGCCGGCAGCCTGCAGGGGGTTGCACTCCACGTTGCAGTTGATGCGGCCGTCCAGAGTACGGGTGAGACCTTCCTTGGTCGCGTCGAAGGAGATGATGATCACGTCACCGTTCACGCCGTAGGTGACGCCGGCAGCGTCCATAGCGTCCATCGCGCCGTAGGCTTCGTTATCGTTCTGGCAAACCACAACGTTGAACTGGCCCGCGTAGGACTTCAGATAGCTTTCCATGACCTGCTGGCCGCCCGCCTGGGTGAAGTCGCCGGACTGGCTGTCCAGGATCTTCCACTCAGCATGCTGCTCGGCGATCTTGTTGAAGCCATTGGTGCGGCCGATGGCAGCGGAAGCGCCCACGGAACCCTCGATCACGAGGATGTTGGCTTCCTTGCCGCCCAGCTGCTCAGCCAGCCACATGCCGGCGGTTTCGCCTTCCAGAGCGGAATCGGTGCCCAGGAAAGTGGTGTACAGAGCGGGGTCGCAGTTCACGGTGCGGTCAGCAATGATGACGGGGATACCGGCATCCTGCGCTTCCTGCAGCACGACTTCCCAGCCGGCTTCCTGCACGGGGCAGATAACGATGTAGTCCACTTCCTGCTGGATGAAGTTGCGGACAGCTTCCATCTGCACGGTGTGGTCATTGTCGGCGTCGACGAAGATCAGCTCATAGCCGTTCTCGGCGGTGAAGGTGGTCTGATAGTCGTTGGTGTTGGCAGCGCGCCAGTCGGACTCATGGCCGACCTGAGCGAAGCCGATCACGGTCAGTTCTTCAGCCATGGCGGGAGCGCACAGGGCCAGCGCCATCATCAGGGACAGAACCAGAGCAAGCAGCTTTTTCATTTTGGGTTCCTCCATTCACTTTGTAGGCTTTCGCCTCTATGGCATATTCTGCACCAAATCGCACAAAAATGAAATGGACGTGTTTTTCAATGCGGTTGAAATTTATACTTTTTTTCCATGACTGCGGCTTGCGGAGTTGGAAATTTTTCTATCTTGGTTGGTTTTCGTTTTGCTTGCGGTACTCGCTGGGCGTCATTCCGGTACGCTTTTTGAACAGGTAGCTGAAATAGTGTGGATCGCTGTATCCGACCGCTTCGCTGATCTGGGAGGAGCGCATGGACGTGGCGCGCAGCAGCTCCTGTGCCTTGCCAATGCGCAGCGCCGCCAGATATTCCGTGAATGTGTAGCCCGTTTCCTGCGCAAACACCGTCGAAAACCGGCTGTTGGACATGCACACCGCTCCGGCCACATCCTGCAGCATCAGGTTGGGATCGGTGAAATGCTGGCTCAGATAGTATCTTGCCTTGGCCACGGAGGAATTGCCGCTATGCACGCCATGCGCGTCGCGGTATCTCAGTGCATTCATCAGCAGGATCCGCACGTCGGACAGCTCCTCCAGCCCTTCATCAGGGCGCATGTCCACTTCATATTCCTTCAGGTGCAGCTCGCTCTCCGGGTCGCCGCCTGCCTCGCGCACGATGCCCGCCGCCGTCATGAGCGATTCCACGCGCAAATAGTCCAGCGTAACGGATGTGTGAATATCCGTTGCCGCCAGTGAGGACACATATTCGTCGAAGACGGCGGGAAACTCCTCCGCGCTGACATACTGCAGCCGCTCCTTCAGCGGGCGGAAGTCCTCGCTCACACGCGCGCCGGTGGCCTCGTCCACATCCTTCACGCCGATGATGCGTTTCTTTTCCATCCCGCCGCCGTGCACCGTCAGATGGCGCAGGTGGCGCGCCGAACGCATGGAAGGGCTGATGTCCGCAGGCTTTGCGCCAAATTCACCGATCGTGACCAGGATCTCCTGCGCGCCGCAGTGCTCCAGCGCCGTGACGGCAGAGGCGGCAAAGGCATAGGCGCGTTCTTCCGTATCGCTCGCATCGTTCCCCATCACCAGCGCGCGTGCGCCGTGCCGTGCGCCGCACAGCTGCACGCTGCCGCCGCTGCGCTCCGCCAGCCCGTACAGCGTATCCATACCGGCTTCGCGCTCCGCAAGCGAAAAGGAAATGTCCAGCCCGGCATAGCCATTGGCTGCCAGATTGATGCCCAGCGTGCGCAGCTGGTCGATCATCCGTTCGGCAGAGCGCTCGTCCGCCGGATCGGTAAAAAGAGCGGACAGCAGCTTGTCCTTCACAAAGCGGTCGCCGCTGGACAGCTTGCGGCGCAGGCTCTCAGCGCTCTCGCGCTCGCGCCTTTCCCGCTTCATCTTTTCGGAGATCCGATCCAGGACCTCGCGCAGTTCTCTGGCGGTGATGGGCTTGAGCAGGTATTCCTGCACACCCAGCTGGATCGCCTGCCGCGCATAGGAAAAATCATCATAGCCGGACAGAATGACGATGCCGATCCACGGCATCATGCGCTTCACCTCGCGGCAAAGCTCCATCCCGTCCATGAAGGGCATGCGGATGTCCGTGATCAGGATATCCGGGTTTTCATCGCGGATGATGGGAAGGGCGATCTCGCCATCCGGCGCTTCGCCCACCAGCGTGTAGCCGCTTTCCTCCCATGGAAAGGAATTGCGGATGCCTTCGCGGATCGCGATCTCGTCATCCACCAGCATGACCTTAATCATCGGCATTCTCCTCCTTGCCCCGCACAGGCACACGGAAGCTGACCGTTGTGCCGGTCGCGTCGCTCTGAATCTCCAGTCCTTCCTCCTGATTATAGTACAGCCGAATGCGCTGATCCACGTTGCTCAGGCCAAAGCCGGATCCGGCGCCCATTTTATCTGCAGAAGCCAGCGGCTTTCGCCCGCGCATGTGCGCTTTCACATCGTTCAGGCGCTGCGCCGTCATTCCCTTGCCCGTGTCCCGCACGCAAAAGGACAGCCAGTCGCCTTCGCGCCGCCCCGTCACGGTGATGCAGCCGCCGCCGCGTTTGAACTTGATGCCGTGGTATAACGCATTTTCCACCAGCGGCTGCAGCAGCAGCTTCAGGATATAGACTTCGCCGATGTCCGGCTCCACGTCGATCTCATAGGTGAGGATATCGCGGTAACGCGTTTTTTGGATGGAGAGGTAGCCCGCCAAGTGCTTCATCTCCTGCTGCACGGGGATCCAATCCTCACCGGAGGAGAGAGCGATGCGGAAAAAATCGCTCATCGAGCGGGTGAGGGCGATGACCTCATCGCTGCGCCCTGCCTCCGCCTGCCAGATGATCGCATCCAGCGTATTATACAAAAAATGCGGGTTGATCTGCGCCTGCAAAAGCCGCAGTTCGGATTTTTTCAGGTTTTCCTGTTCCTGCCTCCGCTGCTCCATCAGCGCTTCCAGATTGTTGGCCATCACGTTCACGCGGTCGGTCAGCGCGCGAAGCTCCTCCACATCCGTATGGGGAATGCGGTTTTGCAGATGGCCGTTTGCCAGCAGACCTGCAAAGTGCTCCAGATGCTCAATGGGTTCGCTGATGCTGCGCCGCGTTTTGCGCTGCATGCGGCTGGTCAGGACAAAGGCCGCCGCCACCACCAGCACATCCAGCGCCGCAGAGAAAAACACGACCCGCCTCAGATCGGTCACGATTCGCGCCGTCTGCTCGATCTCCTGCATGATGGCGTCCTCCAGCATGCTGGCGGCCAGCACAGCCACATCGCGCACCTCTTCCAGCGTTTCCTCACTTTCGATGATCGGCACGCCGGTGTTCATGTTTTCTTCGATCTGCTGCACATAGTTCAGCAGCGTGTCCATCGTTCGCCGCGCCACCACCAGCTCCAGCTGGCTGCCCGCGCTCGTCTGGGCGATCAGCCCGTTCAGCGTCTGGTTGATCGTGTCCACGGTATCATACACGCCGCACTCGGCAAAGGTTTTTCGGCCGGATACGGTGGACCACAGCTTTTCAGAGATCTCCGTATCCACCATGGGCTTGAGGCTGGCGATGGTCTCCATGCGTGAAACGGAGTGCTGGTATTGCGCTGCAAAGAAGATCATAATGGTCAGGCTCAGCACGACCGGCACCATCATGATGACCATCAGCCATCGGGACGAAGCCGTGATCTGGCGCAGAATACTTCGGGTTTTGGGCTGGGACATATCAGTATCCTCTCGGAGCCAGCTGGCTCAGATCATCATAATCTGTAAAGGCGATCTGTTTCGGGAAAACCACGCGCTCCACCTCTTCGCCCGCCGCCAGCTTCACGGCCATGTCCATCACCAGATCGCCAAGGAACGGGGTGCATTCCACCACACAGTTGATCTTTCCTTCCTTGAGCAGATCGATCGCCGCCTGTTCGCCGTCCACGGTAAGGATCAGGATATCCTTGCCGGGCGCAAGCCCGCTTTCCTCGATCACCGCCAGCGCTCCGCTGGTCATGCCGTCGTTGTGCGAATACAGCACGTCGATGTCATCGCCGTATTTGTCGATGAGGTACTGCATGCACTCCCGGCCTTTGGACAGGAGAAAATCCCCTGAGACGCTTTCCAAGATCGTGAACCTTTCATCGTTTTCGATGATCTCGGCAAAGCCCATCTGCCGTTCGATCATCGGGGTGGAATTGAGCGTGCCGGAGATCTCCACCACATTGAGATGCTCCGCCCCCAGATCATCCGCCTTGCGCTGCAGATAGCGCGCCGCCATCCTTCCCTGCTCCACGCTGTCGTAGCCCACATAGGCCGCATAGAGCGATTCATCCTCCGTGGCGATCATGCGGTCTACCACCACCACCGGTATGCCGGCGTTCTTGGCCTCCGTCAGCACATTGTCCCAGCCGGTCTCCACGATGGGCGCGAAGGTGATCACATCCACGCGGTAAGCGATGAACGAGCGCAGCGCCTCGATCTGCTTTTCCTGCTTCTGGTTGGCGTTTTCCAGCATCAGGCTGATGCCGCGCGCCTGCGCCGCATCCTGCATGCTTTTGGAATTGGCCAGCCGATAGGCGCTTTCCGTGCCCAGCTGGGAATAGCCCACCAGCAGTCTGGGCGAGGCGGTCGTTTCCTCCGGCTTTGTGCAAGCGGAGAGCATCAGCAGGCACAGCAGCATTGCAGCCATTGCCAGTATGCGTTTCACTGCGAATTCCCCCATTCTTCTTTCGTGCTCCCCAAAAAGCGTCTGGAGCCCGCCTGTTCCGTATCTCCGGGGTGTAAGCCTCATAGCTCACACGCTCAATTTTCATCTCGGGTCTGCAGTTTCACTCTTTTGGTATTATATCATCCTTTTTTCTTCCTGTCCATCACCCTCGATCCCGCCGCCTGATGAGAAAGCATTGAAAATCACCCTATTGCATGATATAATGATAGATGGGGTATTTTGTCATTGTGCTTTGATGCGTATCCCGTTCAGTACAGGCGGCGGCAGCTGCCTTGTTTGAGTGTGCATTTTTTCATGAAGTTTTCTGTCATCATCCCAACCCTGAACGCAGGCGCGCAGCTGGAAGTGCTGCTGTGCCGTCTGGAAGATCAGACCGTACAGCCGGATGAGATCATCGTGGTGGATTCCGCCTCTGAGGACGATACGCTGTCGATCGCTTCCGCGCATCCGCTTGTGCAGGTGCTTTCCATCCAGAGAAGCGATTTTGACCACGGCGGCACGCGCGACATGGCGCTGCGCCGCTGCCGGGGCGAAGCGGTGCTGTTCCTCACGCAGGATGCGCTGCCCACGGACGAGCGCTACATCGAGCGCCTCACCGCGCCGTTTGCGGATGAACGCGTGGCCGCCGTGGGAGGGCGGCAGATCGCCTACCCGGATGCGCGCCCCTTTGAGCGGGCGGTGCGCGCCTTCAATTACCCCGCAGCCGACCGCGTGTGGGACAGCGGCGATATCGCCCGGCTGGGCGTGCGCGCCTACCTGATCTCCGACGTGTGCTCCGCCTATCGCCGCAGCGCCTATCTGGCGGCTGGCGGCTTCGACCACCCTATCAAGACCAACGAGGACATGCTGATGGCGCAGAAGCTGCTGCGGGCCGGGCATCGGCTGGCTTACAGCGGCAGCGCATCCGTTTTCCATTCCCATCATTTCACGCTGAAGCAGGAGTACCGGCGCAACCGCCTCATCGGCTGGACGATGAAGCACTACGAAGACCGCTTCGCCAATGCCGAAGAAATGGGCGAAGGCGTCAAGCTGGCGCTGGCCGTTGTCCGTACGCTCGTGCGCGAAGGGCATGTGTGGGAATGCGTCCCCTTTGCGTTCAACTGCGCTGCACGGCTGCTGGGCAACCGCGCAGGACGGCATGCCGCCGGAAAGGAGAGGGCCTGATATGGAACAGAACTATGCGGAGATCCTGATGGCCACCTACAACGGCGAACGCTATGTGCGCCAGCAGCTGGATTCCCTGCTGGCGCAGGATGACGACCGCTGGCACCTGACCGTATCGGACGACGGCTCCACCGACACCACTCCGCAGATCTTGGACGAATATGTTCAGGCGCATCCGGACAGGATCACCCGTCACGTTTCCGGACGCCGCTTTGGCAATGCACGGGATCATTTCTTCCACCTGATGGAGACCTGCCATGCGCCGTTCATGCTTTTTTGCGATCAGGACGATGTGTGGTATCCCCACAAGGTGCGCGTAACGCTGGATGCGCTCATCCGCACACAGGCGCAATGCGGCGAGGATGTGCCCGTCCTCGTACTGACCGACCAGACCCCCGTCAATGCTGATCTGTCCCCCATCGCGCCCTCGCTCATGCGCTATCAGCAGCAGGATGCGAGCGTGATCGACTACCGCCGCATTCTGCTGCAGAACATCGTCACCGGCTGCGCCACGGGCATCAACCGCGCGCTGGCCGTGCGCTGCGCCAAGCTGCAAAACCGCGCCGATACCATCATGCACGACTGGTGGGCGGGCGCAGTGGCGGCGCGCTTTGGCAGGCTGGTCTATCTGGATGAAAGCACCATGGCCTACCGCCAGCACGGCGGCAACAGCGTGGGCGCCAAGAACGTGGGCAGTCTGCGTCATGTGGTGGACAAGCTGGCTCATCTGGAAGCGCTGAAAAAGACCATCTTGCAAAAGAAGCGGCAGGCGCTGGCCTTTGCCGATACCTATCGGACTGAACTGAGTGAAGACGAGCTTGCGTTCCTGCGCCAGCTTGCAAAGCCGCACAGCGGGCTGCTCTTCTACTGCCGACACCGCAGCCTTTTCACAGGCTTTTTCCGTTTTGCCGGAACGGCCCTGCTGGGCTGAATACTTTACCACACAGGAGTCACGCAATGATTATGAACGCTGAAAAAACCAAGCGGCTGCTCATCTGGCTGGGCGCCGCGTTCTGGGCGCTGGCGCTGATGATCTACGTCGTTGCCTTTGATCAGTTCCGCTACAATGTCGTGGTGAACGACACGCTGTCCTCCTCCGCCGTTGTGGGCGAGATCACCGATGGGCAGCTGCTGCAGCAGAAGCTGCCCGCACCGGCGGACACGCTGCAGAGCGTGGAACTCATGCTCGACACCTACGGGCGCAGCGCATCGGGGCTGCTGCACATCCGGCTGGAAGACGAAGCGGGCCGCCTGCTGGCGCAGCAGAGCGCCGACATCGCCCAGCTGCCCAGCGGCATGTACGCCTCCATCCCGCTGTCTGAACCGCTGACCGGCCTGCGCGGGCAGACGCTTTTCCTCACGCTGAGCACCGAAGGCGTAGCGCCGCAAAACGCCATCACCTTCTTCTTCGGCAACACCGTCAGCACCGGGCGCTTCGACATTGCCAAAGAGATCCCAGCCGATGAAGTGTACACGCTCAATGGTCAGCCCGGCGTGGGCAAGCTCTGCATCCGTTTCAGCGGCATCAACGAGCTTTCCTTCTATCGCTACTACTGGCTGCTGGTGGCGGGCGTGTTTGCGCTGCTCGCCGCGTATGTGGCGCGTTGTTGGAAGCAGGCGCTGGCCGGCCGCAACAACATCGTCATGCTGCTGGGCGTGGTCTACTGCCGCTATCATTTTCTGCTCAAGCAGCTGGTGCTGCGCGATTTCAAGGCAAAGTACAAGCGCTCTGTTCTGGGGGTTTTCTGGAGCTTTCTGAACCCGCTGCTGACCATGACGGTGCAGTACGCCATCTTCTCCACCATGTTCCGCAGCGATATCCCCCATTATCCCGTCTACCTGCTCACCGGCGTTGTTTTCTTCAATTTCTTCAGCGAAGCCGTCAGTCTGGGCATGCACTGCATCACTGGCAACGCTTCTCTCATCAAAAAGGTGTATGTGCCCAAGTATATCTACCCCGTCACCCGCACGCTGTCCTCCTCCATCAATTTCCTGCTGGCGCTGATCCCGCTGGTGCTGGTGATGCTGTTTACCGGCCTGCGCTTCCATCTTTCGCTGCTTCTGCTGGTCTTTGATCTGCTGTGCATGTTCTGCTTTGTGCTGGGCATGGTGATGATCCTGTCCACCCTGATGACCTTCTTTCAGGACGTGCAGTTCCTGTGGAACGTCATCAGCATGGTGTGGATGTATGCCACCCCCATCTTCTACCCGGAAAGCATCATCCCCGCGCAGTTCCTGCCGCTTTACCACATGAACCCGCTGTACCAGTACATCACCTTCGCCCGCATCTGCATCATCAACGGCGTGTCGCCCGTTCCCACGGCTTACCTGTGGTGCCTCCTCTCCGCGCTGGGCGTATTGGCGCTGGGCGTATGGCTGTTCAAAAAGAATCAGGACAAGTTCATCCTCTATCTGTAAAGGAGGCGGCGGTATGGAACCGATGATCGAGGTAAAAGACGTTTCCATGCATTTTCGCATGGCGGACGATCAAATGCACAGTTTGAAGGAATATGCCGTGCAGCTTCTGCGCGGCAAGGCGACGTTTCATCTGTTCGAGGCGCTGAAGCACGTCAGCTTTACCGTACATTCCGGCGAAGTGATCGGGCTGATCGGCAACAACGGCGCGGGAAAAAGCACGATCCTCAAGATCATTTCCAATATCATGAAGCCCACGGAAGGGTCGGTCGTGGTGCGGGCGGACATCGTGCCCATGCTGGAACTGGGCAGCGGCTTCGACTACGACATGACCGGGCGGGAAAACATCTTCCTCAACGGCGCGATCCTCGGCTATTCCGAGGAGTTCCTCAAAAGCAAATACGACGAGATCGTTGCCTTTGCCGAATTGGAGCAGTTCATCGACCTTCCCCTGCGCAACTATTCCTCCGGCATGGTCGCCCGGCTGGCGTTCTCCATCGCCACTGTGGTGGAGCCGGATATCCTCATCGTGGACGAGGTGCTCTCCGTGGGCGACGCAGCCTTTCAGGAGAAGAGCTATGACCGCATGCAGGAGCTCATGCAGGGCGGCACCACCGTGCTGCTGGTCACGCACTCCCTGCCCCATATCCGTTACCTGTGCGACCGGGTACTGTGGCTAGAGCACGGCGTAGTGAAAATGTACGGCGATACTCAAGAAGTGTGCGACGCTTACGAAGCCTCCATGCCCACAGCGGAACCGGAGATGGATGACGGAAAAAACGATGAATAAACGTATGCTCTATTTCTGCCCGGTGGACTGGCGGTGGATCCGCCAGAGGCCGCAGTTTCTGGCCGAGGAGCTGAGCGCACATTTCCGCATGCATGTGCTCTACCCCTTTGCCAACAAACGCCGCAGCCTGCAAAAGCAGCAGCCTTCCTCCGTCAAAGCCTATCCGTGGTTCACCCTGCCCACGCTGCGGGGGCTCATCCCCGGCATTCCGTGGCTGAACAGCGTGCTGTTCCTTGTACAGACGCGGCTGCATATGCTGTTTGTGCGGCCCGATGTGCTGTGGCTGACCATGCCGTGGCAGCTGCCCGAGATCCCAAAGGGATACCGCGGCATGGTGGTCTACGACTGCATGGACGATTACCCTGCCATCAGCATGGATCCAAAGGGACGCAAAAAGCTGCTGGCTCAGGAGCAGCTGCTGACTCAGCGCGCGGACGTCATCTTTGCATCCAGCGAAAACCTGATGAAGGTGCTGGCGCAGCGCCACGGCGTGCCGAACGAAAAAATGGCGCTGCTGCGCAACAGCTATCACGAGGGCTGGGAGGAAGCCCCTGCGCCGTGCGAAAAAGACGGAAAGCTGAGGATCGGCTACTTCGGCACCATTGGCCGCTGGTTTGATTTTTCCTTGCTGCTGCAAAGTCTGCAGCGCTTTCCGCAGATCGAGTACCACCTTTTCGGCCCTGCTGAAACAGGCGTGGCGCTGGCGCAGCACGAGCGCATCCACTTGCACGGCGTGATGCCCCATGCGCAGATCCCGCAGCAGGCCGCCATGCTGGACGTGCTGGTCATGCCCTTCCAGCTCAACGACATCGTGCGCAGCGTAGATCCCGTGAAGCTGTATGAATACCTTTTTCTGAAACGGAACATTCTGTGCATCCGCTATCCGGAGATCGAGCGCTATGCGCCCTTTGTTTGCTTCTACGCCTCGCCCGAGGAGTACATGCAGCAGCTGCAGCGGCTGCTGGAAAACAATCAGCTCATCTATTCCGAAGAAAGCGCGCAAGCCTTTCTGAAAAACAACAGCTGGTCCTACCGTGCCCGCGAGGCCGCCGACCGGCTCACGAAAGCAGGACTGTAAACATGCGAAAGATCATGCTGGTATTCGGCACCCGACCCGAAGCCATCAAAATGTGCCCGCTGGTGCTGGAACTGAAAAAGCGCCCGGAAGTGGAAACGCTGGTATGCGTAACGGGGCAGCACCGACAGATGCTGGATCAGGTGCTGGAGACCTTCGGCGTTAAGCCGGACTACGACCTGTCCATCATGAAGGAACGGCAGACGCTGTTTGATGTGACCGTCAGCATACTGGAGCGCATCCGCGATGTGCTGGAAAAGGAGCGCCCGGATGTGGTGCTGGTGCACGGCGATACCTCCACCACCTTTGTAACGGCGCTGGCCTGCTTCTATCTGCAGATCGCCGTGGGCCATGTGGAAGCGGGACTTCGCACCTACAACATCCATTCCCCCTATCCGGAGGAATTCAACCGGCAGGCAGTGGGCATCGTGGCCAAGTATCACTTTGCCCCCACCGAGCTTTCGCGCGGCAACCTGCTGCGCGAGGGCAAGAACGCCGATGATATCTATGTGACCGGCAACACCGCCATTGACGCGCTCAAGACCACTGTGCGCGCCGATTATCGGCATCCGGAGCTGACATGGGCGCAGGGCAGCCGCCTCATCCTGCTCACGGCGCACCGCCGCGAGAATCTGGGCGAGCCGATGCACCACATGTTTCGCGCCATCCGCCGCATCGTGGACGAGCACCCGGACGTGAAGGTGATCTACCCCATTCACATGAACCCCGTGGTGCGCAAGGCTGCTGAAGACGAGCTGGGCGATGATGAACGCATTCACATCATCGAGCCGCTGGATGTGCTGGATTTTCACAATTTCATGGCCTGCTCCTACCTCATCCTCACCGACAGCGGCGGCATTCAGGAGGAAGCCCCCAGTCTGGGCAAGCCCGTTCTGGTGATGCGCGACACCACCGAGCGCCCGGAAGGCATTCAGGCCGGCACGCTCAAACTGGTGGGCACGGACGAATCCACGATTTACCGCGAGTTCAAGGCCCTGCTGGAGGATCCCGCAGCCTATGAGGCCATGAGCAAAGCCAGCAATCCCTATGGCGACGGTCACGCCTGCGAGCGCATCGCCGATGTGCTCATCCGCGCCTGAGGGAGGAAGCCATGCAGACCATTCGAAAGGGTGTAGCGCATCTGCGCAGGGAAGGCTTGCGGCGCACGTTGCGCAAGGCGGACCGCCACCTGCAACTGCGGCGGCTGCGCCTGTCTGTGCGTCCTGCGCCCGAAGAAGCCCATGCCTTCAAATGGCGGCGCTATGTCGAAAAGCGCGACCGCATTTTCCATGCTGACTTTGAGGAAGCCGCCGCGCATGCCCTTATCGGCACGGACGATGCCGCCGTGTATCAGGACTTTTTCGGCCAGAGCTATCTGCCCGTGGAACAGTCGCGCCTCATTGAACAGGACGCGCGCAGGGATTTTCTGCTGCGCCCCGTGTGCTGGGTGATGGAGGACGACCGCTGGGAGGATCGCATTGCCGCTGCCGGACACATCCGGCAGACCCCGGCGCAAGCCCGCGCGCTGTGCTGGCCACAGGCGGGCGGATGCGTGGTGCAGGTGAGCTTTTCAGCAGAGGCTCTGCCTGAACGGATCACTGGCGATGCCCTTCGCGTACTGGTGTGCAGCACGGATGCACCGGCGTTCGACCTGTGCGTCCGCAATGACGAAAGTGCCTTTGACCGCATTCTGGCATTCAGCAAGGCCTTCTGGCTGCGGCAGATACAAAGCGCCTGCGATCCGCCCGCCTGCAAGGCCACCATCGTGCTGTGTACCTATAAGCGACTGGACGCCGCCCGCGCCGCGCTATCCTGCATGCTTGCGCAGGACGCACAGGACTACGAGGTGCTGGTCGTCAACAACGACCCCGCTAACCGCGAGATGCACGCTGCCGCGCGCTCCTTCCACGATGCGCGCGTGCGTTATCTGGACTGCCCTTACCCCGGCCTTTCCTCTGCGCGCAACGTATCGCTGTATGCGGCTCGCGGGGAGATCCTGCTGTATGTGGACGATGACGGACTGATGGAGCCGGACTGCCTGCGCAGGCTGGTGGAAGCCTTCGATCATCATCCCGATATGGACGTTATCGGCGGGCAGATCCTGCTGAAGGATCCGGAGCGGTTCGCTAGCGCCATTCTGCCCGGATACGAAGCGCTGTGGAGCCAGCGCACCGCCTCGCAGCCTTCTTTTTACGAGACGCTGACTGAAGCGGATCTCCCCTACGGATGCTGCTACGGCATTCGCCGCGAGGCCGCGCGCCGCTTGGGCGGCTTCCGTGTGTCCTACGGCCGCACAGGCAAGGACTTTTCCGGCGGCGAGGAAATGGTGCTGTCCCTTCTGGCGCAGCAGTCCGGCCGCAAGGTGGGCATTCAGCCGCAGGCCATCGTCCATCACGATGTGGATCCCGCCCGCTACACGCTGGAGCATGTGCAAAAAACCATGCGCGCCTCTCGCATGGTCAGCCACATGATGAAGCTGGATCTGTACAGGCCGTGGGACGGTCGGTTTCTGGAAGAAAAGCTGCTGCTGGAAGCGGCAGAAGATCAGCTGTCTGCGCTGGATCGATCCGGTGCTGCACCCGACGACTTGCGCCGGATCTATGCCGGTTTCGAATACGAAGCCGCCGTCAGCGCCAGCGAAGCCGCAGTGGAAGCACATGCGCAGCTGAAACACACACCGCAACGGGAGGGATCGTCATGGCGTCACACCGTCTGATCGGCACGGCTGCAAAGCTAGCCGCCCGGCTGCACGGGTGCGGTCGGCTGCGCCAGTTCGAAGCGGATCTTGCGCACTACGGCGTAAGGAACGCTTGGCGGCGCGCCTTTCCCAAGAAGAAAACGCCGCAGGATGTGCTGGACGCCATCCGCCTTGTGCAGATGAACGAACTGCGCCAGAAGAAAAAAGCCATTCTGATCGGCACCTCGGAGCACCGCAACATCGGCGATGCGGCCATCTCCATGGCGGCGCAGCAGCTTTTGGCGCAGCAGTATCCGGAGTATTTTCAGGTGGAGTTTTCCACCTACGAGCTGGACGACCGCTACGGCTTTCTGCAAAGCATCATTCATCCGGAGGACGTTTTCTTTCTCAATGGCGGGGGCAATCTGGGCAGCTGCTATCCTGACGAGGAAGCCATGCACCGCCGCATCATCGCGGATTTTCCCCATCATCCCGTCATCGTGCTGCCGCAGACGATCCTGTTTGAAGACACGGAGGAAGGCCGGCGGCAGCTGGCCCTGTCCACGCAGGTGTACAGCCGCCATCCGCAGCTCACGCTGTTCACCCGCGGGCAGCGCAGCCTTCGTCTGGCGAAAGAAGCCTTCCCCAACGCCCGCATCCACTTGATGCCGGACTGCGTGTTCGCCCTGCGCAGGGAGTATGCGCTGGAGCGCCGCGGCGTGCTGCTGTGCCTGCGCACCGATCAGGAGGGATGGCTGGATGCAGCGTTCAAGGGCGATATCGAGCAGCGTGTGCGGCGCTTTTGCCCGGATGTGGAAACGACCACCAACATGGCCGCGTTTGAGATCACCCGCAGCCTGCGCGCCCCTGTCGTCCATGCCGAGCTTCAGCGCTATGCCGCGCGCCGTCTGGTGGTCACAGATCGTCTGCACGGCATGATCTTCGCAGCCGTCACCGGCGCGCCCGTGGTGGTGCTCGCCTCCGGCAATGCCAAGCTGGAGGAATTCTATCAGGCCTTCTTGGCGGATTCCAACGCCGTGTTCTATGTGGGGCGGGAGCTGGATCAGCTGGAGACGGCGCTTGAGCAAGCCGCTCAGGTTTCATCGCCTGTTTATCCGGTCTTCCAGCGGGATCCGCTCAGCCAGCTGCGCAGCCTCACGCTGCTATGAAAGGAAATGCCATGAATACCCTGCGTATACACGCCATCCGGCGCGAAACGCCCCGCCGCCTTGCCTACCGCTACACGGTGGAGGGCGAATGGAAGCAGTACTTCCGCACCTCCCCGTTTTCCCGCATGTGGGTGGAATACGACGAGGACATTGCGTCCGTGCCGGACGGAGCGGCCGTTTTGCCGCTTGTGGGCAATGTGATCGTTCTGGCCGCGCTGATGGATGCGACCATCTATGTGGACGAGATCGACCGCGATTTCTACAACTGTGTAGGATCTTTCATCACCGGCTTTGAAACCATCATGCCCAAGCATGTCCATTTCAAGAAGACCGGCTTGATCGAAGCGAAGAAGCTTGTGGACACGCCAAGTCCCGAGGACGGTCAAAAAGCGGATCTGCTGTTTTTCAGCGGCGGCGTGGACGCCACCTCCAGCCTGATCAGCCATCTGGACGAAAAGCCGGTGCTGGTCAACATCTGGGGCGCGGACGTGCGCTGGTACGAAGAGGACACATGGCGGCAAGCGGTGAGCTTCAACCAGCAGGTGGCGGATCGCTATGGGCTGCGGCTGGCCACCATTCGTTCGAATCTTCGCCTGATCTTTGACGATGAAAAAATCAACCGCTATTCGCTGGCGCTGGTGAATGACTACTGGTGGTCAGCGTTTCACCACAGCGTGGCGATGATGTGTCTGGCTGCGCCCATGGCTTGCGGAAGGCAGAAACTGTACTTTGCCGGCACCTACTACCAAACTGATTCAACAAACTGGGGAACCTACGTCACCGCCTCCGATCCCGCCGTTGACGATCATCTGCGCTTTTGCGGCTGTCAAGTGGTTCACGATGGTTACGAATACAGCCGTTTCCGCAAGATCGAGCGCATCGTGCAGTTCTATTCCCACTCAGAACAGAAGCCTTTTCTCAGAGTATGCTACTTGTCCAACACGGGCAAGAACTGCGGCCACTGCGAAAAGTGTGCGAGCGCCATCCAGTCGCTGCTCCTGCTCGGCGCGGATCCGAAGGACTACGGGTTTCCCTATGATCCGCATCGTTTGCCCATTGATTTTGCAGCCGGTCTTCAGGAAATGGCCCGTGCGGAAAGATACGCATTTCTTTCTTTCTACACGGACGTTCATGCAGCGTACCGCGCAATTCTTTCACCTCAGGAAGTACCGCCTGAGCTGCGCGTGTTTTATGATACCGATCTGGAAACGCTGGCTGATTTTCTCTGTGTGCCCTGCAACGAGGCTTTGGCCATCCAGCAGGGCGCTGCGGTGCACCTGAACCGCCGTTCAACGCCCCTGTCCGCCCTGCTGCGCCGCTTGGAGCGGAGGTACCGCATCCTGCGGCAGGAACGCGGGGCGAACGTGCGGTATTGGGTGAAGCGGAAGCTGGCAAGCGCTTCCGCCCGTCTGTGCGCGCCGCATCATCATTCAGAACAGAAAGGATCAACGATATGAATTCTCCTCGCTATCGAAAGCTTACGATCGCCGACCGGGACGCGCTGGAAACGCTGGTTCGGCAGAATACAGACGCTGTCAACACCACCTCATGGCAAGGGTTCCTTTGTGATCAGCTGTATTCCGATACGCAGTATGCACTTGTGGATGGCTGCCTGATCGACAAACCTGTGCCGGGCAATGATGAAGTGTGGTGCATGTGCCCGCTGGGCGCGCCGGAAGACAGCCGCCGGATGCGGCAGAAGATCTATGACCGCTGCAACCGGCAAGCCATGGGCGTTGTCTTCAACGTGGTCAGCTCCGAGCAGGCGCAGGCCATCTGCGAGCAGTTCGGTGACCGGGCCACTGTGATGGATCGCCGGGATGCTTACTGCTACCTTCTGTCCTGCAAAGAACAGATCGAAATGCAGGGAAGCCGTTTTTCGGATCGCCGCAGAAGGATCCGCCGTTTTTCCGACACCTACCAGTGGACGTATGCCGACCTGACCTCCGCCAATCTGCAGGAGATCGCCTCGCTCAATGATTTCTGGTACAGCACCCATGACCAGAGCACCGGAAACATCGAGGGTGAACGCGAGTGCCTGCAATTCATGCTGGAAAACTATGATACGCTCGGCATGGAGGGCGGCCTGCTCTATGCGGATGGAAAGGTCATCGCCTTCTGCACCGGCTACCCCGGCAGCGCGAACGTGTACCACATGCTGCTGCAGAAAGCGCTGGTGGAGTACCGCGATGCGGTTCAGGTACTGCTGCACGAATTTTTCTCCCGCCATTGCACCGGCTTTGAGTACATCAGCGAATCCAACGATCTGGGGCTGGAGGGGCTGCGCTTCTTCAAGGAGCAGCTGCGCCCCGCGCTGCTGGCCGAGCGTTGCGATGTGCGGGTGGCTCCCACGCGCAAATACACGCTCCGCAAGCTGCTGCGCACCGTCTACCGCCGGTTGAAAAAGCGTGCCGCGCCTGCCGCATCCACGGCCGCAGAAGAAGACAAAGCGCAGGACACTTCGACCGAAGCGCATTGATCGAAGCCTTCCAAACGAAAGACAAGGGAAAAGGAGATATGCTACGCCATGGCATTTTTGAAATACGAAACGTTTACTTTGGCAGACCGCGAACGCGTGCAGAAGATTCTGTCTGCCGACGAAGGCTTCAATGGGTTCATCTGGTGGGAAAATATGTTCATTTCTCAAGCCATGTACGGCACCAGCTACGCGATCTGTGAAAACAGCATCACCATCAAGCCCGTTATCACCGCCGACTACGTCGCCTTTCAGTACCCCATCGGTTCTCCGGAGAACCGCCGCAAGGCGGCGGTGAAGATCCGGGAGCACTACAACCGGCAGGGCAAGGACGTGATTTTTGAAAGCCTGAGCGAAACAACGCTGGAAGAGGTTCGGCAGGAATTCGGCCGCGACCTGACCGGCACGCAGGAACGCAGCCTGCAAAACTACATCCTCTCTGCCGAAGAACAGATCAACCTGCAGGGCTCCAAGTTTTCCGACCGTCGCAACAAGATCCGCCGCTTTTCCAAGACCTATCCCAACTGGACCTACGCAGACCTGACCAAAGAGAATTTTCCCGAGATCCTGCGTGTCAACGAAGAATGGGTCAATGCGCATGATAAATCGCAGGGCTGCATCGACGCGGAGCAGCGCGCGTTCCGCTGCGTGCTCGATCACTATGACGAACTGAACATGGAAGGCGGTCTGCTGTACATCGACGGTCAGCTGGTGTGCTTCTGCATCGGCGGCCCCATCAACAAGCGGGTCTTCGGCATGCTGTTCTCCAAAGCGCACGCGGAATACCGCGACGCCACCATGGTGCTGCAGCATGAGTTCTACACCCGCCACTGCGCGCAGTATGAATACATCAACTATTCCGAGGACATGGGCATCGAAGGCCTTCGCAAATTCAAGATGATGCTCCAGCCCGTTTTCCTGACGGATTGCATGTATAGCGTCATTCCCACCACGCACAGGTTTGCACCGCGCAGATGCGTGCGCGCTCTGCTCAAGCGCGGCCGCAAACTGGCCAACAAGCTGCTCAAAAAGGAAACAGCGGTGCAGGAATGAGCAGCCGCCATTCGTTAGGATAAGAAAGGTGGAATTCAATGCCTTTTTCTCAGTTGCCATACCGACAGATGACTGTGAACGACCGCGAGGCGCTGCAGCAGGTCTTCCGCCAGAACAACGATCCCATGGCTATTTACGGCTGGCAGAACATCATCATGTATGTCGGCAGCCGGTTTACCTTTTATCAGGACTGCCTGATGAACGAACCTTCCCTTTTGGGCAACGAGCTCTGGCTGATGTATCCGATCGGCCCGGCAGAAAAGCGCAAAGCACTGGTACAGCAGATGCATCAGTACGCCAGCAAGCTGGGCGTCAGTCTCGTCTTCAGCCCCGTGACCGCGCTGGCGCTGCAGGAGCTGCAGGAAACCTTCGGTTCGCTGGTCACCTGCCGCGAGATTCGCGACAACGCCTGCTACCTGCTCTCAACGCAGGAGCAGCTTGCCATGGAAGGCGGTAGATTTGCCGACCAGCGCCGAAAACTGCGCCGCTTCGCAGAAACCTACAACTGGACGTATATCCAGCTCGCAAAGGACGATCTGCATAAGCTGGATCCTCTTCTGCACCAGTGGCACGAGGGTCACGCCAATGGCGGTCAAACCTTGGAATTTGAAATTGAGATGCTGAACTGCGCGCTTGAAAACTTTGAGGCTTTCGACATGAAGGGTGCAATGCTGCAGATCGACGATAAACCGGTCGCCTTCTGCATCGGCTTTGCAACGAACGATCACGTTTACCAGATGCCGTTCCATAAGTCGCTGATAGAATACCGCGACGCCATGCTGTTTCTCCTGCATGAGTTCTTCGTGCGCAACTGCGGCGAATACGATCTCATCAACGACAACTGTGATCTGGGCATCGAAGGGTTGCGTCAGTTCAAAACCAAGCTGCGTCCCGTGCAAATGCTGGATGTTTACGATGTTTCCATCGTCCCTGTGCCGTCCTCCCTGCTCAAGCGTGCGCTGCGCAAGGCGCGCCGCATCTTCGCCGCGCTTGGCAAGCGGAAGCCGTCTCCAAAAGAAACAACCGAGGAATGATAGCAATGAAAAAACTCGAAACCTCCCTTCCCGGGGTCTATATCATCGAACCGCAGGTGTTTGGCGATCATCGCGGGTACTTTATGGAAACCTACTCCACCGAGGCCATGGCCCAGATCGGCATTCATGATGTGTTCGTGCAGGACAACCAGTCCTTCACGGCGCAGAAGGGCACGCTGCGCGGCATCCATTTTCAGAACCAGCCCATGTCGCAGGCCAAGCTGGTGCGCGTGGCGCAGGGCGCGGTGATGGATGTGGCGGTAGACCTGCGCAAGGGCAGCCCCACCTACCTGCAGTGGACGGCCACGGAGCTGAGCGCGGAAAACAAGCGCATGCTCTATATTCCCCAAGGCTTCGGCCACGGCTTTGTTACGCTGACCGACAACGTAGAATTTTGCTACAAGGTGGATAACCTGTACAGCAAGGAGCACGACCGCGGCATCCGCTTCAACGATCCCGCCATCGGCGTGGAATGGGGCGTGGAAAACCCCATTCTTTCCCAGAAGGATACGGTATCCCCGCTTCTGAAAGACAGCGACTGCAACTTTGTCTACGGCGAATGATCACCTGACTGCAAAGGAGGAAAACCGCATGACCATCATCGTGACCGGCGGCGCCGGCTTCATCGGATCGAACTTCATCTTCTACATGCTGGACAAGCACCCGGAGGACCGCATCGTCTGTCTGGACAAGCTGACCTACGCGGGCAACCTGTCCACCCTCAAGCCCGTCATGGATCACCCGCAGTTCCGGTTCATCAAGGCGGATATCTGCGACCGCGAGGCGGTGGCCGCCCTGTTTGAAGAGGAACACCCGGACGTGGTGGTCAACTTTGCCGCAGAGAGCCATGTGGACCGCTCCATCGAGGATCCCGGCGTGTTCCTGCGCACCAACATTCTGGGCACGCAGGTGCTGATGGACGCGTGCCGCAAGTATGGCATTCAGCGCTTTCATCAGGTGAGCACCGACGAGGTGTACGGCGACCTGCCGCTGGATCGCCCCGACCTGTTCTTCACCGAATCCACCCCCATCCATACCTCCAGCCCCTATTCCGCCTCCAAGGCCAGCGCCGATCTGCTGGTCCTGGCGTATCACCGCACCTTCGGCCTGCCGGTGACCATTTCGCGCTGCTCCAACAACTACGGCCCCTATCAGTTCCCGGAGAAGCTCATCCCCCTGATGATCGCCAACTGCCTAAACGACAAGCCGCTGCCCGTATACGGCGAAGGCCTGAACGTGCGCGACTGGCTGTATGTGACCGACCACTGCAAGGCCATCGACCTGATCCTCCGTAATGGCCGCGTGGGCGAGGCGTACAACATCGGCGGGCACAATGAGATGCGCAACATCGATATTGTGCGGCTCATCTGCCAGGAGCTGGGCAAGCCGGAAAGCCTGATCACCTATGTGACCGACCGCAAGGGCCATGATATGCGCTATGCCATCGACCCTGCCAAGATCCACGCCGAGCTGGGCTGGCTGCCGGAAACCATGTTTGCCGACGGCATCCGCCAGACCATCCGCTGGTATCTGGACAACCGCGAATGGTGGGAGACCATCGTCTCCGGCGAGTATCAGAACTATTATGCACAGATGTATGGCAACCGCTGAGGTGATCGTTTCATGAAGGTATTCGTAACCGGCGCAGCCGGTCAGCTGGGCACGGATGTGATGACGGAGCTGCAGCGGCGCGGCCATCAGGCCATCGGCAGCGATGTGCTGGAGGCGCAGGGCTTGCTTGCACTGGACATCACGGATGAACAGGCCGTGATGCGCGTGCTACAGGCCGAGCGGCCCGACGCGGTCATCCACTGCGCCGCATGGACGGCGGTGGACGCTGCCGAGGAGCCGGAGAACCGCGCCATGGTGCATGCCGTCAATGCGCTGGGCACGCGCTATCTGGCCACTGCCTGTAAAGCGCTGGGCTGCAAGCTGCTCTACCTGAGCACGGACTATGTGTTCAGCGGTCAGGGGGAAACGCCATGGTCGGCTGATCACACTGAATTTGCCCCGCTGAACGTATACGGCCAGAGCAAGCTGGACGGCGAAGCCGCCGTGCGCGAAACGCTGGAGCGCTATTTCATCGTGCGCATTGCATGGGTGTTCGGCCAAAACGGCAAAAACTTCGTGCAGACCATGGTGCGTCTGGGCCGCCAGTACGATGCGCTGCGCGTGGTGAGCGACCAGATCGGCACGCCCACCTACACGCCCGATCTGGCGCGGCTGCTGGTGGATATGATCGAAACGGAGCAGTACGGCCACTATCATGCCACCAACGAGGGCGGCTATGTTTCATGGGCGGACTATGCCGCAGCCATCATGGAGGAAGCAGGGCTGAGCACGAAGATCATCCCCGTCACCACAGCGGAGTACGGTTTGTCCAAAGCCGTGCGTCCCTTCAACAGCCGGCTGGACAAAAGCAAGCTCGCCGCAGCCGGTTTTCAGCCGCTCCCCCCATGGCGCGATGCGCTGAAACGCTACCTGAAAGAGATCCTTTAAAATGCAGAACAGCCGTCATCCGGCAGCCAAGTGGCTGCGGTGGCGGCTGTTGCGCTATGCGGCGTTCTGCCGATCCATCATCAGCAGCACCATCACGCTCATGTCATCCCTTGAAATGCCGCCGCTTGCCACCAGCGCATTTCGCAAAATGGCGTCCGCCATGCGCTGCGGCTGTATGAACAGGCTGGCCTCCAAGGCTTTCTTCAGCTGCGCGTCGTTCTCAAACACATCTGCCACGCCATCGCTCATCAGTATCAGAATATCACCGCTGTGCAGGCGAAACTGCACCGCCGTGGGGGATGCTTCCTGCACGATGCCCAGCGGAAGCGATGCGCCCTCCATCTTCTTCATGTGGCTGCCGCGCACCACCCACGATGCGCAGGCGCCCAGCTTTTCGCCAAATACCTCGCCCGTCCACAGATCAACATCCGCCAGATCGACCGTGGAGAAGCGTTCCCCGCTTTGCGAACCCAGCATGATGCCGTTCACGGCGGTGATGGCCTGTCGGCGCGTATAACCGGCCTGCAGCAGCAGAAGCAGCAGCTCCAGCGTTTTTTCGCTCTGCCGGTGCGCCTGTTTGCCATGCCCCATGCCGTCGCACAGCATCATCAGCAGCCGCCCGCCCTCGCAGCGCTTGGCGCAGCATGCATCGCCGCACACCTCCTCCTCGCTCCCTGCACACAGCGTGGCCATGCCCACGGATGCGCTGTACAGCGGGATCTCTTCCAGCTCGATCTGCCCCTGTTCCATTCTGGCGATGGACAGCGGCATGTCCTCCTGCACTGCCAGAC
The DNA here is from genome assembly GCA_964504385.1 of uncultured Oscillospiraceae bacterium. GTDB lineage: Bacteria > Bacillota > Clostridia > Christensenellales > Aristaeellaceae > Limiplasma. Next base: position 28,258 of record CAZDEF010000003.1, read on the forward strand.
GGCCCAGCAGCTGATCCAGCTGCTTTTGAATAGGCAGCACGCTTTCCGTTTCCAGCGCGGCCTGCAGATGCCCGTCCACGCGCCGTGCATAGCGCAGTCTGGCCGGAAGCCCCATTTCCTCCATGGTCATGCGGATGACATGCGCCGCGCGCAGGTCGTTGAAGCTCTCACCAGCCGCCATCGCGCCCAGTTCGCCTAGGGTGCCGGACAGCGCCGCCAGATGCGTGAGCGTCACCTCGCGCTCATAGCGCGCCTTGCGGCTGGCCGCGCCGCGCTTCTGCCGCAGCAGCAGAGCGCTACGCGCCTGTTCCGCCATGATTTGCGAGCGCACGCAGCCGTGATCCGACAGGTTCAGGATCGTCTCCTCATCCATGCTTTCCCCGCGGGCAGAGCGCTCCATCATCTCGCCCAGCATCTTTTCCGTGCGGCTGCGGCTTCTTCCCCAGCACAGTTCGCGGTTTGCACACTGCGCGCACAGCAGCGCGCCCAGCTCCTCGCCCGTGGTCGGGCTCTCCTCCTCCCAATCCGGCAGCGCCTGCGCCAGATCGTGAATGGCCTGCTGCATATGGGTGATGCGCTGGCTGATGAAGGCGTTTTCCATGCTGCGGTCACTGCGCTCCATCCCATGCAGATAGGGCTTCAGTCTGTCCAGCACGCTGACAGGCATCAGCCCGCACAGCGCTGCGCCCGCCAGCAGCGCGCCCCATCCGATGGGCGGATGGTTCAGCGGCGTGACAAACCACGCCAGCACATTGGCCAGCGCCGCGCCGGGAACGTACAGCCACCGTCGGCGGGCGCTCTGCGGCAGACCGCCCGCCAATCCGCACAATGCCAAGGCCAGCGCCACGCGGCTGTCATGCCCGCCCAAAGCCAGCGCCAGCCCGCACAATGCGCCGCCCGCCACCCCCATGACCGGGCCATTGGCCCATGCAAACAGCAGCGCCGCCCACATGGCAGCGGTCTGCCCCAGCTGCACAGGGCCGATCCGGAAAAAGCCCAGACTGCTGACTGCCACCAGCCCGGTTAGCAGCACGCAGCAGCGTTCCCGTCCGCGGTGCAGCGCACCCATCTGCACCGCATCGCGGCCGCAGCGCATGCAAGCGGAAAACAGCATGCCCATCGGTACTGCAGCGCAGCTCAGCAATACTTCCAGCTGCTGCCGGGCTGCAATGGCCGCAAATACGCGCGGCATCATGGCCAATCCGCCCAACGCCGCCGTTTCGATCCCCGCGTGCGGATGGCATTTGCGCAGCAGCAGCCACATGACCGCGCAGCCGATGTACTGCCACACATCTGCATTCAGCCCCCACAGCAGCCGGAGCGCCACGCCCGTTCCCAGTCCGGCCAGACAGGCGCCTGAAGGCGCGTGGCCAAAGCTGAGCAGCAGCGCCGCTGCAAAGGGCGAAGGAATGCCAAACCAGCTCACAAAGCTGAACAGACACATCCCTGCAGCCATTCCCACCGGCCGTCCCCATCCGCAGACCCGGCAGCGCAGCAGCCGCAGCCATTCTTTCATGCCGGGTCGGAAAGGCCGGGTCGGGCCGGTTCCAACCCCTCCGATGGAAGGATTCATATGCCGCCTCCTGTGATCAGTATACAGGCAGTATAGTGGCTTTCACCTGCGCCGTTTGTCGCTTTTCCATGCAAAACTTGTCGCATTTTTCCATCGCATACCTTTGCCCCCTGCTGTACAAACTGATGCGGAAGCCAACAGCAGGAGGCATGAACATGAGTCAGGAATCAAAGAACATGAGCTGGATCCTCATCGCGGTGATCGTCATCGTTGCCGGTACGGCCCTGGTGCTGACCACGCTGAACGGTCCGCCCGCCGCAGACAGCTCTCCTTCCCCCACCGTTCAGGGCAGCATCCCTCCCTCTGCGCAGCCCGCCGCCACGCAGGCTCCCACCGCTGCCGCCGAAGCGCCGGCAAAGGAGCGCACGGCCAATGCCAGCGTGATCGGCTACGGCGGCCCGGTGCTGGTGCGGCTCACGCTGGACAATGACGGAGCCATCCGCCAGCTGAAGGTGGGCGACGTGCGCTTTACCGAAACGGAAGGCGTTGGCAGCCGTGTGAAGGAGGATGCATTCACGCAGCTGTTCATCGGCAAAAAGCCGCCGCTCAAGCTGGGTGAAGAGGTGGACGCCATCGCTGGAGCGAGCATTTCGTCGCAGGCTGTGGTGGATGCGGTGAACGAAGCCGCCGCTTTTCTCACCTCCGGCGACACAAAGTGACAAAGGCTCTGCTTTTTCCCGGCAGGATGAGCAAAGCCGCATGCCGTACTTCCTACCGGAAGGGAGGAACGCGCATGCGGCTTTTGATATTGTTTCCGGATCGGGCGCTGGGCTGGGCGGTGCGCGATGCACTGGCGGATGGCTTTGACCGGATCGACCTGTGCGGCAATGCAGGGGGACTTCTCACACAGGCGCAGGAGTACGACCTCATTGCCATGCATCACTGTCTGCCGGGACTGGATGGGTGCAGTGCAGGCCGCCTTCTGGCCGAGCATGCACCGCTGTGCCCGCCGCGCATCCTGCTGATCGCGCCGCCGGAATTTCTGCACAGCCGCCCATGGTGGGCGGACGCTGTGCTACACAATGGCGTATCCGCACAGGGCATTGCCCGCACGCTGATGCTGCTGGCTCAAAAACCGCTGCCAAAGCTGGCAGCAGTCCATGAGCAGACGGCAGTGGCTGCTGTGGATGGCTTTCTGGATGAGCTGGCGCTGGATGGGCGGCTGAAGGGCCGCGCCTACGCGGCGTGGATGCTGCGCAGGCTGGCCGTATCGCCCCTGCTGGAAGGCTGGCCGGTCAGCCGCCTCTATCAGGCCTGCGCTCAGGCGTTTGGCGTCACGCCCTGCGCCGTGGAGCGCTGCCTGCGCGTGGCGGTGGAAGCGGTCTTCACCCAAGGCAGCCTCACCGGCATTGAACGCCTGTTTGGCGAAGCTACGGATCCGGAACGCGGAAAGCTGACCAACCGCGCCTTTCTGCTGCAGTCCTGCCGCCGTCTCCGTTATTCCTTGGCCGTGGCATGCTCACCAAACAGCAGGGAAATGCACCAAAGCCCCGCTGCGCCTACCAGCGTGTAGATGATGCGGCTGACCACGGCGGCCTGACCGCCGAAGAGATAGGCCACCAGATCGAATTGGAAGATACCGATCAGCGCCCAGTTGATCGCACCCACGATCACCAGCACCAGCGAGATTTTATCCATCATTATCATTTGCCTCCTTCCATCATTCCCGGCAGCAGCGCTGTCGGGTCTTTCCTTTTCAGGATGTACCGCAAGGCTAGTAAACATACCTGTGTTCTCATACAAAGCAGGCCTGTGCGCCGCTTCCGCGCAGCAGGATCTGCTGCTGCCACGGTTGGTTCTCATCCAGCAGCGCCACGCTTCCATCCAGCGTATCGCCCAGCAGCACGCGCCCCTGCGCGCACTGCATCTGCATGCACAGCGCCCATTCCGGGCGGTTCCACAGGATCCGGCCGTCTTCCAGCGCGATCTTCATCAGTCCGTCCAGCGTGCTCAGCAGCGCATACTTTCCGCCCGGACACACGCACAGCCCGCCCGGCATGCCCGGCAGCTCCGTCAGTTTGCGCGGGCGCACGCCGCCTTCACGCAGTGTATACACCGCCGTGTGGATATCCTCCCCTTCCACGGCGCACACTAACACCAGCCCGCCCTGCCAGAAATCCGCCGCAAAGCACGGATGGCGCGTGTATACGGTGCGCAGCGGCAGCAGCTCCGGTGCGGACAGCAAGCACGCCTCCGCCGCCGCGCCTCCGGCGGACAGCAGCCGCCGGCCCTGATCGTCCATGCGCATGCAGCGCGGGAACACGCCGCAGGGCGATGCATAGAGCAGTTCGCCATTGGCGGTCAAGCGGGTATGTATGCAGTCCGCCTCCGCGCTGAGCTGATAGAGATACCGCCCGCACGGCGAAAACAGCATGGCGTTCACGCCCGGCGGACAGGGCATGCAGCTGACTGGCGCATAGGTGCGGCGATCCATGCACAGGCACTGGCGCGTCTGCTGGCAGCACAGCGCAACGCAGCTGCGGCAGGCGCACGGCAGGCAGGGCCATGGCAGGGCTATAGGCAGGCGCTTCAGCGCCACGCCCGGCTGCGGCGTTTCCCACACGCCGGTGGCAGGGTCGGTCATCAGCAGACGCATCCGCATGCTCCCTTTCCGGATCTTCTTTATCATCACCCTATGCTGCTTTTTGCAGAAGGTGAAACTTCCGGCAGGAAAAGCGGGATGAAATGTCGAAATAAATAAATTGGCTTATTTTGCATAAGCCAGAATTCTACTTTTTCCGCAGCCATAAAGGAGCGAGAACCATGCACTACAAAACCAGCGGGACCTGTTCTTCCGCCATTGATCTGGAAATTGAAAACGGTGTGATCACCGAATGCAAATTTACCGGCGGCTGCCGCGGCAACACCACCGGGCTGGCGCTGGCTGTCACCGGTCAGAACGCTGTGGATGTCATGAACAAGCTGCGCGGCATCCCCTGCAGAGGCAACACTTCCTGCCCGGATCAGCTCAGCCGCGCCATTAAACAATATCTTGCCGAGCATCCGGCCCAGTAAGGAGCACCAGCGTTGGATACAGAATTGACCACCATGAAGTTTTCCGAAGCTGCCGAATTGAGCAGCGAGATCCTCAAGGCCGTGGAGCGCATGGGCTTCAGCGAAATGACCCCCGTTCAGATGAAAACGCTGCCGCTGATGATGGAAGGGCGCGACGTGATCGCCATCGCGCCCACGGGCACGGGCAAGACCTGCGCCTTCGGCATTCCCATGCTGGAGTATGTGAACCTGAACGACAAGCGCGTGCAGGAGCTGGTGCTGGCCCCCACCCGTGAGCTGAGCCTGCAAATCACCGATGAGCTCAAGGCGCTGGCGCGCTTCATTCCCGGCGTGCGCATCGCCTGCCTGTACGGCGGGCAGCCCATCGCCAAGCAGATCAACCAGCTCAAGCAAAACCCGCAGATCGTGGTCGCCACTCCCGGCCGCCTGCTGGATCACCTGAACCGCGGCAATATCCGGCTGGACGCCATCCATACCATGGTGCTGGACGAGGCGGATGAGATGCTCAACATGGGCTTTGTAAAGGACGTGACCCGTATCATCGAAGCCACGCCCAGCGACCGCGAGCTGGTGCTGTTCTCCGCCACCACCAATCAGGACGTTATGACCATTGCGTGGAAGTACCTGCAGGATCCGGTGGAGATCGTCATTCCCGCCACCAAGGAGAACCGCCCGCAGATCACGCAGTATGTGATTGAGACCGACCGGGAAAAGAAATACGAGCATCTGCTGTATCTTCTGGACAGCGATGTATACCAGCGCGTGATGGTGTTTGTGAACACCAAGGACATGACCCAGCGCCTGTGCAAACGCCTGCAGAACGCCGGTTACCCCTGCGAATGTCTGCACGGCGACATGCGACAGAGCGCGCGCAATCAAGTGATGCAGGGCTACCGGAAAGGCAAATTCCAGATCCTGCTAGCGACGGACGTGGCTGCGCGCGGCATCGACGTGGACGATGTGGAGGCCGTTATCAATTACGACCTGCCCAATGAAAACGAGTATTACCTGCACCGCATCGGCCGCACCGGACGAGCCAAGCGCCACGGCGTAGCTTTCACCCTGCTCACCTACAGCGAAAGCGTTCGCTTCGATACCATCCTCAAATACATCATGGCCAAGCCTGTGCCGCTCAAGTTCAGCGAAATGGGCATTCTGGAAAATGAAAACGGCGAACCCTTCTTCGAGGATATGTAAAGCATTTGGAGGCGATCTTCCATGGGTATCATTCCGTCCCGCAACTTGGACGAGCAGCGCCGCGAGGAAAACGGCATTGTCTACTTTGACCGCGGAACCATCGAAGGCAAGGACGGCCGCAAGTACGACCGCTACGCCATTCAGACCCACTTTGTGCAGGTGGGCGAAAGCCAGAAGGAATTGGTGGAAAAGTATGTGCGTCCTCTCTATCAGGAGGGGGACATGCTGTCCTTCGGCGCCAAGGTCATGTGCATGTGCATGCGCTCCGTCAAGACCCGTGAGCAGGTCAAGCCCGGTTTCTGGGCCAATCTGCTGTGGCGCTTTGCCGGCATCAATACCACCGGCGTGGGCGCGCACGAGCCCTATAAGATGCAGATGATCATCGACATCTGCGGTCTGCCCCGCGTGCTGCTGGCGGCGGCGCTGAGCGCCGTGACCAAGCTGTTCGGCATGCACGGCGTGTTCTGGCGCGTATGCGGCCATGGCGTGGCTGGCATCGACGGCTTCTACACCCGCTCCAGCTTCCAGCTCTACCACGAGCTGGCGCTCATCAACCCGGACAACCCTAACGAACTGTGCGAGGAGCTGTACCAACAGACCGGCATTCCCGTCGTGCTGATGGACGCCAACGACCTGCAGCGCGATCAGCTGGGCAAGTGCAAGAGCTTCCCTCTCACGGACGAACAGATCCAGGACGCGATGGCGGACAACCCCAGCGGTCAGGGCGACGAGCTGACCCCCCTCATCCTCATCCGCCCCGTAAAATAAGCAAATAAGCGCCCGTCCTGCCATTGCGCCGGACGGGCCGTTTCCCATTTTCAGCTTTGATTTTTCGAAAGGAAGAATCTCTCCATGACTGTCAGCGAACGCTTCCTGCGCTACATCGCCATTCCCACCCAATCCAGCGAAGCCGGTGAAACCACCCCCTCCACCCCGTGCCAGTTCGATCTGGCGCGCGTGCTGCGCGATGAGATGATCGCAATGGGGCTTTCCAATGTACGCCTGACCGATGACTGCTTCGTATACGGCGAGCTGCCTGCCACGCCCGGCTGCGAGAATCAGCCCTGCATGGGCTTGATCGCGCACATGGACACTGCGCCCGCCTATCAGGGGGCCGGCGTTCATCCGCAGATCATCCCGAACTATGACGGCGGCGATGTAACTCTGCCCGCCACCGGCGCGGTGCTCTCCCCTGCTCAGTTTCCCCTGATGAAAACGCTCGTTGGCAAAACGCTGATCACCACCGACGGCTCCACCCTGCTGGGCGCGGACGACAAAGCCGGCATCGCCGAGATCCTTTCCGCGTGCGAGGCTGTGATGAACAGCGGCCGCCCGCACGGCAAGATCGTGCTCGCCTTTACGCCGGATGAAGAGATCGGCATGGGTGTTGCGCACTTCGACGTGGCCGGTTTCGGTGCGGATTACGCCTACACGCTCGATGGCGGCGCGCTGGGCGAGTATTCCTACGAAAACTTCAATGCCTGCGAAGCCCGCGTGGACATCACCGGCCTGAGCGTGCACCCCGGTTCCGCCAAGGATACCATGGTGAATGCCTGCCTGCTGGCGATGGAGTTCAACAGCATGCTGCCCGCCTACGAGACTCCGCGCGACACGGAGGGTTACGAAGGCTTCTTCCATCTGGACGAAATGAAGGGCGACGTGAGCAGCGCCAGCCTGCTCTACATCGTGCGCGATCACGATGCGGCGCGCTTCGAAGGCCGCAAGGCGCAGATGAAGCATATTGAAAAGATCATGAACCATCGCTGGGGCGAAGGCGTTGTCAAGCTGACCCTGCGCGAGCAGTACCGCAATATGCGCGAAAAGATCGAACCCTGCATTCACATTGTGGACAAGGCGCGCAGCGCCATGCAGGCCGTTGGCATGGAACCCTTTGAAGAAGCCACCCGCGGCGGCACAGACGGCGCGCAGCTGTGCTACATGGGACTTCCCACTCCCAACCTGTGCACCGGCGGTCACGCCTTCCACGGCCCCTTTGAGCACATTGCCGTGGAGGACATGGAAGCCTGCGTACGCATGCTGGTGGAAATGATCTGCGGTTAAGCAACGATACAAAGAGGCTCCGTCTCCCCCTGCATCAAGGGAGGCGGAGCCTCTTCCCTTTTATTCGTCCCCAGCCGTGCGGATATCGTCGGCGGTGAGGAGCATGAGGTCTTCTTTGGTGATGTCCGGATCGGTGGAAAGGCGATTGGCCTGTGCGGTAACTGCGCGCTCAAACAGGTTGCGCACGCCGCGCGCATTGCCAAATCCCTTTACATCCATGCTCTTGAGTTTCAGCAGATCGCGCAGGATGGGCTTGGCATCCTCGACAAGCGTATAGCGGTTCTGGCTGCAGCGCATGTCGAAGATCGCCATCATCTCATCGATGGAATAATCCGGGAAATGCAGGAAGCGGTTGAAGCGGCTTTCGAGGCCGGGATTGGAATGGACAAACTCCTGCATCAGCTCCGTGTATCCTGCCACAATGACGATCAGGTCGTCCCGGTGATCCTCCATGGCTTTCAGCAGCGTGTCCACGGTTTCCTGCCCATAGTCGTTCCCGCCGCGGTTAGTAAGCGCGTACGCCTCGTCGATGAACAGCACGCCGCCCAGCGCCTTCTCGATCACCTCTCCGGTCTTGATCGCCGTCTGGCCCACATATCCGGCCACCAGACCGCTGCGATCCACCTCCACCAGCTGACCTTTGGAGAGGATGCCCAAGCTCTTGTATATACGCGCCATCAGGCGGGCGATCATGGTCTTGCCGGTACCGGGATTGCCGCTGAACACCATATGCAGCGACAGATCGTTCACCGGCAGATCATTTTCCTTGCGCAGCTTCTGAATGGTCACGAGGTTGATGAGTGTTTCAACCTCTTTTTTCACGTCCTTCAGCCCGATGTAGCTCGCCAGCTCTTTTTTGAGATCCTCGATTTTCTCCGGTTCTTCGGCTTCTGTCTGCTGGGCGGTCGTTTCAGGCTGCTCCTGCGTCTGAACAGCGGGCTTGGGATCGGGTGCGGCGCCCCACAGATCATCAGCAATGCGGTTGAGATTGCTGCGGGTCATCTGGTTGATCACATCCATCTGCAAACGGATAATCTCGTCTTTGCGATCCATTGATCTTATTCCTCCAGCAAAGCATCGCGCGGGATGAACAGACGGCACACGCGCCCTTCCAGCCCGGTCTGCACATAAGCCCATTCTTCACCCAAGAAGGCCAGCAGCGTCACTTCCGAACCTTTCTGGAAGGTCGTGATGGCGGCCTGACCATGCAGCGGATCATCCGTGCCTTCGGCGTCCCGGTACAGCGGCACGGGGATGGAGCAGAAGGACAGGGGCTTCACCGTTTCCGGATCGTCCAGCGTTACATCGTCAATATAACCGATGCGTCCGCGCGAACCGTTGCCAATGGGATAATCCACCAGCACATATCCGTTTTCTGTGCCAAAGATCTTCACCTTATCATCTGTGGTCACCACTGCGCCGCTGGCGCGCCATGTGTTCTCGCCCGGCGCGCTGTACACCTTCAGGTCGTTCCGTTTTTCAAATCCAGCGTCTTCCTGCACTTCCAGTTCGGGCGCCTGCATCACCGCCCGCTGATAGGGCGACAGCGTGGGCGTGGGGACCGGCGTGGGGGTCGGGCTGGGGCTGGGGGTAGGACTGGGCGTGGGCGTGGGCACAGGCGTGGGGCTGGGGGTAGGACTGGGCGTGGGCGTGGGCACGGGGCTGGGGGTGACAAATTCCTCCGGTGCTACGCGTTCGCCCTGACGGTTGAGCACATAGCCGCTGAGCTTGCCGTCCGTATCCAGCGTAAAGGCGCTGTCCGAACCGATATCCAGCACGCCGTTCAGCACATCGCTTTCCAGCACGCCGTCCTCCACGGTATAGCTGCTGACGGTCACGGTGAGCAGTTTGCCGTCCTCGGTAAACTGATAATAAGTATCGCCTTCGCCGCCCAGCGGCTTCCACAGGCCGTGCGTGAGCACATCCACCTTGATGGCGTCATTACCGGCCACAGGCATGGGCGTGGGGGTAATGACAGGCGGCAGCGAGAAATGGGGATCCAGCGTTTCCACGGGGAAGGGGGTCACGGTGGGCTTTGGGGTAAGCGTGGGCGTGACCATCTTGCTCGCCACAAAGATAGCGGTGGGGCCGTCCGCCCCGCCGATCACGGCGATGGCTTCCTCCGGGGCTTGGGTCTCCTGCGCCTGCATCCGGCTGGAATAGGTGAGCGGCAGTTCCTCCCACGGCAGATCCAGCACAGCCGCCTGTGCGCACAAAGCGCCGGGCGCATAGGTCACGCGCAATGCGTTTTCGGTCAGATAGTAGGAATCCGGCAGCGGCACCAGTCCGCTGTCTGTGATGGAATCCATCATACTGCCGCTGGCGCTGGCCTTTTCATAGACGGCGCCGCAGATGACTTCTTCCACCACTACATCCGGTTCATTGAACAGCTCGCTGATGGAAACCAGTTTTTTGCCGTCCAGATCGACGATCGCGGAAAACAAGCCGATCTCCTCTGCATCGGCTTCATCGGTACGAATGCGCACAGAGGCTTCCACCGACAGCAGGCCATCAAAGCTCAGCGATACATTATAGCCGCCGCGGATCACCTCTTGCCCCTGTTTCGAAGGCTCGCGGGTGCTCAGTTCACGGATGGGGCGGGTCACGTTTTCTTCCAAAAAAGCCTGCAGCGCCGCATCGTTGCTCTCAAACGTCGGATAATCCACCGCCGTCTGCTGCCCATCGGTCAGCTCCTGCAGATGATTGCGCAGCACGGTCAGGCCGTCCTTTTCGTCCTCGCGCATGGTGGTCACCTCGGCGGCGGCGGAAGCCAGCAGCAGCGCCAGCGTCAGGCAGAGCGCGATCCATCGTTTCATAAATCCGTTCCCTCCGATCAAAACTCGCCATCCAGACGGATGGGATAGGAAGATTCCGTAGACAGCGCCACATATTCGCGCTGCCCGTTCTTTTCCAGCATAAAGGAGTGCGACAGCGGCAACGGGTAGCTCTCCTGAGCGACTGCCAGCACGGTAAAGCTGCCGTTCTCCCCTGTCAGCGTCTGTTCTGCCCAGCGGATATCGCTGTCCACAGGGTGAATGGAATCATATTCAAAGTCATAATGCTGCTCACCGCGCACGAACAGACCGTATTTGCCCGTCTGCGCATTCTTCACCACCAGCGCATCGCAGTCCAGATAGGCCCGCACCTCGGGGGTGTTGAGAAGGGGCGCGGAGGTATCGGGCAGCTGGTACAGGTCGCCGTTGTTCAGATAAGCCATGCCGCAGGCTGAGGCCACCACATCCTGCATATCGGCTGCAGCTTTCCAACGGCTCATCATGCCGTCCGCGCCCAGCACATACAGCAGATAGCGCTGGGCTGCATCAGCGGTCACGCCGGTGTCCACATAAGCCACGGTATAGTCGCCGGTGAAGGGAAAGGTGCAGCTGAACCACAGGTTGCTCAGCACCTGTCCGCTGGTGCTGATGTAATTGGCGCTGCCGTCCTCCTCGCTCTCCACCACAGCCCAGCTGTGATACAGAGGGTGTAGCTTCAGGCTTTCGCCCAGCGCCGCTTCCAGATCCGACACGCGCACGAGCGCAGAACCGTTTGCACCCACCAGATACGGCTCCTGCGCCACATAAAAGCCGCCGCCCTCCTGTGCGATCATATCGTAAGGGCCAAGACCTTCAAAGTAGCACAGCAGCCGCCCTTCTGCAGCGGTAAACAGGTAAAAGTCGTAAAGGCCGTCTGCGCGTTTCTGACGGGAGACGATGTTACTGTCGGTTACAATGACCGTTTCCAATTCCACACTGCCCGCCAGATCGCGGATGGCATTCTGCGTATTCTCCGCCATCTCCACGGGCTGCGCCGCATCGTAAGCCTTGATCGGCTCCGGCGTGACCACCACTTCGAACGGCTCGTCCGTTGCGGACGGCAGGATCTCTTCCTGCTGCAGCCACGCCATCAGCGGCTCCCACAAAAGCAGCGCCGCTGCGGCCAGAAGCAGCAGAACCAGCAGAAGGAGCAGCGCATTGCGCAGCGGATGGCGGCGCTTGCGGCGTTTGGGCTTCACAGCCGCATCTTCCTGCACCTGATAGCCCAGTTCGCTTTGCGCCAGCGCTTCCTCACGGGCTTCATCCGCCCATGTGGCTTCGCGCGGGCGATAGACATTACCGGGCGATGCGTCCTCGGCCGCGTCCTCCGTGGGCAGCTGGCTGGCATAGCCGTAAGCATCCATCTTGGGCGGCGGGGCAAACGACGGCTGCGTATTGTCATCCGCCGCAGCGCCCTCGCGGCTGTAGTAGGCCGCGTACTCCGGCAGCTGCTCCGGTTCATTGGGCGTATACCCCTCGTAGTTTTCCTCGTTGGGAACATAGCCGTCCCATGCTTCGGCAGGGGCGGACGGCGGCGCAGCGGGTTCTTCCGCCTCGGGGGTGTAACCCGGCAGGCTTTCCGGTGCAAACGCCGGTGTTTCTTCCACGGGATAGGCTGCGCGTGCCGTATACAAATGCTGCGCCTGCTCGCTGCGGCGCGAGCGCCGTCTGGGCGCAGATGACCGTTCAGACATAGAGCACCTCGATGCGCGTGCCAAAAGGGCACAAAACTTCATTATTAAAGATATCATGAAACGCTTGACACGTCAATATTTGCGCCGCTTCATACATATAAAAGCTGACCTGCTGCCCTTGATCGGGAAGCAGGCCAGCCCTGACCGTCGAAAAAGCTCGCCTACGGCGATCTTTTCCGCCGAGGGAAGGCGCCGTTTGCCTACTCGCCTACGGCTCGCCGGGCGGCAAACGGCGTAAGGAAAGTCTTGCTACCGCAAGGCTGCTGAACCCACCGCACATGTCGCTGAGTTCAGAATCCACTTGGAGGGCTGCGGCCCTCCAAACCTCCCATTCGGCTTTCGTGAAAAGGAAAGCTGACCTGCCTCCCCTAATTGGAAAGCAGGCCAGCATATAAATAATCAGCGTTATTTGGCCAGACGAATCACGTTCCAGCTCAGGCTGGGCAGCACTACGTTGAGCTTGCCGCCGTCCACCACGCCGCCCTGACCGGCGGTGGGGGCCACATTTTCCGGGTTAGCTTCGGTATTGACGGCCTTCACATCGTCATGATGCAGCACGATGTGCTCCACTACCTTCAAATCGCCAAAGGCGCGCAGATCGCAGTTCAGCTCGATGCCATCTTCGAAGTCGCGGTTGACGGCAAAGATGGTCACGCTGCCGTCCTCTGCCATCGTAGCGGTCGCATCCACCAGCGGCACCTTTTCGTAATCAGTGCAGTCGTAGGTGGGGCTGGCGACCACGGGACGCAGCGCGGTGCCGCGGCCGTACTTGCTGGCATGCATGAGCGGCCAGTAGATGGTCTGTGCCCACGCGCCGCCGCCATTGCGGGTCATGATGGGGGCGATCACGTTCACCAGCTGCGCCATGCAGGCTACCTTCACGCGGTCGGCATTCTTCAGGAAGGTGATCAGCATCGCGCCCACCAGCAGCGCATCCTCGAAGTTGTACACATCCTCCAGCAGCGGCAGCGCCGGGCCCCACTTCTCGCTCTTCCAGATCTCCTTATCCTGCTCGTTGGAGTGATACCACACGTTCCACTCGTCGAAGGAGAGGTTGATCTTCTTCTTGGTGTGCTTGGTGCCGCCCACAGCGTCGCAGATGGACACGACCGTCTTGATGAAATTGTCCAGATCCATATTGCGGGCAAGGAAGTCCGGGGTGTTGTTGGTGCGGTTGCCGTAATAGCGATGCAGGCTGACGTAGTCGATCTGGTCGTAGCACTCGGTCAGCATCTGGTATTCCCATGTGCCGAAGGTGGGCATATCCAGCGCGGAGGAGCCGCAGGCCACCAGCTCGATGGAGGGATCCACCCACTTCATCATCTTGCCGGCTTCACGCGCCACGCAGCCGTAATCATAAGCGGTGCGATGGCACATCTGCCACGGGCCGTCCATCTCGTTGCCCAGGCACCACAGCTTGATGCCGAAGGGATCCTTCGCGCCATTCTTGATACGCAGATCGCTCCAGTAGCTGCCACCCTTATGGTTGGCATATTCCACCACATTGCGGGCTGCATCGGGGCCGCGGGAGCCCAGATTGACGGCATACATCACTTCGGTGTTGGCCTTTTTGGCCCAGTCCACAAACTCATGCAGACCCACTTCGTTGGTCTCGGTGGTGAACCATGCCAGATCCAGCCTCTTGGGGCGCTGGTCGCGCGGGCCGACAGAATCCTCCCAGTTGAAGCCGGACACAAAGTTGCCGCCGGGATAGCGGGTGACGGGCACATCCAGTTTGCGCACCAGATCAATCACGTCCTGACGGAAGCCGTTCTCATCCGCCGTGGGATGACCGGGCTCATAGATGCCGCCATACACGGCACGGCCCAAATGCTCAATGAAGGAACCATAGATACGGGGATCGACCTGACCGATCGCATAGTCGCGATCCATAATCATGGTTGCTTTTTTCATGATGTTTCTCCTTGTTTCAGTTTAGGGTTTACGTTAACCCAGTGATAGGATTGTACCACACCAAACGGTGTGGTACAAGTAGTAATTTTCGAAATTTAACCCTTCACCGCACCAGCCGTCATACCTTCCACGATGAAGCGCTGAGCAAACAGATAAATGACCAGCAGCGGGATGATGGCGAAGCAGGAACCGGTGATCATCAGGTCGTAGTTGTTGCCATAGGGCGACCAGAGCGTGTTCAGGCCGATCGGGATGGTGTATTTCTTCATATCGGAAATCACCAGCATGGGCCACAGCAGGCCGTTCCACGCGCTCATACCAACCATGATGGCCATGGAGGCGTAGGCGGGCAGCATGATGGGCATGATGATGCGGAAGAAGATGCCGTACTCGGTGCAGCCGTCCACGCGGCCCGCATCCAGCAGATCGCCGGGCACGCCGGTAAGGAACTGTTTGAAGAAGAATACCGCGCTCATGTTGACCAGGAAGGGCAGCATCACGCCAGCATAGCTGTCGCGCAGACCCATGGTGTTGATCTGCGAATACATGGGCAGCATTAGGATCTCCAGCGGGATCATCATCACCAGCAGCACGCACAGGAACATGGCGTTCTGACCCTTGAACTTATACTTGGACAGGCCGTAGGCCACCATGGAGGACAGCAGCAGCGTAATGCTGCCCTGGATCGCCACGATCAGCAGACTGTTTTTATACCAAATGAAATAGTCATGGCCGTTGTAAGTCCCGTCGCTCATCACGCCGGTGAAGAGATAGCGCCACGCCTTCAGGTGCAGCTTGTCCCAAGTGGGGTTCAGGTTCAAGCCGCTCACGAACAGCTCAGCGCCGCCCTTGAACGTGCCCAGCAGCAGTGCGTACAGCGGCACAATGATCAGGAACGCAAGCACAGCAAAAATCAACACGAGCACCACGGTGGATACCGTCACCTTACGCTTCGCTTTTTCAGCATGATTCGTAGCCATTTCTTACGCCTCCTTCTTTTTGCCGATCTTGATCGTGCCGGTCACGATCAGCTGGATGATCGTAATGACCATCGCGCCGACCAGCAGCACCAGACCTACGGCGGACGCAAAGCCGAACTTGTCGACCTTTTCGAAGCCGTAACGGTAGAGGTAACCAACGATGGTCAAGCCGTAGTTCTTGGGCGAGTTGTTGTTGCCGAACACCATGTAGCTTTCGGTGAACATGGCAAGACCGGCGTAGATCGAAATGGTCAGCACGTAGATGGCCGTGGGCTTGAGCAGCGGCAGGATGACGCTCCAGAACTTCTGGAACTCATTTGCGCCGTCGATGTCAGCCGCCTCGTACAGTTCGCCGGGGATGGACTTGAGGCCGGCCATGTAGTACAGGATGTTCATGCCCGTCCAGCGCCACATACACAGCAGCACCATGGCGAACATGGATGTCCATTCGCCCTTCAGCCACGCAATGGGCTTCAGGCCGAACACGGCGCGGATGGAGTTCATCATGGAGCCTTCCAGCTCGGAGAACATCATGCGGAAAATGATACCGGCCACCACGACGGAGCACAGCACCGGCATGTAGGAGACCGTCTTGAAGAAGTTCGCCATCTTTTCAGGCGTCTTCTTGGAATTGAGCAGATAGGCCAGCAGCAGCGGCATGGGGATGAGGATGGCACAGGTGAGGATCATGTAGCGCATCGAGTTCTTGACGGCGATCCAGAAGTTCTTGTTGCCGAACATATTCTGATAGTTCTTCAGGCCGATCCATTTGGTGCCTGCGCCGGTAATCTCCTGAAAGCTCATCATGATGGTGGAGATGAGCGGGTATACGAAGAACACCGCAAAGGTCAGCAGGAAGGGCAGCACGAACACATACGGCGCTACCTTCTGCGAATACAGCAACTCACGGTTGAGCGCTACAAACAGCACAAACACCAGCACAGCTGCCAGGATGGGCATGATACGGTAGCGGGCAACCGCCAGCCACGCCTGCTGCAGCAGGTTATAGCTTTCGCCCTCCGCCAGCTGCTGAAAGTAGTAATTGGACAGATCGGAGCCGTTGTCGTATGCGGTGTCATAGCGTGTGGAGGAGGTACCCAGCGTGAACATGGCCACAAGGCCCAGCACCAGCAGCGCTGCAGCGATCACCAGCAGATAGGCTGTTTTCTTCCATTTGTTGCGATCACTCACCGGGGCATGGATATTGGTTTGCATGCCGCAGATCCCCTTTCTTTTGACGCCGACCCGTGCGGCGCATGTAACTTGTCTATTCTTCCCGCTCATGCGCAGGTCGAATACAGGAAGCGGATGGAGGAAGCTTTCCCCCATCCGCTGGCTTTTGCCAGTTCCACAGGAACTGTGCGTTTACTTAGAACAGGTCGCTCTCAATGGCTTCCTGAGCGGCTTCGAGGGCCTCAGCGGTGTCCACGCCATCCACATACACTTCGTTCCACAGAGTGGTGCCGAGGTAGTTGTTGATGGTGGGGCTGATGCTGTTGGAAATCATCGCGCCGATCTCGTCCTTGATGGGCAGCAGAGCGTCAACCGGGTAGCCGATGAAGTACTTGTTGAAAGCGTTCTCCTCGTTCTTCATGAGCGCTTCGTCTTCCCAAACGGCCTTGTTCACCGGGTCGAAGCCCAGGATCTCCCACACAAAGCGGTTGCCGTCCTCAGAGATCTTGGCATAGGTGAAGAAACGGGCAGCCAGATCGGCATGTTCGCCGTTGGCGTAGATCACGGTGCCGGTGCCGCCAGCGCCCACAGAGCGGATCTGACCTTCTTCGAACACGGGGCAGGGAGCGACCACATACTGGTTGGCGCGGGCTTCGCCGATCTCGCCGGTGAAGCGGCTCATGTACCAGAAGGGCATGATGACGCAGGCGATGTCGTTGTTGGCGATGTAGGCCTTGCCTTCTTCAGTGTCAGGCTGACCGCCGGGGCAGGTTTCGCAGATGCCGGCCTCGAGCCACTTCTTCTGGGTGTCCACAGCCTTGGCGACCGCTTCGGTGTTTACCAGCACTTCGCCGTCAGCCTGCCAGTCAGTGCCCTGCTGGCCCAGCATCAGAGTGGTGACCCACTGAGTGGAGGTTTCCACAGTGCCCATCCAGGCGCCGGTGGCTTCCTTCACCTTCAGGCCGGCCTCATACCAGTCGTCCCAGGTCTTGATGGTGGTGTAGTCCACGCCAGCCTTTTCGAGCAGATCCACGCGGTAGTAAGCAACCATCGCGCCAACGTGCAGAGGCATGCCGTAGTAGCCGCCGTCCTTGGAGTAGATCTCCAGACGAGCCGTGACGATGTCGTCCTTCAGGGGCTCGATGTAGGGGGAGAGCTCGACCAGCTTGTCGCTGTAAGCCAGAATGTTGGGGAACTGGCCCAGTTCGACGTCGCAAGCATCGGGCGCGCCCTGATCGGACTGCAGAGCGACCTTCATCTTGTTGTGCATGTCGTCATAACCGAGAGTGGTCACTTCGATCTCGATCTGTTCATCGGGGTTCAGAGCATTCCACTTTTCAGCCATGCTCTCATAGTAGTCCTGATGCTGGGCGATGAACGTCCAAGCAGTCAGCTTGGTGGTTTCGGCAGAAGCGGCGCCAATGGTCGCCATCATGCACAGAGCCATCAGCAGGGCAACGATCTTTTTCATGGATAGGCCTCCTTATTTATTATTTGAGAGACGCGAACGTCTCATCAAAACAAGCTTTCAGCCCTGAACGGAAGCCTCCCCTTGACCAAGGGGAACACGCGTTTAGGGACTTCGCACAGCACACTTGCTGCAACATTAACGTTAATGTGCTTTCTGTAATGATTATAGCATGAATAATTGGACATGTCAACACCTAAATTGACATTCGCATCCAGCCGTGATAGAATGCATCCAGCAACGCACGAAAGGAGCATGGCATGAGCGCACAGGCAAAGGGCCGCCGCGTGACCCTGCAGGATATCGCCCGCCGCACCGGCTATACAGCCAACACGGTGTCGCGGGCACTGAAAAACAAAAGTGATATATCCGAGGCGACTTGCAAGCATATTCAGGATGTGGCCGAGGAAATGGGATATATTCGCAACCAGATGGCCAGTTCCCTGCGTTCCGGCCAGACGCGCACGCTGGGGCTGATCGTAGGCGGCATGTCCAACCCTTACTACGGCATCATGGCGGATGAGATCCAGAACGCCGCCATGGCGCAGGGCTATTCGCTGCTGATCCTGTGTTCGCGCGACGAGACCGACATAGAGCTGCGGGTGGCCGAGGCCGCGCTAAGCCGTCAGGTGGACGGCATCCTGCTCTTTCCCAGCTACGGCTCCACCCGCACCATTCAGCGTATCCGCGCCTTGGATGTTCCCTTTGTGCTGATGGGCCGCCCGCTGGACGATGAGACCGCAGACGTGGTCTCGTGCGACGAGGCGCAGGGCGCTTATCTGATGACCCGTCACCTGATCGAAGCCGGGTGCCGCAAGCTGGCCTATCTGTGCAATTATGATGTGCTATACAGCACGCACGCCCGGCTGGAGGGCTATCAGCGCGCCTGCACTGAAGCGGGGCTGGAGGACAGTTTCAGCCGTTTTGGCCTGCTGAACGATGACGACGCCATCCTGCACCAAGTGCTGGACTGGCGGCAGGACGGCATAGACGGGCTCTTTCTGTTCTGCGACGAGGAGGCGTGGCGCACCATCAACATCCTCACGCGTCACGGGCTGCACATTCCGGGCGATATCTCACTGGGAGGATTTGATAACATTCAGGGCACGCGCCCCTTCCCCTCTCCCCTATGCAGCGTGGAATACAACATGGTGCGCATGGCGCATAAAGGCGTGGAGCTGCTTCTGCGCCGCATTCGCGGCGAGACGATGGCGCCGCAGCATATCGTGTGCGAACCCACGGTCGTCTGCAGAAACAGCTGCGGCAAAAAGCACTGATCCCTTTGGGCAAAAGTTTCACCCCGCCGGTATCCGTTCAGACTGATACCGACGGGGTGTTCCTTTTACTTTTTCTGACCGTAGTAGGCGTTCGGGCCATGCTTGCGCATGAAATGCTTGTCCTGCACATGCTGGGGCGCGGGCGCGGCATCGGGCTTAATGGTCACGGTATACATGGCCATCTTGGCGACTTCTTCCAGCACCACGGCATGATAGACCGCCTGCGCTGCATTCTTGCCCCAGGTGAACGGGCCGTGGCTGTGGCAGATCACGCCGGGCACATGCACGGGATTGAGCTGACGGCCGGTGAAGGTCTCGATGATCACCTTGCCGGTGTTGCGCTCGTAATCCTCATCCACCTCCTCGGTGGTCAGGCAGCGCGCGCATGGCACGGGGCCGTAGAAGTAATCCGCATGGGTGGTGCCGTAGCAGGGAATGTCGCGTCCCGCCTGCGCCCACGCCACGGCATGGGGGCTGTGCGTGTGCACGATGCCGCCCAGCTCCGGGTATGCCTTGTACAGCTCCAGATGGGTCTTGGTATCGGAAGAGGGGT
Organism: uncultured Oscillospiraceae bacterium; assembly: GCA_964504385.1. GTDB lineage: Bacteria > Bacillota > Clostridia > Christensenellales > Aristaeellaceae > Limiplasma. The sequence continues at coordinate 47,976 of CAZDEF010000003.1, forward strand.
TCAGATCGCCTTCAATGATATGGCCGTCCAGATCCAGCACCACCAGCTGATCCGGCGTCAGATCCTCATAGTTCACACCGGAGGGCTTGATGACCACATAGCCGGTTTCGCGGTCGATGCCGGACACATTGCCCCATGTGTAGGTGACAAGGCCGCGCTTGGGCAGTTCCATATTGGCCTCGTAAACAGCCTGTTTCAAGCTTTCAAGCATTTCAAGCACACTCCCTTACTTCAGCTTCCACGCCAAATCGTTCAGGAACAGCTGCTGCTCCAACGCTTCCACAGTGGTATCCTTGGTGATATGAACAAATTCAATGTCCATCATGGCGGCCCAGTCCTTCATCTGCTCAGCCGTCACATCGTAGGACAGGACCGTGTGATGCGCGCCGCCGGCGGTGATCCAGCATTCCACGCCGGTGGTGAGATCGGGCATGGCGCGCCACATGACGCGGGCCACGGGCAGATTGGGCATGTCCATAATAGGCTTCACACACTCGATGTCCTGGCAGATCAGGCGCAGCCGTCCGCCCATATCGATCAGGCTGACCACGATCGCGCTGCCGGCCTTGCCTTCAAACACCAGACGGGCCGGGGGTTCGCGGTCGCCGATGCCCAGCGGATGCACCTCGATGCGGGGCTTATCCGCCGCCACGGTGGGGCACACCTCCAGCATGTGCGCGCCCAGCGAGTACTCCTGCCCCTTCACCAGATGGTAGGTGTAATCCTCCATAAAGGCAGTGCCGCCGTTCTGTCCCTCAGACATCGCCTTGAGGATGGAGGTCATGGCCGCTACCTTCCAGTCGCCCTCGCCGCCGTAGCCGTAGCCCTGTGCCATCAGGTGCTGGCTGGCAAGGCCGGGCAGCTGCTTCATGCCGTACAGATCCTGGAACGTGTTGGAGAAAGCCATGCAGCCCTCTTCATCCAGCATCTTCTTCATGGCAATCTCCTCGCGCGCCTGATAACGCACGGTTTCCAGATCGTCGGTCGCGAAGGTATACAGCGCCTCGTACTCCGCCATCTTCGCGTCGATCTCCGCCTCGGTCACGGCGTCCATGGTTTCCACCAGCTTGCCGACGGGCCAAGTATTCACCTGCCAGCCCAGCTTGGTCTGCGCCTCCACCTTGTCGCCTTCGGTCACGGCTACCTCGCGCATGTTGTCGCCAAAGCGCATCACCTTCAGGCTCTTGCTGAAGGCCACGCCCACGGCGGCGCGCATCCAGCTGCCCAGCCGCTTCTGCACGTCCTCGTCCTGCCAGTAGCCGGCGATGACCTTGCGCGGCATGCGCAGACGCGCGGCGATGAAGCCGTGCTCGCGGTCACCGTGCGCGGCCTGATTCAGGTTCATGAAGTCCATGTCGATCTCTTCGTTGGGGATCTCGCGGTTATACTGGGTGGCAAAGTGGCAATAGGGCTTTTGCAGGCTGGCAAAGCCGTTGATCCACATTTTGGAGGGGCTGAACGTGTGGCACCAAGTGATGATACCGGCACAAGCGGGATCATAATTGGCTTCGCGCACGATATCGGTGATCTCCCTGTTGGTCTTGGCCGTCACTTTGTAGACCAGCTTGCAGGGCAGATTGCCGGAGGCGTTCATCGCATCCGCCATTTCAGCCGCGCGGGCAGCGACCGTTTCCAGCACTTCTGGGCCATAGAGGAACTGAGAACCGACCACAAACCAGAATTCGTAATTCTTCAGCATTGTTATCCTCTCCTTATTTCATAGCGGCAACTGCGGCCTTTTCGGCTTCGAGTGCTTCCTCAAAGCGCTTGGTGTAGGCATTGAAGCCTTCCACATCCGCTGCGTCGGGTCGCTGCTCGCTGGCCTTGGCAGAGGCGAACACCTTCGCATTGAGGTAGTCTTCCAGCGTCTCGCCCTCCTGCTTGTTCACGCGGTATGCAGCCAGCAGCGCCATGCCCCACGGGCCGCCTTCCCCTGCCGTTTCCATCACGGATACGGGCGTGTTCAGCGCAGCGGCCAGCATCTTCTGTCCGGCAACGGGCGTCTTGAAATAGCCGCCGTGACCCAGCAGCGAGTCGATCTTCACATGCTCGCGCGCCAGAATATCCATGCCCAGCTTCAGGCTGGTCATCGCGCCGCCCACGATGGAGCGGGCAAAGTTGGCAAAGCTCATTTTAGCGTCGGGCATACGCACCAGCATGGGACGGCCTTCTTCCATTCCAACCACCGGTTCGCCGGAGAAGAGCGCCACGTTCACCACGCCGCCGCAGTCCTTGTCGCCCTCCAGCGCAGAGGTGAAAATCGCCGTGTAAATGTCGTTCATGCTCGCATTCAGGCCTGCCGCATCGCAGAAGCCATTGAGCATACCGGCCCAGGCGTTGATGTCGCTGGTGCAGTTGTTGCAGTGCACCATGGCCACAGGCTTGCCGGTGGGCGTGGTGACCATGTCGATCTCAGGATAGACCTTGCTCAGCGGCTTTTCGAGCACGATCATGGCAAACACGGACGTACCGGCGCTCACGTTGCCAGTGCGCACGGCCACGGCGTTGGTAGCCGCCATGCCGGTACCAGCATCGCCCTCAGGCGGGCAGAGGGGAACGCCCGCTTCCAGCTCGCCGCTGGGATCCAGCAGCTTCGCGCCTTCAGCCGTCAGGCAGCCTGCCCGCGCGCCTGCATTGGCAACCGCCGGCAGAATGCCACGCAGGTTCCACGCATAGCCCATTTCAGCAGCCTTTTTGTCAAAGGCGTTCATCATGGCCGCGTCGTAATCGCACTTGTCGCTGTCGATGGGGAACATGCCGCTGGCCTCGCCCACGCCCAGCACCTTCTCGCCCGTGAACTGCCAGTGCAGATAACCGGCCAGCGTGGTCAGATGGGCGATCTGCGGCACATGCTCCTCCTTGTTGAGCATGGCCTGATACAGATGCGCGATGGACCAGCGCTGGGGAATATTGAAGCCAAACAGCTCCGTCAGTTCTTCAGCGGCCTGCGCCGTCATGGTGTTGCGCCATGTGCGGAACTGCGCCAGCTGACGACCTTCCCCGTCAAAGGCCAGATATCCGTGCATCATAGCCGATACGCCGATCGCAGCCAGGCGGGTCAGCTTGACGCCATACTTGGTTTCCACGTCCTTTTTCAGGTTGGCATAAGCATCCTGCACGCCCGCCCATACATCAGACAGGTGATAGGTCCAGATGCCGTTTTCCAGCCGGTTTTCCCAAGTGTGATCGCCGCTGGCGATGGGAGCGTGATTCGCTCCGATCAGCACAGCCTTGATGCGGGTGGAACCCAGCTCCATGCCCAGCACCGCTTTTCCTTCGCGGATAAAATTGATCATATCCATTATGGTTTGCTCCTTTCCAGAGTGAATGGTTAGGATAACGTTGAACCTGTTTGCAATATCATACTTCATTTAGCTGAAAAATGCAATATCATTAGGATATCAAAACAGGGCGCCTCCTGCAGAGACATCCCCGTCAGCTTGTCGAAAAAACACCCGTGGGAGGTTTGGAGGGCCGCAGCCCTCCAAGTGCGATTGCATCGACCAGCTTTGCCGGTCGGACGGGCGTTTCCGCGCCCTGCGCGGAAACATTCCTTACGCCGTTTGCCGCCCGGCGAGCCGCAGGCGAGCAGGCAAACGGCGCTTTCCCTCGGCGGAAAAGATCGCCGAAGGCGAGCTTTTTTGACGGCCTGACAAGGCGCGCAGAGGCAGCCCCGTTTTGAATTCAGATCAGCCAGTCTCTCACTTGTCCAGCCAGTTGCGCCCGGTGGGATAAGTGTGCTCCTGCTCGTCCAGCCAGTAGGTCTCCAGCCGCGGCGCATCCGCAAGCCCCTGCTCAAACCAGCCTTCCGGCACGACCGGCGTGAACTTGCCGTGGCTGCGGATGAGCCGCACCAGATCGTGAATGCTGTTCAGTTTTTCTTCCGTTTCAATGCCCATGAGCGTGGCGGCGGGCGAACGGTGATTGTCCGAACCGGCCGTCACAACAAAGCCGCACTCCTGCGCATAGCGCAGCGCGTACGCATCGTTGTAGGGACAGTTGCCCGCGTTGGCCACCTCGATGCCATCGCAGAACTGCCGAGCCAGACGGATGCGGTCGATGTAATCGCGGTCGCGGAACGGATGCGCCTGAATCACGCAGCCGCCGTCGCGATGCACGCCCTCCAGCTGCTCACGGCGGGTCCAGTGCTCCACTTCCGGATGCGCCAACAGCCATTTCTTGTCCAGGCCATACACCAGATACTCGTCGCCCTGATAGCCCTGTTCCCAGCCGAAGAATACGTCCAGACCAATTTTCTGCCCTTCGATCAGCGCATCCTCATAGCCGGAGCAGAACCACTCGATCCGCTCCTTCCATGGCAGGTGACGCGGCGCAGCAGTGTTGCCGCCAAAAAAGTGATCGGTCATGATGATGCCCTGATAACCCATTTCCTTATAATAGCGGGCGTGCTCTGCGCCGGTGGATACGCCGCAGGCGCTGCCCTGACAGGTGTGCAGATGTGTTTCGTAACGGTAAGTCATCTTTTCCTCCTCAGATACGGGTCAGGTGCAGCACAAGGCTTTCCTGATCTTGTTTTTCCGGCTGCCAGCCAAAGGGTGAGCGCAGGCCCTGCTTGCTCAGCACCGCGCCGGAATACTCCCGGCCGAACTGATCGCGGTACAGCGCGCTTTCGTCAATATCCCGCACGCGCACATAGATCTGCGGCGGATTGGCGGCGGCGTAGCGCTGAAACAGGCAAACGAGGATCTCGCTGTCATCCTCCAGCGCAAACTGCCACGCAGCGATGCGGTTGTCGAAGGGGCTCTGCAGGCGGGTGAAGCGGCCGCGCTGGGTGATGTGGCGCAGCTGTTTCACCTGCTCCACCTGACGGCGGATCTCAGCCTTGTCCTCCTCGCTTTGCCGGCTCAGATCCAGCTCATAGCCCATATTGCCGCCCAGCGCCACATCGCCGCGGAAGCGCATGCTGGTCACGCGCCCTACCTGATGATTCGGCACGGCGCTCACATGCGCGCCCATGGACGAAATGGGATAGGCCATGCTGGTGCCGTATTGGATGTTCAGGCGCTCCACCGCGTCGGTATCATCGCTGGTCCAGACCTGCGGCATGTAATACAGGATGCCGGGATCAAAGCGCCCGCCGCCCGAGGCGCAGGCCTCAAACAGCACATCCGGCAGCGCCGATGTCACCGCCTCCATCACGCGGTACAGCCCCAGCATGTAGCGGTGCGGCGTCTCGCTCTGCTGCGCGGGCTGCAGCAGGGCAGAACCGATCTGCGCAAAGTTGCGGTTCATATCCCACTTCACATAGTCCACATTGCCTTCGCGAAGCACGCCGGTGATGGTGTCGATCATCCAATCCTGCACATCCCTGCGCGTCAGGTCAAGGATCAGCTGGTGGCGCTGCAGGGTGCGGCTGCGCGTAGGCGCGTGCAGGCACCAGTCGGGATGTTCTTCGTACAGCTTGCTGACCGGGCTGATCATTTCCGGCTCCACCCACAGGCCGAACATCAGACCCATCTGATGGATCTTCTCGCTCAGCCCCACAATGCCGTTGGGCAGCTTATCGCGGTTCACCTGCCAGTCTCCCAGCGATGTGGTATCGTCGTTGCGCTGCCCGAACCAACCGTCGTCCAGCACAAACAGCTCCACCCCCAGCTCGGCCGCCGTCCGGGCGATGGCAAGGATGCGTTCCTCATCAAAGTCAAAATAGGTGCCTTCCCAGTTATTGCACAGCACGGGGCGCAGCCGGTCGCGCCATGCGCCGCGGCAGAGGCGCTCGCGGTACAGCTTGTGAAAGATCCGGCTCACGCCGTTGAGCCCCTGTTCCGACCACACCATCACCGTCTCCGGCGTTGTAAAGCTTCCATCCGGTTCCAGCGTCCATGCGCAGGGCGCAATACCGGCCACCAGACGGGTGAGATCATGCTCGTTCTGATCGGCTTCCATCAGGAAGCTGCCGGAATACACCAGATTGACGCCCAGCACACGGCCCTGATGCTCATCCGCTCCCGGCTCCATCATGGCAACAAAGGGGTTGTGCTGGTGGCTGGAAGCGCCCCGCACGCTGCCGATGGCGCGCGTGCCGTGCATATTGGGGATGCGTTCCACCTGCCGCTCCTTGGCCCATGCGCCGTGCAGATGCAGCATATCCCAATTGCCGCTCAGATGGACGGTAGCGGACATGCAGCGCTGCAGCACCAGCTTTTCATCGCCGCCGTTTTCAACGACCATCCAGCTGGTCAGGGCATGATATGCATTCATGACGCACTGGTACAGCTTTACTTCCAGCCCGGTCTTGCGGTCGCGGAACAGCAGTTCCAGCGTTTCCGCTTCGTCCACCTGCTCGGCATAGGCAGCGGGCAGCCCCTCCAGCTTCGGTTTGCCGGGCAGCAGCGCATAGCCCTCGTAGGAAAGCTCGGTGCTCCATGTGCCGTCCGGCTCCTGCACCTGCAGCGCAGCCGGGCGCACATCGCCGTTGCCGGCCGTGGGGCAAAGATAGAATGCGGCGCCACGCATGGTCACATCGTTAGGCACAGCATTTGAAAGCATCTTCTGCCGCGTGTCCTCTAAAACGTCGGCTGCATTTTCCGGCAGCGCAGGCCCAAAGTAGAGCTCCTCCACATTCAAACGCGCGTCCTCGTCCGGGATCACCGCCAGCACGCGGCTGAACGTAGCGCCGTCCGTAAGGTGGAACCGTTTCCGGTTTTCGCTGATCGAAATCGACATGGTGTTTCTCCCTTCTTTATTTTCCTACGCAGAAATGCGAGAAAATATCGTCCAGCAGTTGCTCGTCCACGCTGTCGCCAGTGATGCGGCCCAGCAGGTACAGCGCCTCGTGCAGATCAACGGCGCACAGATCCAGCGGCAGATCGCTCTGCAGTCCCGCTCTGGCCTGCACGATCCTTTCCAATGCCTGTCGGGCCGTGCTGATATGCCGCTCCTGTGTCAGCAGCAGTTCCTGCGGATGCCCGGCATTTTCACGCAGAAAATCCAACACCTGCTCCAACCCGGTCTCGTCCTTCGCTGAAATGGACAGAATCGTCTCATATTCGCAGATCTGCTTCACCTCCGTCGCAGTCACACACACGCCTGCGTCCGTCTTGTTCAGCAGCACCGCGCATGGGCAATGCAGTTTTCGCTTCAGCAATTCGCGGTCCTCCTGCGTCAGCGGCGCGGAAGCGTCCAGCAGGATCAGCGCTGCATCGGCGCTTTCCAGCACAGCCTTAGCGCGCTCCACGCCGATCTGCTCCACCTTGTCTCCGCTTTCGCGCAGTCCGGCCGTGTCCTGCAGGATCACCTGAATGCCGTCCAGCGTAAAGCCGCCTTCCAGCACATCGCGCGTGGTGCCGGGAATATCGGTCACAATGGCGCGGTCCTCGCCCAGCAGGGCGTTAAACAGGGTGGATTTCCCCGCATTGGGCCTGCCGCACAGCGCCACGCGCATACCCTCGCGCACAATGCGCGCGCCGCGCTCATTGTTGGCGGGCGTGAGCAGATCTATCAGCCTGTCCAGCCCGTCCGTCAGGCCGTCGAGCGCTTCCGCTTCGTCGATCTCATCCGGATAGTCGATGTGCGCTTCCAGCCCGGCCAGCAAGGCCGTCAGCCGTTCCTGCGCCTCGCGGATGAAACGGCTGCGCCCGCCGGACAGCTGCCGCTGCTCCGCTCTGAGCGCCGCCTGCGATTTCGCGCCGATCACACCCATCACCGCTTCCGCCTGCATCAGGTCGATGCGCCCGTTCATGAAAGCGCGGCGGGTAAACTCGCCCGCGTCCGCCACCCGCGCGCCAAGGGCGATCAACCGCCGCATCACCTGCGATGCAGCCGCGCTGCCGCCATGGGTGTGCAGTTCGCACACATCTTCTCTGGTGTAGCTGTTCGGCGCGCGCATCACCACGCCCATCACTTCATCAATAGGTTCACCCTGCTCATCCAGCACATGCCCCAGCATCAGCCGATGGCTTTCGTACGGGGGCGTTCGTCTGCAGGCGGCAAAGGCCTTATCAAAAATGGCGATCGCCCCATCGCCGCTCATGCGCACAATGGCTACGCCGCCTTCGCCCATCGCAGTGGCAATCCCAACGATCGTGTCCGTCATTCCCGTCCACGTTCCTCTCCATTACCCGATTGCCCGCATTTTTCCCTTTGCGCGGGACCCGGTTTATGATATCATGATTTCGGTCGTTTTTCCATACGCATTTTTTCAACAAGGAGGCTGTGCGCATGGCTGTGCGTATTCTCACCGCCCGCCCTCACAGGCTGTTTCCTGCCATTGTAGAAGAGATGGGCGCTTGCCTGCGGCAGGGTCTTTCCGCCGTGCTGCTGGTGCCGGAGCAGTTTACGCTGAGCGCGGAAAGCGAGCTGATGGAACGTCTGCACCTCACCGGCATGTTTGCGCTGGAAGTGCTCAGCCCATCCCGTCTGTACGAACACATTCTCAGCGACGCTGGGCGCGACGGACGCGAACCGCTTTCCGACGCTGGGCGGCGCATGGCGCTGAGCCAGGCGCTGGAGCGGCTGGAGGACAAGCTGCCCTATTACGGCAGCATCGTCACCCGGCGCGGTTTTGTGGAGAAGCTTTCCGCCCTTATCACCGACTTCAAGCGTGGCGGGATGACGGCGGAAGCGCTTGAGGCGTATGCGTCCTCGCTGGAGGACGGGCTGCAGAAGAGCAAGCTGAGCGATCTGGCCGTGATCTATCGGCAATACGATCAGGTGCTCAAGGGCCGTTTCAGCGACAGCGAGGATCAGCTGGCGTATGTGGCCAGCAAGCTGGCCGACAGCCGCTACTTGAAGGGCAAATGCCTGTATGTGTACGGTTTTGATACGCTTCCACAGCAAATGATGCAGCTGCTGTGCGATGCCGCTCCCCTTTGCAGCCGGCTGGTGATTGGCTTGATCTGCGATGGACAGAGCGCCACAGACGGCGACCTGTACCTGCCCATCCGGCAGGGAACGGGGCGTTTTGCGGCTCTGCTGCGGGAAAAGCAGGGCATGGACTGCACGGTGGTGCCCCTGCCCGCGCAGCCCTTGGAGCATGCTCCGGAAATTACGCACCTTGATCAAATGCTGTTTGCGCTCTCATCTGCAACGTATCCGCAGCAGCCGAAAAATCTGTTCGTTTCCAGCGCACTCACGCCCTTTGAGGAAGCGTCGCTCATGAGCCGTCAGGTCATGAAGCTGCTGGAAGACGGCATGCCGCCCGAACGCATCGCCATTCTCTATCCCGAAAGCGGCGGGTATGACTTCGCTGTGGCCGCTGCGCTCAATGACAGCGGTCTGCCCTTCTACACCGATACGCAGCTTCCCACGCTTTCGCACGGGCTGGTGAGCTTTCTGCTGTGCTCCCTGCGCGCTATGGCGGACGGCTGGCGCAACCGCGATATGCTGGGGCTGCTGAAAAGCGGGTACGCTCCCCTTTCCTTTGAAGAGACCTGCGAGCTGGAAAACTACGCGCGCGTATACGGCATCGACCGCAAGCGCTGGGCTGCTCCGTTCACGCGCGGAGAAAAAAAGCTGTGCGAACGCGCCGAGGCGCTGCGCATTCGCCTGATGTCACCGCTGCTTTCCGCCCGTCAGGCGCTGATCGACGCGCGGGACAGCGCCGCTTCGCTGACTGCAGTGTTCCAGCTGCTGATGGATGTAAACGCCTACGAGCGGCTGCAGCAGGAAGAAGAGCGTTTGCTGCACAGCGGCTTCTCCGCGCGCGCCAATCAGAACAGCCAGATCTGGCAGGCGGTGCTGACGCTGCTGGATCAGGCGCTGCGTTTGAGCGGGCAAAGCCGCATTCCGCTTCGCCACATGGCCGCCCGACTGGAATGCGGTTTCAGCGCCATGTCGCTGGCCTCGCTCCCCCCTGCCGGCGGCATGCTGCACGCGGGCGTACTGGGGCATTTGCTGGCCGAAGAAGCCGACGTGGTCTTCCTGCTGGGCATGAACGACGGTCTGCTTTCCCGCACCACGGACAGTCTGCTTTCTCCGGATGAACGCGCCCGCACAGAGCAGGATACCGGCTGCTTTATGGGGCTGACGGATGAAAACCGGGCGCTTCTGGCCAAGCTGGATCTGAAGCGCGCTATGACGCTGCCCCGAAAGCAGCTCTATCTGAGCTTTGCCCGCACTGCCGCCGACGGCACGGCGCTGCGTCCTCTCTCCCTGCTTTCAGTGCTCGGCAAACGGCTTTTCGCGCCCGACAGTCTGCCGCATCTGGAAGCGGATCCGCTTCCGCTCAGTGCAACGCAGGCCTTGTCTCAGCTGGGGCTTCGGCTGCGCGCGCATGAGGACGGGCTGCAGGATCTGCCCCAGCGCTGGAAAGAGCGCCTTGACAAACTGCTGCGCTCCCCCGCTACTGCCGCCGACGCCATGCGCCTTCTACGCAGCGTGCATCATGATCCGCAGGCGCAGCCGCTGCAGAAGGAGCAGGCGCGTCTGCTGTATGGCGACCGTGTGCTCAGCGTCAGCCGTCTGGAGCAATTCGCCGGCTGTCCCTTCCGCCACTTTGTCACCTACGGTCTGCGGCCCCACCTGCTGAAGGAGTGGAAGATCGACCCCATCGAGACCGGCACGTTCTGTCATGCCGGATTGAACAACTTTGCCCGGCTGGCCAAACGCGAAGCAGCCTACCCGCACATCAGCGAGGAGCGCGTGCAGGCCATGGCGGACGCGGCCATAGAACCCCTGATTGACGAGCTGATGCAGGGCCCCATGGGCGACGGCGACCGCAGCCTTGCGCGGTTTGAGCAGGCACGCAGCGCCATCCGCCGCGCTGCCAGCACGCTGACCCAGCATCTGGCCGCAGGCCGCTTCACGCTGTGGCGCACAGAAGCCAGCTTCGGCTATGAAGGCGGTTTGCCGCCCATCGTGCTTCTGCTGGCAGACGGGCGTGAGATTGCCCTGCGCGGACGCATCGACCGCATTGACCGCTACGATGCTCCGGACAGCGTATACCTGCGCGTGATCGACTATAAATCTGCCTGTCAATCGCTGGACGCGGCCAAGACTTGGTGGGGCCTTCAGCTGCAGCTGCTCCTGTATCTGGACGTGTGCGTAAGCGCCCTGCCAAACGCCCAGCCCGCCGGGGCCTTCTACTTCTATGTGGCCGATCCGCTGGTGGACAGCGAAACCGATGTGCGGGAAACCGTGGAAGGCAAGCTGCGCGAGGTCTTCCAGCTGCGCGGTATTGCATTGAGCGACGTGGAGATCCTCCATGCGATGGACGAAAACGAAGTGCCTTTCGTCCTGCCTTCCATGCATCTCAAAAGCGGCGAACTAAAAAAAACAGCCGCAGCGCTGGACATGCCGCAGATGCAGACGCTGCTGCGCCACGCGCGCGATGTGGCGGCCGATCTGGCCGGACGGATGCTGGATGGCGACACGTCCGTTTCCCCTACGCGCGATGGCAGCCGCACCAACTGCGACCTGTGCGACTATCGGGCCATTTGCCGTTTTGAATGCGAAAGCCCGGAAGCCCCCTTCCGCAGCCTGCCGTCCATGAGCATGGAAGACCTGCGGGAAGCCCTTTTTCAAAGCCCACAGAAAAAACAATGATAAAAAGTTGCTATTCCCGTTGAATTCATGTATAATAGATGTTGTCAGAATGGATCGGTGCATCATCGCAGCACCGGCAGAACAAAATGTATATAGGAGGCGTTACCATTGATTCAGGTAGTTGCCGGAAAAAAGGGATCGGGTAAGACCAAAAGAATCATCGACATGGCCAATCTTGCGACCAAGGACAGCAAACACGACATCGTTTTCATCGACGATGACAACCGTTATATGTTCGATCTGCGCCACGAAGTGCGCTTTATCAACGCCAGTGAGTATGACATTGCCAATGATCAGATGTTCATGGGCATGCTGTGCGGCATCGTTGCCCAGAACTTCGATCTGGGCCTGATCTGCATCGACGCGTTCAAAAAGCTCATCAAGAACGATCTGAGCACCACCGAATGGTTCTTCCAGCGTTTGGAGAACATCAGCCAGAAGCGTGATGTCAATTTTGCCATCTCCGTAAGCGCCGATGTGGAAGAGCTGCCGGATTTCATCAAGAAGTACGTAATCTGATGCCAACAGGCATTCCTTGGGCGGCCGATTGGCCGCCCTTTTTGCGAATGACATACTTAGGAGGGTGATCCCAGTGTCTTTCTTCTCCACCCGCGGCGGCGCATGTGCGACCGCATCACAGGCCATTCTGTGGGGACTGGCCAAGGACGGCGGCCTGTTCGTGCCCAGCATGTTCCCGCAGATCAGCATGGAGCGTCTCAGCGCTTTGGCCGGAACCAGCTATCAGAACCACGCTTCCCGCATTCTGCGCGACTATCTGGAGGACTATTCGCTGGCCGAGCTGGACGATGCCATTCAGGCGGCCTACGACCCCGCCGAATGGGACGATCCGACCATCGCGCCGGTACGCACGCTGGATCCCACCGTGCATGTGGTGGAACTGTTTCACGGCCCGACGCTGGCCTTCAAGGATATTGCCCTCAAGCTGCTGCCCCATCTGGTGCGCATGGCCGCCGAAAAGAGCGATGAGCAGCGCGAAGTAAGCATTCTGGTCGCCACCAGCGGCGATACCGGCAGGGCGGCGCTGGAAGGCTTCAAAGATGTGCCCGGCACCAGCTGCACCGTGTTTTATCCCCGCGATGGCGTAAGCGATGTGCAAAAGCTGCAGATGACGACCACCGGCGGCAGCAACACCCATGTGATCGGCGTGGACGGACATTTTGACGACGCGCAGCGCGGTGTGAAAAAGCTGTTTGGCGATGAAGCCTTCCGCCAGAAGATGAACGAGCTGGGCAAGCTTCCCTCGTCGGCCAACTCCATCAACTTTGGCCGGCTGGCGCCGCAGATCGTGTACTACTTCACCACCTACACCCGTCTGGTGAAGCGCGGCAAGCTGCGCATGGGTCAGCACATCAATTTCGTTGTGCCCACCGGCAACTTCGGTGACATTCTGGCCGGTTACTACGCCATGCGCATGGGCCTGCCCATCCGCCGTCTCATCTGCGCCAGCAATCAGAACAATGTGCTGACGGATTTCTTCGCCGACGGCACTTACGACGTCAACCGCGATTTCTACAGGACCACCTCTCCCAGCATGGACATTCTGATCAGTTCCAATCTGGAACGGCTATTGTACGAGCACACTGGCCGCGACAGCGAGCAGGTGAAGGAATGGATGCAGGATCTGGCCGACAGCGGCGTGTTCTGTGTGGGCGTGAAAAATGCCAAAGAGCTGCGCAAGGTCTTCTGGGCCGGTTATGCCGATGATGAAATGACCTCGGCAGAGATTCGCCGCGTGTTCGAAATCGACCAATACCTGATGGATCCGCACACCGCCGTGGCCTCCAGCGTGCTGCAGCAGTACCGCCGCGAGACCGGCGACCAGACGGCCGCTGTGATCCTGGCGACCGCCAGCCCCTACAAATTCGCCCCCGCCGTAGCCCGCAGCCTGCTGGGGGACGAAGCGGTAGAAGGCATGGATTTCTTTGCCTGCGCCGAAAAGCTGGAAGAACTCTCCCATGTGAAAATTCCTCGTCAGGTGCGTGAACTGCGCGATCTGCCTGTCCGTCATACGGCTGTGTGCAGCCCAGACGGTATGGAAGAAGCCGTACTGAATGAAATGAAAAAATAAATTTTGTTTTTTGCGTTTCACTTCGTACAAATGCGTTTATCTCATATACGCAAGCTGCAAAACAGCTTCTAAAAATGAAGAAGAAGAGAATCAACGATCCAAGCGATTTGAAGGAGGATATCATCAATGAAGTGGGTATGCAAGGTATGCGGTTATGTGCA
>CAZDEF010000004.1:0-58967 GCA_964504385.1 uncultured Oscillospiraceae bacterium
TTCCCTTGACCTCCTCCTTGGCTCGTCGTGTTACCTATGTTTGACACCCGTACAAAATGCGGAATTTCCACAAGAAAAATTGCAATTCGCCACCGATACCAAAGTTCAGATCGATACGCGAAACGGCTTGGCGGCGCATCGGTCAGCTTTTGGGACGTGAGCACACAAATACGCCATACTCCTTGGGAATGGCGATGACGCCATCCTTCTTCTGGCGTTCCAGAAGGGAAAGCAGCTGCTCATACGGCCATTCTTTCAGGCCGCTGTAGGTTGCCATGGAGAGCACATAATTCGCCAGATCGGCCGTCTCAGTTATGCGAAGACCATCCGCGCGCACATACTGCTCCACCTGCTCAAAGTGGGGGATGAGCAGTGCTTCTCCATTCTGGAGCGAAAATGGATAGATTCGGCTTTCTGTCGCGCCCAGTACGCTTTCCAGCCAGAAGGCCACGCCATGCTCGCCGACTGTAGCGCAGATGAAGCGGCCGTCCGGCTTGAGCACACGCGCCGCCTCACTCAGCGCCTTGGGCAGATCGGGCACATGGTAGAGCATCATATTGGCGATCACCAGATCAAAGCTGTCGTCAGCATAGGGGAGACACTGGATGTCCGCCTGCTCGAAGGTGATGTTTTCTTGTGCTGGGACATTGCTTTTGGCAGCTTCCAGCATTCCGGCTGAAAAGTCCGTCAGCAGCAGGGAAGCATCCGCAGGGAGAAATGCCTTTGGATCGCTCCACATGCTGCCGTTTCCGCAGCCAAGCTCCAATACGCGCATGCCGGACTGGATGTGGTAGTGCTCCATCACCCAGTTTCCAAACGGCTGCTGACAGATGCTGTATTTGCTGTGCAGCAGCGCACGCACCCGCAGGTTCTCATCCGTGGCGTACTGCTTTTTCATGAGTTGTGTGTCGGTGATGTGTGACAAGTGCAGTCCTCCTTGATATGCTTCTATGTCAGGGTTCAGCTTGATCGCGCGTTACCAGCCATGTGCCGGCGATCATCATCAGCAGCGCGGCAATGAAGGCGCGGTCCGGTCGTTCACGGAAGATGAGCAGGGAAAGCAGTACGCCGATGAATGGCTGCACCGCATAATAAGCGCTGGTGCGCGCCGCACCCAGAAAGCGTTGAGCATATACATAGAAGTAGATGCTCAGCCCATAGGCCACAAAACCCAGCAGCAGCACAGGCAGGACCCTCTTTGCAGCAGGCAGGCTTTCCCCCAGCAGCAGGGCAACGATCAACGAACCCGCGCCAGAGCCAAGTCCCTTGACGACCACGATCCTGCGCGGATCGCTGTGCGAAAGCATGCGGGTGCAATTGTTTTCCAAGCCCCAGCTGCAGCAAGCCAGCAGAACAAACAACGAGCCCACGGAAAAACGGAAACTGCTTGCATCCTCTATGGACAGCAGGAGGCTGGAGAGCGTGATCAGCCCAATGGCCAGCCACAGCCGCCAACTGACCTTTTCATGGAAAAACAGCAGCGCGATCAGCGTTGTAGCCACGATCTCAAAATTGTTCAGCAGCGAAACATGTGCGGCGCTGGTTTGCGCAAGGCCGATCATCAGCAGGACAGGCGCCAAAATATCCAGCACGATCATCGCTGCAATGTAGGGAAGATCGCCCTTGGACAGGCGTGCCGTGTCTGTAGCATGTTCCCGGCGCAGAAGGCCAAACAGCGCCATGCCCAGCCCAGCACCCAGATAGAGAAATGCGGCCATCATGGTCGGCTGCACATCCTGCAGCAGCAGCTTGGACAGCGGCGAACTGAGCGCATATAGCGCTGCAGCCAGCAGCGCCAGCGCGGGCGCGAAACGCTTCATTCACGTTCCAACCTTTCTATGCTTAAAGAAATGCGCCGGAACGCATACCTTTCCCGGCGCACTTTGGATCATTTGTCGTCGTTCATCTTGAGCACAGCAAGGAAAGCTTCGCTGGGCACTTCCACGGTGCCGAACTGGCGCATGCGCTTTTTGCCTTCTTTCTGCTTCTCCAACAGCTTCTTTTTGCGGGTGATGTCGCCGCCGTAGCACTTGGCCAGCACGTCCTTGCGCATGGCCTTGACTGTTTCGCGGGCGATCACCTTGCCGCCGATGGCAGCCTGAATGGGGATCTCGAACATCTGGCGCGGAATGACGTCCTTGAGCTTTTCAGCAATGCTCCGTCCGCGCGGATACGCCTTGTCCTTATGCACGATAATGGAGAAGGCATCGCAGATCTCACCGTTGAGCAGGATATCCAGCTTTACCAGCTCGCTGGGCAGATAGCCCTTCAGTTCATAATCAAAGCTGGCATAGCCGCGGCTGCGGCTCTTTACCTGATCGAAAAACTCATAGATGATCTCATTCAGCGGCAGCTCATAGATCAGCTTCACACGGCCACCTTCATACTGCATATCGATAAAGATACCGCGCTTATCCACACAGATATCCATCATGGCACCCACGAATTCCTGAGGCGTATAGATGGTGGCGGTGACGTAAGGCTCTTCCATATGCTCGATCTCGCCCACCGGAGGCAGGTTGGACGGGTTATCGATCTCAAGATGCTCGCCGTTGGTCTTATAAACCTGATAGATAACGCTGGGAGCGGTCGTGACCAGATCCAGATCAAACTCGCGTTCCAGACGCTGCTGAATGATCTCCATGTGCAGCAGCCCTAAGAAACCGCAGCGGAAGCCATAGCCCAGCGCAACGGAGGTTTCCGGCTCGAAAGACAGGGACGCATCGTTCATGCGCAGCTTTTCCAACGCGTCGCGCAGGTTTTCGTAATCTGCGCCGTCTGCCGGATAGATACCGCAGAACACCATGGGCGTTACCTGACGATAGCCGGGCAGGGGAGTGGTGGCAGGACGGTTGGCATCGGTGATGGTATCGCCCACACGGGTATCGCCTACGTCCTTGATGGAGGCTCCGATATACCCAACATCGCCGGGGTAGAGCGCATCGCAGGGCGCATAGCCGGGACGGAAGGTGCCGACTTCCACAATGTCAAATTCGCTGCCGGTCTGCATCAGCTTCATGCGCATGCCGGGCTTCACCGTCCCCTGCATGACGCGCACAAAGCAGATCGCGCCGCGGTAGTTATCGTAGAAAGCGTCAAAAATCAGCGCCTGCAGCGGGGCATCCTCGTCGCCTGAGGGCGCGGGAATATGCTTGACAATGGCTTCCAGCACATCGCCGCAGTTCAGGCCGGTCTTGGCGGAAATGCAGGGCGCTTCGGAAGCATCCAGCCCAATAACGTCCTCGATCTCCTGCTTCACTTCCTCCGGACGGGCAGAGATGAGGTCGATCTTATTGATGACGGGCACGGTCTCCAGATCGTGTTCCAGCGCCATATAAACATTCGCCAGCGTTTGCGCTTCGATGCCCTGCGTGGCATCCACCACCAGCAGCGCGCCTTCGCAAGCAGCCAGCGCTCGGCTGACTTCGTAGCTGAAGTCCACATGGCCGGGCGTGTCGATCAGGTTGAGGGTGTAGGTCTCGCCATCCTTGGCGGTGTACTGCATGCGCACGGCCTTGGATTTGATGGTGATGCCGCGCTCGCGCTCCAGCTCCATGGAATCCAGGATCTGATCCATCATCTGTCGCTGCTCGAATACGCCGGTCATTTCCAACAGGCGGTCGGCCAGCGTACTTTTGCCGTGGTCGATGTGCGCGATAATGCAGAAATTGCGAATATGGGAAAGACGATGCTCGTGGTTCAAAGGAACCCCTCCAACAATACGGATTTCAACCACGCTATCATAGCGGAAAACGAGAGGTTTTGCAAGCATTTCATAACGAAATCAAGAGGAGCAGCCGGGCTGCTGCGCCGATTCGCGATAGGAGCGTACTCAGTACCGCTCCACATGGTCAGCCGTGACGAAGGCGTGGATGAGCTTGCAGGGCGGAACGGCCTGCTGACCGATATGCACCTGCTGCTGAATCGCGGCAACAGCGGTGGCGGCGCTCGCAGCATCCTTTGCATAAACGGTAGCGATGCTTTCGCCCAGCGCCACGGCATCGCCAATGCGCTTGTGCAGCACAAAGCCGACGCTTGGGTCGATCACATCCAATTTGGTGCGGCGGCCGGCGCCCATGGCCTGCGCTGTGTTGCCCAGCGCCACGGTATCCATGCTGTGAATATAGCCGGAAGCAACGGCGGGCACGGGCAGGATCACATTTGCCTGCGGCAGCTTCGTCACATCGTCGCAGCAGGCAGGGTCGCCGCCCTGCGCAACGATCATCCTGCGCAGCGTATCGAGCCCGCGTCCGCTTTCCAATGCATCAGCAAGCTTTTCTTTGGCTTCGCTCACTGTGGCGGCAGCGCCGCCCAGCATCAGCATGCGTGCGCCCAGTTCCATCGCCACCTCCAGCAGCGGGCCGCGCACGCGTCCGGAAAGCACGTCGATGGCTTCCTTGACTTCCAGCGCGTTGCCCACATGGCTGCCCAACGGTTCGCCCATGTCCGTTACCAGCGCCACCATGCGGCGGCCGGCGTCACAGCCAATCTGCACCATGGTCTGCGCCAGTTCGATGCTTGCATCCAGCGTGTGCATCAGCGCGCCTGCGCCGGTCTTCACGTCCAGCACAATGCCCTGTGCGCCGCTGGCCAGCTTCTTGCTGACGATGCTGGAAGCAATGAGCGGCAGACTGTCCACGGTGGAGGTCACATCGCGCAGGGCATAGAGCGCCTTATCTGCGGGCGCGAGATTCGCCGTCTGGCCGATCACTGCAAGACCGATATCTTTCACCTGCTGCAGGAAGGCTTCCTCGCTGAGGGATACGCTCAGCCCATCGATGCTTTCCAGCTTGTCCAGCGTGCCGCCGGTGTGGCCAAGTCCGCGGCCGCTCATCTTCGCCACGGGCACGCCGCAGGCCGCCACCAAGGGCCCGAGCACCAGCGTGGTGGTATCGCCCACACCGCCGGTGGAGTGCTTGTCGACCGGAATGCCGGGAAGGGCGCTCAGGTCGCACACATCGCCGGAATGGGTCATGGCGAGGGTCAGCTGCACGGTCTCTTCACGGCTCATGCCGTTGAGACGGATGGCCATCAGCAGCGCCGCCAGCTGATAGTCGGGAATGGAACCATCCGCCGCGCCCGCTACGAAGTATTCGATTTCGTCCTGCGTCAGCTTCTGGCCCATTTTCTTTTTTTCAATGATGGAAACGATGTTCATAGGGAGATCCTCCTGTCAAAAACGCAGAGGCCGCTGCAGATGCTGCGGCGGCCTCATGGAATGGAAACAGTTTACTGGATGATGAGGCGACCGCAGTTTTCACATTCGATGTACTGCTTGTCGCTTTTGAATTTGCGCAGCGTTACCTGCGGCAGGCTCATGTTGCAGCCGCCGCACTGGTCGCCGTACAGGCGCGCTACCGGCGGCACGCAGTGCTTTTTCACCTGCGAATACTTGTCCAGCAGTGCTGCATCCACCAGCTTTGCCTTTTCCTGCGCGGCGGCGCGCTTGACTTCCAGCTGCTTCATCTGCTCGCCATATTCCGCTTCGTAGGCCACCTTTTGCTGGTCGTATTCGGCCTTGACCTTGGCGTACTTAACGCGAATCTCCTTTTCGTTGCGCTCGCGGTCGGCAGCGTCCTTCTGGATGCGCTTCATTTCACGCTCATAATCCGTCAGGCTGTTCAGCAGCTTCTGCGCGTCGTGGGTCAGATCCTGCGCCTGCTGCAAATCAGCGGGAGGGTTCTGCTCCATGCGGCTGCGCAGGGCGGACAGCTGATCCTCAATGCGCGAGATGGCCACCTTGATCACGTCAATGCGGTCCACCATTTCCGCTACTTCCTGCTCCATGCGCTTGACGGCGTTTTGCTGCTCCACCAAAAACTCGCGGTTTTTTTTCAGCGCGATGCGGTTGGGGCTGCGCTTGATCTCACGCTCAAACGCGTCTGCGGCCATATCAGCCTGCTGATACTGCCAAAGCAATTCAGTCTGTTCCATGGGGTACCTCCTTGTGGGTCATGGGGGAATGCCTTGTTACAAGGCGAGAAGCGCGCCCGCGTATGGGGCAAGGGAATGCAGATGCGCCTGCACGTCCCAATGGGACTGCGACGCTTCTGCCAGAAAACGTGTGTAAAGGCTCTCCACGCCGGGAAGCTCGGTGGGGTAGTGGCCTGCATCGAAGATGGTCAGTCCGCGCTGCGTTGCATCCAGAATCTCATGGTGCGCGATCTCACCCACCACGTAAGCCTGTGCACCGGCTTGCAGCGCCATGGCATAGCCTTCCCCATATGCGCCGCCGGAAACGGCTACGCGGGTGATCTGCCCGTTTGCGGCCGGGTAGCAGCGCGGCTGCACACGCAGCGCAGTGCGGATGTGCGCGTCCAGCTCGTCAGCCGTCATGGGACGGGGGAGCGTGCCCAGCCGCACATAGGGATCTGCACGGGAAACGTCCGACAGCGAGAGGGCGTGGGCGAGGGAATCACATACGCCGCCTTCCGCCTGATCCCAGTTGGTGTGGGCGGCGATGACGTTGATGCCATGCTGCGCGAGCAGGCACAGTGCGCGGCCCTGCGGCCCTGTATAGTCTATGCGTTTCAATGCGTGAAAAATGAACGGATGATGGGACACGATCAGCTCCGCGCCGCGTTCGATGGCTTCCTGCGCCAGCACTTCCGTCACGTCCATACCGAAGACGACTTGATGAACTTCTGCATCGGGATCGCCCATCAGCAGTCCCACGTTGTCGAAGCCCTCGGCGGTATCAAAGGGAGCGATCTGCTCGATCCAGTCCAGAAACTGCTGTACTTTCAAGAACGTTCTTCCTTTCGAGCAGCGCCATCGCACGCTGCACATATCCAATTTCGCGTTCAAATTGTGCCAGCCGCTGCTCGTCCTTGGCGAGCATGGTGCGGCGCATCGCGCGGATGCCCTGCTCAAGCAGCCTTTCGCGCCTTTGCAGCAGCGGCAGCCAACTTGCCGGAAGCTCCTGCAGCAGCACAGGCCCCAGCAGGATCTCTTCTTCTGTGTATTCAGGCGTATCGCCTTTTTCAGCGCGGATGAGCAAATACTCCCGGCCCGCCTCGCTGACCACCGTTTCCCGCTGAATCCGATAGCCAATGCGGCACAAGTTCTTGCGCACTTGCGGCAGATCCGTCTGTGCGCCCAGAATGACGGCGGCGCCATGCAGCCGACTTGCGCCGCGCTGCAGGATACCGCTTACGGTATCGCCGCCCATGCCGAGGATGAACACGGTATCGACCGCTTCGCCCTGCAGCTGATCCAGTGCTTCCAGACCATCGGCCACGGCGAAGGTGGTCCGGCTGTTTAACTGCATCCGGGCGATGAGCGCTTCCGCCTTGGAAAGCGCGGGCGCACTGATATCAGCGATGAGGGCGCGGCGGCTGCTGTCCTGCAGCAGCAAGGCCGCACTCAGCTTGCCGTGATCGGCGCCGATATCGGCAAATATACGGCAGTTTTCCGCCAGCGCCATAGCGGCGGAAAGCCGCCCGTCCGGAATGGGCGCGCGGCGTTTCTTTACAGCGTTAGTCAAGGTAATCCTTCAGCTTCTTGGAACGGCTGGGGTGGCGCAGCTTGCGCAGCGCCTTGGCTTCGATCTGGCGGATGCGCTCACGGGTCACTTTGAACTCGCGGCCCACTTCCTCCAGCGTGCGCTGATGGCCGTCATCCAGACCAAAGCGCAGACGAAGCACTTTTTCCTCACGCGGGGTGAGCGTATCCAGCACGTCCAGAAGCTGCTCCTTCATCAAAGTAAAGCTGGCGGCCTCGGCCGGGGCGGGCGCGTCGTCATCGGGAATAAAATCGCCCAAATGACTGTCTTCCTCTTCGCCAATGGGGGTTTCCAGCGATACGGGTTCCTGCGCGATCTTCATGATCTCGCGCACTTTGCTCTCGCTGATATTCATCACCTTGGCGATTTCCTCGGGTGTAGGCTCGCGGCCGTACTCCTGCAGCAGCTGACGGGAAACGCGGATGAGCTTGTTGATGGTTTCCACCATGTGAACGGGAATGCGGATGGTGCGGGCCTGATCCGCAATGGCGCGGGTGATGGCCTGACGGATCCACCATGTGGCGTAGGTGGAAAATTTGTAGCCCTTGCGGTAGTCGAACTTGTCCACTGCCTTCATCAGACCCAGATTGCCCTCCTGAATCAGATCCAGAAACAGCATGCCGCGGCCCACGTAGCGCTTGGCAATGGAAACCACCAGTCGCAGGTTGGCTTCGGTCAGCTTTTTCTTGGCGGCTTCATCACCCTGCTCCATCCGCTGAGCGATCTCGATCTCTTCTTCGGCGGACAGAAGCGGCACTTTGCCGATCTCCTTCAGGTACATGCGCACCGGGTCGTCGATGCTGATGCCTTCGGGCACGCTCAGGTCGAGCAGCTCCGGCTCTACCAGTTCTTCGGCGGGAACGGGGTCGAACTCCGTCACCACGTCAACGCCCAACTGTTCGAGCGTTTCGAAAATCTTGTTCATCTGGTCGGCGTCGATTTCCAGTTCCATCAGCTGGTTGGCGACTTCGTCGCGGGTGATGGTGCCCTTGGACTTGGCGTCCTCATACAATTCGTTGAGCTTCAGCTTGATCGCTTCCTGCGACTGTTTTTGACTCAACATCATTCACTCCTTACTCGTGCGCAAAAGGGGTCATTTCAAATCCAGCAGTTGCTTGGTTAGCAGAAAAGCGCGCTGGGTTTCGCTTGTGCGTTCTTCGTCCGGCAGATTGGGCAGATTCTTCTGGATGCTGTCCAGCTCTTTCTCCAGCCGCTCCCGACGCATTTTGTTCACGCAGTCGCGCGCCATCTTCATCAGCCCATCGTCGTCCAGATCGGTGCTGATGCTCAGAATATCGCCCACAGCGGCCCGGCCGGCGTCATCCGTCTGGCGTTCCATCAGCGCTGCGGCGCTTTCGCCGTTGGCCAGCGCCTCACATAAAGAACGAAGCACAGGGTCTGCAAATTCCTCCGGAGATACGATATCGCGCGGCAAGCGGCCGGTGGCCAACACAGCCAACAGCGTGCGCGCGTTCCAGTCTACCTGTGAGGCGGCTTTGGCTTTCTGGGAGAAACCCTCCCGGCGGGGGGATGGCGCTTTGGACTGCGCCGGGGCCGAAACGCCGATCTGCTGCAGCAGCACTTCGCGGCTGAAGCCGGTCTCCAGCGAAAGCCGTTTGATGTAGTTATCCAGCTCCACCGGTTCCTTCACGTTCCGCAGAAAGCCTGCGCAGGCCTTGGCATATTCGGTGCGGCCTTCTTCGGTGCTCATGTCGTGCTGCTCCTTCTGGCGCAGCATGCGGTAGTATGTGCCGGAAATAGGCTTCAGGTTCTGGAATGCCTCCAGCCCTTCCTGCCGGATATACTCGTCGGGATCCAATCCGCCGGGAATGTCCAGCACACG
The DNA here is from genome assembly GCA_964504385.1 of uncultured Oscillospiraceae bacterium. GTDB lineage: Bacteria > Bacillota > Clostridia > Christensenellales > Aristaeellaceae > Limiplasma. The sequence continues at coordinate 9,348 of CAZDEF010000004.1, forward strand.
CATGGGAACATTTTCGCCCTCCAGCACTTCCAGCCCGCGCAGAATGGCCTTTTGGCCGGCCCGGTCGCCATCGTAGGCGATGTATACCTCGGGCGCAAAGCGGTTGAGAAGTCTGGCCTGTTCAGGTGTCAGCGCTGTGCCCAGCGTTGCGGCCACGCCCTCCACGCCAAACTGGGAAAGCGCGACAACATCCATGTACCCTTCCACCAGGATCACCCGCGTGAGCCCTCGTGCTTTGCGCAGCAAATTGGCTGCAAAAACGGAATACCGCTTGTTGAAGACTGGGGTATCGGAGGTGTTGAGGTACTTGGGCATCACATCGCCCATGGCGCGTCCGCCGAAGCCGAGCACGTTTCCATAGGCGTCGATGATGGGAAAGATGGCGCGGTTGCGGAACATATCGAAGGCTCGTCCCTCACGCCGGAGCATGAGACCAGCCTGCACCAATTCCTCCTCGGTAAAGCCCTCTTTCATGAGGTCTCTGCCGAGCATCCCGGAGGGGAGCGCCGCGCCGATGCCGAAGCGGCGGATGACCGCGTCGCTCAGCCCGCGGTTTTGCAGATACTGCAGGATGTGCGCGCCCTCCGGCTTCCACAGCTGCTGATGAAACAGCCTTGCGGCGGCCTTGTTGGCCAGATAGATGCGTTCCTTCAGCGTGCGGCGCTGCTCATAGGCGGGATCGTTCTGCATTTCCGGCAGGGGCATATGCACCCGTTCCGCCAGAAAGGCGACCGCTTCCGGAAAGCTCAGCCGCTCAATGTCCATGATGAACTGGATCACGCTGCCTCCGGCCTTGCAGCCGAAGCAGTGATAGACCTGCTTCTGACCATCCACGGAAAAGGAGGGAGCGGTTTCGTTGTGAAACGGGCACAGACCAACATATCTATGCCCGTTCTTCTTCAGCGTTACATAGGAGCCGATTACTTGAATGATGTCGGCTCTTGCCCTTAGCTCTTCCAGCCATTCTGCTGGGTACCTTCCGGCCATATGTTCCTTCACCCATTCCTGTTTATTCGCCGCAGGTCGCCGGTTTCCTGCCTTTCTGTCCACAATTTCCGACATTTCGCGCGCTGCGCTGTTACTTCTTGTCAAAAGCGTTGGGCACGAACAGCTCGGTGAACTGGTCGATGGCGTAGCGGTCGGTCATGCAGGCTACAAAATCGCACACAGCCCGGTCTGGACCCTCGGTATAGAGGATCTCCAGATATTCGGCGGGTAGCTGCTCCGGGTGCTTGAGGTAGTGATCATACAGCGCCGTCACGATGTAATCGCAGCGGGCTTCTTCCTTGCTGCGCCATTCATCGTGATAGACATAAGTGAACAGAAAGCTGCGCAATTCATCGCTGGCTTCGCTCACTTCGTCGGACATCTCCACCACGGGCTTGTTGGCAGAGTAGGCCACAATGTCGGAGATCATGGTGTTGATGCGTTCGCCGTGCGTTTCGCCCAGCACGCGCAGACAGCGCTTGGGCAGCTCAAAGGGCTTGAGGATCCCTCCGCGGATGGCGTCGTCAATGTCGTGGTTGATGTAGGCGATGCGGTCGGCCCGCCGTACGCACCAGCCCTCCAGCGTCTTTGGCTCGTCCGCGCCGGAATGGTTGCGGATGCCGTCCAGCGTTTCCATGCATAAGTTCAGGCCGCGGCCTTCATTTTCCAGCCGTTCGGCTACGCGCAGGCTCTGCACATTGTGCTTGAAGCCGCCGGGCATCAGGTGGTTCAGGGTGGTCTCGCCAATGTGGCCGAATGGCGTGTGCCCCAGATCATGCCCCAGCGCGATCGCTTCGGTCAGATCCTCGTTGAGCTGCAGACAGCGCGCCAGCGTGCGCGCCACCTGCGCTACCTCCAGCGTGTGCGTCAGCCGCGTGCGGTAGTGATCGCCCATGGGGGAGAGGAACACCTGCGTCTTGTATTTCAGACGGCGGAAACTTTTGCAATGGATGATGCGGTCGCGGTCGCGCTGATAACAGGTGCGCAGCTCGCATTCGGTCACGGGGGCGGCGCGGCCTGCGCTTTCGCACGAAAGCGCGGCAAAGGGGGACAGACGGGCCTGTTCCTCGGCTTCCTGGCGCTGGCGGATGTTCATGGGGCATTCCCCTTTCATTGGTAAAAGATCGGCCATGTTGTTATATACTGTATTCCCTCCGCCAACTCCTGCTTTTTCCTTGACCTTGGGCGCGGAAAAAGCTATGATAGATAGGTATCAGGGAGAGGGCGCGCCCTTTCCGGTTTTGGAAGGTGGATTATGGCTTATCAGGCCCTTTATCGCAAGTGGAGACCGCAAACCTTTGAACAGGTGCTGGGTCAGACGGCCACGGTCAAGACCCTGCGCCGCCAGATCGAGGCAGGGCGTATTGCGCATGCCTATCTGTTCTGCGGCTGCCGCGGCACCGGCAAGACGACCATGGCCAAGCTCATGAGCCGCGCCATCAACTGTATGGATCCCAACCATGGCGATCCCTGCGGCGAGTGTGAGGCTTGCCGCGCCATCATGAACGAGACCACCATGGACGTGCTGGAACTGGACGCTGCCAGCAACAACAGCGTGGATAACATTCGTGATCTGCTGGAGCAGGTGCGTTACCCGGCGCAGATCGGCCGCTACAAGGTATATATCATCGACGAAGTTCACATGCTGTCTACCGCAGCGTTCAACGCGCTGCTCAAAACGCTTGAGGAGCCGCCCGCGCATGTGGTGTTCATTTTGGCTACGACCGAGCCGCAAAAGCTGCCCGCGACGATCCTGTCCCGTGTGCAGCGCTACGATTTTGGCCGGATCCCTTCCGGGCTGATGGTGGAGCGCATGCGGGAAGCGCTGGCGGATATGAGCATCGAGGCTGAGGACGAGGCGCTGCGCATGGTGGCGCGCGCCGCAGAGGGCGCGATGCGCGACGCATTCAGCATTCTGGATATGTGCGTGGCCGGCGCGGAAGACGGGCGCATCACCGCCGCGCAGACGCGCGACATGCTGGGTTCCAGCGACAGGGAGTTTTTGTTTGACTTCTTCCGTTTGCTGGCGCAGCGCGACGAGTGCGGCGTGATGCACAAGATCGACGATCTGATGCGCTCCGGTCGGGAACCGCAGGTGTTTCTGCGCGAGCTGAGCGCGCATAGCCGCTGCCTGCTTACGGTGAAAGCCGTGGCAAAGGATGCAGCCTCCATTCTGGATATAACGGAGGAGGATGAAGCGCGCTATCGTGAACAGGCGGAGCAGTTTTCGCAGTCGAGACTTCTGCGCATGCTTGATTTGTTCATGAAAGCAGAAGGAGAACTTCGGTTTGCTTCCACGCCGCGCATCGGACTGGAAAGCGCCGCTCTGCACGCCTGCGAACAGACTTCCGGCGAGGATGCCAGCGCGCTGCTGGAGCGCATTGGCGAACTGGAAGCCAAGCTCAAGACCATGGAAGCGGATTTGGCCAGCGGACGGCTGGCGGCCGCGCCTGCTGTTCACCCGTCCAAGAGCGCTCAGGCCGAAGCCGCCCCTGCGCCTAAGGCAAAGCCCGCCGTTCCCGCTGCGCCCAAGGACGAGCAGGGCGTGTGGAATGCGCTGCTGGACAGCTTGAAGAAGGTCGACCCGCCCAATTTTGCCCTGCTGAAGAAGGAACGTTTTATCGGCGCGAAGGGCAATGTCTATCAGGTGATGATTCCTTTTGAAAAGAAGGAGTTCAGCTATGTACGCCTGAATCAGCAGCAGCGCAGGGAACGCATCGGCGCGCTGCTGAGCGAGATCACAGGCAAGCAGACGCTGTTTGAAGCTGTGCTGGAACCGGATACGGCCGACAAGGGCATGGACAGCGTGCGCGCGGATTCACAGCAAAGCCTGATCGAGACCTTCGGCCGCGAAACGGTGCAAATCGATGAAGGGAAAAAAGCATGAAGAAATCATATGCCAATGCACGCCGCAGGGAAGAGGACGGCGTTCACTACAAGCATGATCTCGGACAGCATTTTTTGTATGACGAGGGACTGCTGCGCTCGCTGGTAGCCGCTACCGGTGTGGGTAAGCAGGACTGCGTGCTGGAGATCGGCCCCGGCGCAGGCACGCTCACCAAGTGCCTCTGCGAGGCGGCGGGGCATGTAACGGCGGTGGAAGTGGATCACGATGTGCTGCCGTTCCTGCGTATGCATACGCAGGAAATGGATAACCTGACCATCGTGGAAGGCGATGTGCGCAAGATCAATCTGGCGTCCGTGTGCGAGCCGCTCGGCGAGGGCTTCTATGTGATCGCTAATATCCCCTATAACATTACCACCCCCATTTTTGAGCTTCTGTGGGACAGCGGGCTGCCCATCCGCCAGATCTCCGTCATGATCCAGAAGGAGGTGGCGGATAAGCTGATGGCGGCTCCCTCCACGGATGCTTACGGCATTCTGAGCGTGCGCTGCCAGCTCAAGTACGAGCCGAAGTTGGTAGAGATCGTGCCGGCCGAATGCTTTACGCCGCCGCCCAAGGTGGACAGTGCTTTTGTGCGGTTGGATATGCGCCGGGAGCCCATTCTGCCCATTGCCGATGAAAAGCTGCTGATGCGCATGGTCAAGGCCGGATTTGGCATGCGGAGAAAGACGCTGACCAACGCGCTGAAGGGCACTGTGGATACCGAAGCGCTGCGTGCGGCGCTGGAACAGCTGGACCTTCCGGCCAGCGTGCGCGGAGAGGCGCTTTCACCCGAAGCGTGGATCCGTCTTTCAAACGCCTGCGCTGTGGTGCGAGAGTAGGGGATACAGCTTGCAGCCGGCATACAGCAGGAAGCAGATCAGCGCGGGAATGGGATAGACCGCCAGCCCGGTGGCGAGCGCCAGCGCGCTCATCCCCATGCCGTACCAGAAATACCTTCGGGCGCGTGAGGCGTCCAAGATCACGGCCAGCCACTCCCGTGCGCTGTGCCGTGTTTGTTTATGCTGTGCAAGCCGGCGCAGATTCTCGTCCGTGGCGGGATGGCACGCTCCGGCCAAGTCGATCAGCTCCTGCCTGGGGATCAGGATCAGCGGCGGATCGGCAGAGGCGGCATAAGCCAGCGCTTCTTTGGCTGCAGGTGCAGTCAGACAGAGAATGCAGCGCTCCAGTCCATGCACCTTGCTGTCCCGCAGCGCCTCCACGATCTGCTGCGCCGTCACTGGCTGGCTGGCATGCTGGGCGATCAGCCGCACCAGCGTTCGCTTTCCCTGAAGATCGCCTTCTACGCCCCAGTCCATGGCCCGATGCATGACCACCGGATAGTGCGGGGCGATCCACAGAGCGGCCTGAAATGCTGCATGACGGGCTGGCGTGAGCAGCAGCCTGTCCAGCGCCAGCTCGCCGCCGATCATACGCCGCATCTGCCGTTCGCGCTTTTGGGTGATGCGCTTGCCATATTGCCTAGCCAGCAGCCAGATCAGCCCGCCCAGCGCTGTACCGGCGCTGAGCGATGGCAGACTGACGCCCCATAACCACACAAACCATCCAATGCCGATGCCGCAGGTGATGAGGACGCGCAGCACACGGTCGGAGAACTGAGCGGCGATCGTTTTGGGCCTGTATTTCTGCACAAAATCGCCTCCGTATATTTCACAACGAGTTGTCCATGAGAAAGTATTCCCCTTTTTCCGTTTTTCTTGTATAATCTTATATAAGGGGAAATGTCCCCATTTCGGAAGGAGGCTCGATCGTGCCAAAGGAGCGCATCGGCATCATGGGCGGGAGCTTTAATCCCATCCATGAGCGTCATTTGGAAATGGCTGTCGGCGCGAAGCGTGAACAGAAGCTGGAGCGCATCATTTTTCTGCCCACGGGTAATCCGCCCCACAAGCATGAGGGACTGGCTGACGCGGAAGACCGCTTTGAGATGACCCGACTGGCGGTGTTCGGCATGCAGGGCTGCACTGCATCCCGCATGGAAGTGGATCGCGAGGGCGTTATTTACACCGTGGATACGCTGACCAGACTGCAAAAGCAGATGCCGGATACGGAGTTTGACTATATCATTGGCGAGGATACGCTGCTGGATCTGCCCAACTGGCGCAAACCGGACAAGGTGTTCAGCCTGTGCCGCTTTCTGGTGTGCTGCCGCGTATCCGACGACGTCAGCCGTTTGCCCATCGTGAAAGAACTGCAGCAGCGCGGCGCGCGCTTTGCATTTCTAACGCTTCCGCCCAGCCCGGCATCGTCCACTGGCGTGCGTGAAAAGCTGCAGCGCGGAGAGGATGCGCCGGAGCTGCCGCCGCAGGTGATGGCCTACATCCGCCTGATGGGACTGTACGGAATGCAGCCGAGCCCGGAGGGCGCGCGGACGTTATATCCCAAGCTGCGCCGCGCCCTGTCGGACAAACGGTTGGTGCATTCGCTGCTGGTGGCGCAAACAGCGCGTCAGCTGGCGCGGATCCATGGGCTGGATGAGGAGCAGGCGGCGATGGCGGGCTTTTTGCACGACTGCGCCAAGTGCCTGCCGCTGAATGCCATGCAGCAGATCGCGCGCGAAAACCGTCTGCTGCTGGACAAGGAAACCCTGCAAAGCGGCAACCTGCTGCATGGCCCTGTTGGGGCAGTGCTGGCCGAGCAGGAATACGGCGTGAAGGATCCCAATATTCTGTCCGCCATTCGCTGCCATACCACCGGCAAGGTGGGCATGCTGCCGCTGGATATGATCGTGTATCTTTCGGATAAGATCGAGCCCTCCCGGCGCAGCTACCCGGTGCTGGAGGAGGTACGCCAGCTTGCGCAGCAGGACTTGGCAGCGGCGATGCTCCGCTCGTTGGAATCCACGCTGGATTATGTGCGCAAGCAGAACACCACGCCTCATCCGCTCACCCAGCAGGTGGCGGACTGGCTCAGGCGGATCGCCAAAAGCGAAAACAGCTGATTAAAACTTGTAAAAACAGAAAAGGAGAAGTTTGCATGAACGAAATGGTAACCAAGATCGCCAGCATTCTCTATGATAAGAAGGCTCAGAACATTGTTGCGCTCAACGTAAAGGACCTGACGGTGATCACCGACTGCATGCTCATCGCCACCGGCCGCAGCACCATTCAGGTGTGCACGCTGGCCGAAGAAGTGGAGGAAAAAATGGCCGAGCAGGGCTATGAACCCATCCGCAGGGAAGGCATGCAGGAAGGCCGCTGGATCGTGCTGGACTACGGCGAGGTGCTGGTGCACCTGTTCCATCAGGAAGAACGCGATTTCTATCGCTTGGATAAGCTGTGGGAAATGGGGGACAACCGTGTGATCCTCCCCTTTGAAAACAGTGACGAAGACTGATTTTTAGCCACCGGCTTTCGAGCATCCTTCAAGCGTCGTTCATACGCTGTTCACTTGTGCCGGTTAGACTACCCATGGAAACGGTACAAAAGGAGGCGAAGCGATGCATTCCGATTTTTCTGGCAGAGAACGAAAAGTGACCGTTCTGCTGGTTGCGCTGCTGGCATTGTGCATGGCAGCTGCTGCGTGGGTGATCGCCGCGCCACGCTACGAGGAAGCTGAGGGATCGGCCAGAGGAAATCCGCTCGGCTTGGTGTTGATCGGGATCGATAATGACAAAGTGGCGGCATCCTACCACGTGGATGAATTTGGCGTATATGTGCTGGCCGTGGATGAAGAAAGCCAAGCTTATGATGCCGGGGTGCGCTCCGGCGACAGGCTGATCAGCGTGAACGGCACGCAGATCCAAACCATCAGCCAGTATGAGGCGGCGCAGCAGCAGTTCAGCCAAGCCATGCCGGTTCAGGTGGATTTCTGCGCGCCTTCGCAGGAACGTTGCTATACGACGAATCTGCTGTGGACAGGCGAATGAGCAAGGGAAAGGGACGTGCGCAATGAAACTGCTGATCGTGGATGATGAAGAAAAGATCCGCAAGCTGATCGCCAAATATGCTTTGTTTGAGGGCTACGAGATCAGCGAGGCGGAAAATGGCATGCAGGCCGTGGAGATGGCCCGCTCAGAGGCGTATGACCTGATCGTGCTGGATATCATGATGTCGGAACTGGACGGCTTCTCGGCTGCAAGGGAAATTCGCAAAAACAGCGAAGTTCCGATCATTTTCCTTTCCGCGCGCGGGGAGGAGTACGACAAGATCCACGGCTTTGAACTGGGTGTGGACGATTATGTGGTCAAGCCGTTCTCGCCGCGTGAACTGATGATGCGCGTGGGTGCTGTGCTCAAGCGCAGCGCGCAAACCACCGAACCGGCCAGCACGCACGAAAGGGTGCAGCTGGAAAACATGGTGGTGGATTTTACCGCCCGTCAGGTGAGCATCGACGGGGTCGAGCTGGAACTGTCGCCCAAGGAGTATGAGCTGCTGTTCTTCATGGTGCGCAATCGGGGCATTGCGCTTACCCGCGACCGGTTGATCAGTGAGGTGTGGGGCTACGACTTCTTTGGCGACGACCGCACGCTGGATACGCACATCAAATTACTCAGGAAGCAGCTGGGGGATTATGCACGGTATATCACCACGCTGCGCGGAGTGGGGTATCGCTTTGAAAAGAACGCTTGATAATGGTTCGCAAACCAAACGTCCTCTGCTTTGGGGGCGTTTTTTGCGCATGCGCAGCTCTATTGGCATTCGCAGCGGTCTGTTTATGGCGTTTTTGCTGTTTACTGGCGTGCTGCTGGTGCTGCTGTGGCTGTTTCAGATCGTCTTTCTGGATAAGTTCTACAACTGGCAGAAGGTGCAGACGCTTCGTGATTCCTCCGAAAGCATCGTGCGCAACATCGACAACGAAAATCTGCAGACGCTGGCCGAGCGGATCGCCGAGCAGCAGCACATCTGCGTGCTGATCACGGATGAGGAAATGAACGTGGTGCTCAGCGCAGAGGCGTGGAACGGCTGCATCATCCATCATATGAGCAGCCGCGATCTCAAGCGCCATGCTACGGTGCAGGCGGAGGACGAACGCATTGCGATTGCGGAATTTCCGCTGATGGGTTTCCGCAATCAAAATTATGATGCGCGCAAGTTTAAGGGCCGCGTGCCGCCCAGCGATACCGGCGACACGCGCAGCATGATCACCATGCAGCGCGCGCAGACCGCCCACGGGCAGACCGTGTATGTGTTCCTCAACACGCTTATCACGCCCGTGGCAGATACCGTGCAGACCATCCGCAACGAACTGTACTTCATCACAGCCATTCTGGTGCTGCTTTCTTTCCTGATCTCCATGGCGATGTCAAGGCGTATCACCCGGCCGCTGGTGGAGACCACCGCAGCTGCGGCGGCGCTCAGCCGCGCGGAATATGAGCCTGTGAAGCATGCGCGCTATGCAGAGATCGAGCAGCTGAACCAGCAGCTCTGCCAGACGGCCCAGGATCTGCGCAAAGTGGAGCAGATGCAGAATGAGCTGATCGCCAACATCAGCCATGACCTGCGCACGCCGCTGACGCTGATCGAAGGCTATGCCGAAGCTGTGCGTGACCTGCCGGACGAGAACACTCCGGAGAACATGCAGGTCATCATTGACGAAGCCAAAAGGTTGACCACACTGGTCAATTCTGTGCTCGACCTGAACGCGGCGCGCAGCGGGCTGGAAACGCTGAAACTGGAAATTTTCAACGTAACTGCATGTATTCGTGCCATTCTGGAGCGCTATGCCAAGCTGACCGGGCAGGATGGCTACCGCATCGTTTTTGAACCGGCAGAAGAGACCATGGTTCTGGCAGATGAGGTGAAGATGCAGCAGGTGATCTACAATCTGATCAACAATGCCATCACCTACACTGGCGATGACCGCACGGTAACGGTGCGTCAGCTTGTTCAGAAAAAAACGGTGCGCATTGAGATCGCGGACAGCGGTGAGGGCATTGCCCCTGAAGAACTGGAGCATATCTGGCAGCGCTACTACCGTGGCAGCAAGCCGCACAAGCGCGCAGCTGTCGGCAGCGGCTTGGGACTGAGCATTGTCAAGAACATTCTGGATGCGCATGCTCTACCCTTTGGGGTGGACAGCCAGCCGGGTCAAGGCAGTACCTTCTGGTTTGAACTGACAAAAGCGGACATACCCGCCAATGAATAAAAAAGAAGCGGCGTTCCTGCGGGGAACGCTGCTTCCTGCTTCCAATCAAGCGCAGTATCAAAAAAGAACGGCCCTTACCACCGCCACACAGCCGTCATCACAACGCTGAGCAGCATCAGCACAGCCAGCGAAAGACTGACGATGCGCACAGTGGTGGCTTTGAAATCTTTCTTGCGCTTTGGGTTGGTCGGCATGGTTCTTCACTCCTGTTCTGGATGATACCATGCAGTATATCACAAAGCGCTGCTTCCCACAATCGCTATTCACTGTTTGTTTACACATTAGGGGAATTTTGCTTGCCTGCGTGGCTTGCAACTTTTCAGGCCGGGATGTATAATAGAACCCATGTCGGAGGTGTGCAGCGATGGAAGAGATCCGTTTGGGCGACAAGGTGAAGATGCGCAAAACGCATCCCTGCGGCAGCGATGAATGGAGCGTCATCCGCATTGGAGCGGATATCAAAATCAAATGTCTGGGCTGCGACCGAATTGTGATGATGGACAGGGCAGATTTTGTAAAGCGCCGCAAAAAGGTGCTGGAACAGGGCCCTGTGCCGGAGGCGGAAACGCTGCGCAGCATGGCCAGTCAGGACTAAGGAGGAGCGAACCACGATGCAGATGGAGAATGAGACCAAGCCCGCTGTGGAGGAGGAACAGCTGGATCAGCCCGAGGAAACGGAAGAGGAAAAAAAGGAAAAGAAGGCTGAGCATATCAAGAAGGAAATCATTAGCTGGATCCTGACACTGGGCGTAGCCGTTGTTGCAGCGCTGGTGATCCGCACGTTCCTGTTTGAGCCCGTCCGCGTGGACGGACAGAGCATGTGCGACACCCTGCAGGACGGCGAAGTGATGCTGGTGACCAAACCCGAATACCTGCTGGGCGATCCGGAGGTGGGCGATGTGGTCATCTGCAAATATCCGGGAAGAGGCAATACCAAGTTTGTCAAGCGCATCCTCGGCGTTCCGGGCGATGAGATTATGATCATTTCCAACATTGTTTTCCGCAATGGACAGATCGTGGATGAACCGTACCTGACCGCTTCGCGCAATGATAACGGCTTCAGCATGGCTCCGTATACGCTGGGCGAGGACGAATACTTTGTGGCTGGCGACAACCGCGACAACAGCCACGACAGCCGTAACTACTACAGCAATTATCAGCCCTCCGGCATCACCCGCGATATGATCATCGGCAAGGTGCACTGTGTGATTTTCCCGTTTGGCAATATCCGCGGTATCGAATGATATGCAAACAGAATAACGCAAAGAGACCGGCGCTCCAGTCAGAGGGAGGCGCCGGTCTCTTCGTCTGTCATCTGCGCGATGCGCTGCAGTGCGGCTTTGCCGTAGCTGTCGTAAAACGTGCGGGAAAAACCATCTTCGCATTCTTCCTTTTCAAAGAGGCGGATCAGCTGTTCGGCCGTCTGCAGCCGTTGGGCGGCGCGGCCGCTGCGGCTGTTCTGCCGGTCGTACTGCGCCAGCCGCAGCAGCATTTCTACCAGCCATTCAGCGGCCAGATCCTTTTGCAGACAGGCAGGCTCGTACATGTCTTCCCCTTCCAGCAGCATGGCGCGCAGCTGCAGCTGGGTGAAGTAGATATCGGGGATCTGCTCCAGCGTTTCACGGGTGAGCGCGTATTCGCCCATAGCCTTGTAGGTTTGGGCCAGGATGCGCAGCGCGTCGTATTTGATATCGGCGTTTGGGCTGGATTCAATGATGATCTTGCACAGTTTCACCACTTCATCGTAACGCTCCGGCGTGCGGATGACGTAGAGCAGATTGGCCAACAGAATATCATTGCCGGGGTACTGTTTGAGCGCTTCACGCAGGATGCGCTCCACCTTGGCCGGGTCGGTATCCACATCCGGCCATGTGGCGCGGCATACCTCCATCACGCGTTCTTCCATCTCCAGCAGATTGACCCCGAACAGCTCGTCGGTAGAAACATGAAAAAACGAAGCAATGGCAGGGATCAAAGCGATATCCGGCATGGTTATGTTGTTTTCCCATTTGCTGACGGTCTGAAACGAAACGCCCAGATACTGCGCCAGCGCATTCTGCGAAAGCCCGCGTTTCTTGCGCAGCGTTTTGATCTTTTCGCCTAATTGGATCTGGATAGGGCTCACTCCTTTAACTTCGGTGCATACCTTCATCCTACCGCATCCGGGCGAAAAAACAATAACGCGGCGGGGGAACAGGATTCGCCTGAAGGGCGAAAGACTTATCGGGCCTGCTGAATGGTCTGCGCGATGACATGCGCCGCCAGCAGCGATCCCACTTCGGAAGGATGATAATGGTCGTCCACATACAGGGACAGCTGATCCTTCAGCGCCATGAAGGCTTGCCCGACATTAGCCACCAGCGCGCCGTTGGCCTCGGCTGCGGAGTGGTAGCTCTCGTACAGTCCGCGCGCCATTTCCTGCTGGGACAGACCGGTAGCTTGCAGCCGGTCGCTTCCGTCCTCGTAGGCCCAAGAGGCGTACAGCACAGGCACCGCGCCGTTCTGACGGATGAGGCTGCACAGTTTGGCAACGCTGTCGGAAAAGTCCTCGCGTTCAAAAATCGGCGCTTTGCTCTGCTCCTGCAGGACAACGTAATCCCATTTTTCTTCGGTCAGATATTGGAGAGCGGCGCGCCCCAAATCACTTTCCGCATCCAGTTGCTCGTGCAGATAAGCGCCGCCCTTGGTATTGCCCGTTGCCTGAGCGTTCAGCAGCACGCTCAGCAGCTTGGGAAGAACGTGATAATAGGTAAAGCTGTTGCCCAGCATCAGAATACGCATGCTATTCATCCTTTCGTCCATTACACGCAGAAAAGCCGCCCGGAGCACTCCGGACGGCAGGGAAAGCAAGGGTTATTCAGCCACGGTGAAGGTGGGGGCAAAACCGGCGTTCACGATCAGATCGTACACCTTCTGGGAGTAGATCACCTTCTCCAGATCCTTCACCCACTGTGCTTCGGCATTCTCGGGCTTCACGACCACAACGTTCACATAGCTCTGAGCAGCCAGACTGTCGGCGCCCTCGGCGTAGAGGCCGTCCACATAGGGAACCAGATCTACCAGCGTGGCGTTGTTGCCATTGATGACGGCGAAAGCGGCATCTTCGCGGGAAGCGGGAATCAGCTCGGCGTTCAAGGCGATCATATCGAAGTTGACCTTTTTGGAAACCACGTCATCGGCGGTGCACTGGCTTTCCAGCGTGGTACCCTCGGGCAGGGTCAGCAGGCCGGCATCCTGCAGCAGCAGCAGCGCGCGGTTGCCGTTCACGGGGTCGTTGGGAATGGCGATGGTGTCGCCATCAGCGATCTCGGCCAGATCACTCTTGGTGCCGGCATAGATGGCCATGGGCTCAAAATGGGTGTAGATCACGGGCACCAGCTGTTCAGCTTCGGAAACCTCGGCGTTGTAACCGGCCAGATAGGGCAGATGCTGGAAGAAGTTGGCCTGAATGTCACCGGCGGAGGTAGCGGGGTTTTCCACCACATAGTCGCTCACGGGGATGATATCCAGCGTGTAGCCCAGCGCTTCGTAGTCTTCCTTTACCAGTTCCAGAACCTCGGCGTGGGGATTGTAGGTAGCCATGATGGAGATGGTCTCAGCAAAAGCGGAGGTGAGTGCCAGGGACAGGACCAGAGCCAGAACCAGAGCGAGAGTCTTTTTCATGGTGGGGATCTCCTTTCATGTTTCAGCGTTTTTTATGGTCCAGGCGGCGCGTTGCGCGTCCGCCGAAGACGGTGATGATCTGCACAAGGGCCACCAGCAGCACGCTGGAGGAGTACATCACGTCGTATTTGCGGATGTTCAGACCCTTGACGATGGCCAGTGCGCCCAGACCGCCGCCGCCCGCGGCGCTGGCCATGGCCGTATAGCCCAGAATGGTGGTGATGCTGATGGCCGCGCCGCTTACCAGAGAGGGAACGGCTTCGGGCAGGAGCACCTTGCAGATGATCTGCCAGTTGGTGGAACCCATGGACTGCGCGGCCTCGATGATGCCGTGATCCACTTCATCCAGCGATGTTTCCACCATGCGGGCGATGTAGGGAAAGGCGCTGACGAAGAGTGGGAAGATGATGGAACGGGTGCCGATGGCGGTGCCCATCACTGCACGGGTGACGGGGAACAGCAGCGCCAGCATGATGATGAAGGGGATGGAGCGCAGGAAGTTGATGATGACGCCCAGAATGGCGTTGAAGGTGGGGGCCGGCATGATGCCTCCCTTGCGCGTTACCACCAGCAGCACGCCCAGCGGCAGCCCCACCAGATAGGCGGCCAAGCTGCTCCACAGGGTCATGTACAGCGTTTCCTGCGTGGCTTCCAGCAGGGTGGGCAACAGTTTCTCCCATGTCATTGCGCATGCACCTCCTCAACCGTCAGCCCCTGCTGCCGCAGGTACTGCATCACGCGCTTTACGTCCGCGGGATCTTCGGGACGGGAAATCAGCATCTGTCCGTAGATCTTCTGGTTCAGCTGCTTCATGTCGGCGGACAGGATGTTCACATCCATGCCCAGCTCCTTCACCAGTTTGCTGATGACGGGCTGCTCTGCGGCTTCACCGTCGAACACGATGCGGATGGCGGATTGCTGCGGAACAGCTTCTTCCTCCGGCAAAATGCCGAACAATCTGCGTCCGGCAGCCGATTTGGTGTGCATGAACACTTCGTCCACCGTGCCCTGCTCTGCCAGATTGCCGCCGTCCAGAATGGCCACCTTGTTGCAGATCTGGCGGATGACCGCCATTTCGTGGGTGATGAGCACCACCGTGATGCCCAGCTCCTGATTGATCTTCTGCAGCAGTGCCAGAATACTCTGTGTGGTCATGGGATCCAGCGCGCTGGTGGCTTCGTCGCACAGCAGCATTTCCGGGTCGCTGGCCAGTGCGCGGGCAATCGCCACACGCTGCTTCTGTCCGCCGCTGAGCTGGGCGGGGAAGGCGTTGGCCTTATCCTCCAGCCCGACGATGCGCAGCAGCTCCATCACGCGTTCATTGGCCTGCTTCTTGGGCACCCCGGCGATCTCCAGCGGATAGCGGACATTGCGGGCCACGCTCTTTTGCATCAGCAGGTTGAACTGCTGGAAGATCATGGCCATGCGGCGGCGCGTGGCACGCAGCTGGGGCTTGCTCATAGCGAGGATGTTCTCGCCGTCGATGAGGATCTGGCCGTCGGTGGGAGTATCCAGCCGGTTGAGGCAGCGGATGAGCGTGGATTTTCCCGCGCCGCTCATGCCGATGATGCCGTAGATGTCCCCCTTCTCAATGGTGAGGTTGATGTTGGTAAGTGCGTGTACCTCGCCGCCGGGAACCTGATAGATCTTGCTCAAGCCGCGGATCTCAATCTGCGGCACATGAGGCTCAGACATCCTTTGCACACCCTTCCGTTCCTAATCATACAAAAAGCTCGCTTCGCACAATTTGCGAAGCGAGCTTAGCATACATCCATTAAGCGACGCAACACAAATAGCACGAGCTGAAATCGCACGCGCACATCATGTTCATTCGCATGGCACATAGGTTCGTCACGAGCGACTCCTCCCTTCCTGCTTGGCTACGCCAATAAAAGAATGATGGAATATTACCATACATTCCGGCGACTGTCAACCTTTTTGTTCGAAAAAATACTGAAACGGACAAAAGAAAAACATTATGCCCTGCTTCAGGTGTCATCCTGCTCCTGCTTGAGCCGTGCTTCCCGCGCTTCAATGTGTTTTTTCAGCACCAGATTGATGTATTGCGAAAAGGAACGGTCGCTTTCTTCAGCGAGGAGCTTGGTCTTTTCAATGACATCCGAATCCAGCGTAATGCTTACACTTTTCTTCAAAGGCTTCACTTACCTATCACCTCTGATAAATCATACTAAGAAATCATGTATGATATTGAAAAACACGATAATATCATATAAAATCGTGTACATACGAGGTGATGATTATGCGTCTCTTTGACGAAATGGAAAAATGCTTCCCCGAGATGGAGAAGCATTTTACCCAAGAATTCTATGCACAGGATCGCCTGAGCTACTGGGGACAGCAGCAGGTGCGCGACGCGTTCTGGCGCTGGACGCAGCAGCACTTTCTAAGCGAGGAAAACGAACTGGTGCGCCTGTTTCGCCACTCTGGCGTACACCGGAGCGAAGCCATGACCAGCGAGCTCATCAACTGGTTCCTGTATGACCTGTGGCCAAGGATGATGCTATCCGTGCAGATATTGCTCCTGTTCAGGAGATAAGGTATCGATCGTCACGCCGAGTGCTCTGAGCTTGCGCATGGCCACGTCCTGATCGATATCGCGCGGTACGTCGTACAGATCGGGCTTCATTTCGCGGCCCTTCTGCGCCATGCGCAGCGCGCAGGCGGCCTGCAGCGCGAAGCTCATATCCATGATTTCCACTGGGTGACCATCGCCGCAGGCCAGATTGACCAGACGGCCTTCGCCCAGCAGATAAACGGTTCTGCCATTTTCCAGACGGAAGCCTTCGATGTTCTTGCGAATGTCCAAGTTCTCCTTCGCGATGGCGCGCAGACCTGCTACATCCACTTCCACATCGAAGTGACCTGCGTTGCACATGATCGCGCCGTCCTTCATGCTCAGCATGTGTTCGGGCGTGATCACGCTGTGGCAGCCGGTCACAGTGACGAAGAAATCGCCCAGCTTGGCAGCTTCCGCCATGGGCAGCACGGTGAAACCGTCCATCACAGCCTCGATGGCCTTCACGGAGTCCACCTCGGTCACAACGACCTTTGCGCCCAATCCCTTGGCGCGCATGGCCACACCCTTGCCGCACCAGCCGTAACCGGCCACCACCACAGTGCTGCCGGCCACCGTCAGGTTGGTGGTGCGCATGATGCCGTCCCACACGCTCTGACCGGTACCGTAACGGTTATCAAACAGGTGCTTGCAGTCTGCATCGTTGATGCTGAACATGGGAAAATTGAGCTTGCCGGCCTTGACACGGTTGCGGATGCGGATAACGCCGGTGGTGGTTTCCTCGCAGCCGCCGCGCAGGTTCACGGCCCACTCGGGATGCTCGTCGTGCAGTATGGTCAGCATGTCGCCGCCGTCGTCGATCATCACATCGGGCACGCACTTAAGCACGTCGCACAGGTAGTCATGATATTCCTCGGCGGTGCAGCCGTGGGCGGCAAACACATTCACGCCGCTTTCGCTCAGGGCGGCGGCTACATCGTCCTGCGTGGACAGCGGGTTGCTGCCGGTGCAGTACACTTCCGCGCCGCTTTCTGCCAGCACCTTGGCCAGATAAGCCGTCTTGGCTTCCAGATGCACGGATACCGCTACCTTCAGCCCCTTGAGGGACTGCTCGCGCTTCATGTCAGCCACGATGCCGTTGAGCACAGGCATGTGCTGCGCGGCCCATTCGATCTTTTGCTTGCCCTGCGGGGCCAGAGAAATGTCCTTGATGCGGGATGCCATAGTTCATTCACCTCAAAACAATTGTGCAAGGGGGAAGTAGAGGAAGGGGATGAGGATGGCGGGCAGCAGATTGGCTACCTTGATGTCCTTTTCAAGCAGCATGTTCACGCCGATGGCCATGATGAGCAGACCGCCCACGGCGCTCATTTCGTTGACCACCGCATCGCTGAGGAACGGTGCGATGGCGTTGCCCAGCAGGGCGATGGAACCCTGATAGACAAGCACGGGCACCACGGAAAGCATGACGCCGATTCCCAGCGAACTGGAGAACACGATGGCGGTCACGCCGTCCAGCGCAGCCTTGGCAATGAGGGTGGAGTGATCGCCGCGGATGCCGCTGTCCAGCGCGCCCACCACGGCCATGGCGCCCACGCAGTACACAAGGCTTGCGGTCACAAAGCCCTCGGCAAAGGTGTTGTTTTCATCGCTGCCGCGGGTCAGCTTCTTCTGCGCCCATGCGCCCAGCCGGTTCATTTGGCCGTCTATGTCGATCAGCGCGCCAATGACGCCGCCAATGACCATGGACAGAATGACCAGCAGCGTGTTGTCGGTTTTGATCGCGCCCGTCACGCCGATGAGGATCACGCTCAGGCCGATGCCCTGCATCACGGTTTTGGCGATGGAATCCTTCATGCCGCGGCGCAGCAGCAGCCCCAGCGAGGAACCCAGAAGAATGGCGATGCAGTTGATCAATGTGCCGATCATAGGAAAAGTGCCTCCGATATCATCAAGAATAGGATCACAATGGATCATAAAAGAAAGAAGCTGCCGAAAGAACACGACAGCTTCTTTTTTTCACAGATGCTTACTGAGCAGCAGTCGCGGATTCCACGGGATAAACGCTGACCTGCTTCTTATCGCGGCCCAGACGCTCAAAGCGCACGATGCCATCCTTCAGAGCGAACAGGGTATCGTCGCTGCCGATGCCTACGTTCAGGCCGGGATGGATGTGAGTGCCGCGCTGACGGACCAGAATGTTGCCGGCCAGAGAGAACTGACCATCGGCACGCTTCGGGCCAAGGCGCTTGCTTTCGCTGTCGCGACCGTTACGGGTAGAGCCCACACCTTTTTTATGGGCGAAAAACTGAAGATTCAGCTTCAACATGATGATGTTCCTCCCATCAGATGATTTGTAAGTACCGGGGATACTGCGCTGCGATATCCTCAAAGCCCTGAAGCACCGTGCGCAGGATGATGCGGCAGTCGTGCTGCTGACCGGCGGACAAGCCTTCGGGCAGCTTCACTTCGATGACGGCCTTTTCCTGCTGCACATGGAGCACAGGCGTGATACCCGCAACGCTTTCCAAAGCGTTGTTGCAAGTGGTGATGAGAACGCTGGCTGCTGCGCAGACAATGTCCTTGCCGCTTCTGGCAAAACCGGCATGATCCTGAACCCGCAGGCCCGTCACACCCGTTTCATCACGCCATACATGCACGGTGGTCATCAGCCGATGGAGGTGATCTCCACCTTGGTGTACTGCTGACGATGGCCAGCCTTGCGATGATAGTTCTTCTTGCTCTTGTACTTGAAGATGATGATCTTCTCGCCCTTCACCTGAGCCAGAACCTTGCCTTCAACCTTCGCGCCGGCGAGGGTGGGAGTGCCGATCTCAACGCTGTCTTCAGAGCCCAGCATGAGCACGTCGAAGTTGACCTTGCTGTCTACTTCCTGGTCGAGTTTCTCCACATAGATGATGTCTCCCTGAGACACACGATACTGCTTGCCACCAGTCACGATCACGGCGTACATGGCAAAGCACCTCCTGAATGATACTCGCCAAGCGTAAGGTGGCGCTTTTGCGCACTTCAAAACCCCGCTTGAGCGGCTTACCGAAACAAAGTAACACAAAAGCGCTTCAATGTCAAGCATTTTCGGGAAATTCCGCGTGGTTATGTATCCTTATTGAATCGGTATCTCCGCTGCTTCGGCCAGCGTTTTCACATAGGTTCGGAAGGACCGGGTAAAGCTGCTTACCAGTTCCTGGCGGAAGGGGGAATCCTCCGGGGCGATGAAGGCGAGCAGGCGTTTTTTCAGCTCTTTGCGGGTCTGGTCGCTTCCAAGCTGTTTTTCCAGCGCGATGGTCTGGCGCAAGAGCATAGGCAGGTTCAGCTTCAGCAACGCTTCGGACATGGGTTTCCAGCCAATGGCTGAGGCCAGCACGCCTACAGTGAGCCCGGCTAAGAAGCCCAGCGGGCCGGAGGCGATCAGCGCCATGCCGCCTCCGCCGCACAGCATGCCGCCAATCAGGCTGATGATAACGCCCAGTACGGTTTTGACGATGGAAAGGCCGCTCCATGCGCCTGTGGCAAAGGTGACGGGGCCTGCACTGGAGACGGCAAGATTCAGCTGCATCTCCTTGCGGGGCACGTCGTATTCATCGCAGATCGGATCGACGATGGATTGAAAGGTCTCCTCCAGCCCTGTCAGCCAGTGGGAAACGGCAGGCGAAAGCGCTTCCTGTGCAAGGGGAGAATTGAGCACACGCTCCACACGGGCGGCGATCTGCTCCTCCATCTGCGCCAGCGTGTCGATCTGACCGCGCTTCCACTGCTGCGCAATCGGCAGGGCTGCTTCGTCCAGGATCAGCCCGGTCAGCAGGTCGGCCACAGCAGGCAGCAGGGCAGGCATGCTTGCGTTCACAATGTGGGCGATCCGTGTCTCGGTCAGCTCGTCCTGAATGGTCTGCCGGAACACACGCAGGTTTTCATCGATCCACCCGGCGTAAGCCAGTCCCTTGGCGATGGAAAACTCAGGCTCGGGACAGCTGACGATGATGGCGCTGTCGAAGATCTCTTGACAGAGTTCACGGAAAAAGGGCATGCGCGAGGCGCCGCCGGTGAGCAGCAGCATCTCCGGCGGACGGTCCGCCGTCAACCGCGCTGCGTTTTGCAGCGATTCGCGCACGGCTTCGGTAAAGCTGCGGCCGTCCAACTCGGGCAGAGGATCGTCAACGACGTGAGCCATTTCTTCGGCGTTGACCTCCAGTGTCAGCTTCTGCACACCATCGTAGCAGATGCGCAGCTGCTTTTTTACCACCGGGCATTCTCCGCCTTCAAGCCGGTTGAAATACTCTTCCTTCAGGCGGCGCGCTTCGATTTCGCAGTAGCTGTACCAGCTGCGGCATTCCTTGAACACGGCCCGGATGGCGTCGCGGTCGCGGCTGCGTTCCACTGCGCGGCGCAGCAGCGCAGCGTCCAGCACGCCGCCGCCCAGCGAGTTTTCGCCGAATGTGCCCACGCCGGTTTCACGGCCATCTACAATGTAGGCATAGTCCAGCGTGGAGCTGCCGATGTCGGCCACCAGCGCGCTTTCGTTGAGCACATCCACATACAGCGCGATGGTGTGCGCGTATTTGGCATACAGGAATGCAGCGCGCGATTCGGAGATGACCTGCGGCAAAATCACACCGGCGCGAATGAGCAGATCGCGGTAACGCGCCCGGCAGGCGGTGTTCCACCCGGCCGGACAGCCGACTACGAACTGATCGTCGTAATCAAACAGACCAGCGTTTTTCAGCTCCTGCAAAACGCCGCGCACGAACAGCACCACGTCCTCATAGCTGGCAGGATCGGTGGTGAAACGGCTTTTGAAGCGCACGCTCAGGTTCTCGGCCAGAGCATCGGTGTAGGCGCGTTCGCCGATGACGATCTCGCCGCCGCGCATACCAACGGCGCTGAGCAGGCTCTTCACGCCGCACACGGGCCAGATGACCGGCTCGATGGTGCTGCCTTTTTCAAAGGCGGCGACGGCACTTTCGCCGTCGCCCATATCAAATCCGATGTATCTCATGGTTCTCCTCAAAACTTGTTATGCGGCTCCCATACGCACGGCAGCCGTTCCGCGCCTGAGCAGCTGATGATCCTGCGCGGATACGATGGCCGGGCTCAGGGTGCGTGTGTCCGTCTTGCTGGGCAGCGCGTTGAACAGCCGACTGGTTTCGGCACAGTAGTCGACCGCACACAGCCCCAGACTGGCCAGCAGTCGGCGGGCGGCATCGTGCGCGTCTCCCAGTTCAGCGCTGTCTGCTTTATACAGCGCCTCCATCAGATCGGCGGCGCGGGACAGCGCGGCAGGATCCGTCACATCCGCATGGCCGCGCATCTGTTCGTTGAGATAGGCGAAATCGTTCACACAGCGGTCAACGGAGCGCATCTGCCCGTCCAGAATGCCAAGCAGCCGCTCCACATCCGGGCGCAGCGTCACGCGGGATTCATCCGGTGCAGACGCGGCGGGCGCGGGGCGCAGATACATGGACAGCACACCCGTGAGCAGCGCGCAGGCTGCCAGACAGCTGCCGACATACTGCCCCTTCCAATAGCACCATGCGATGGCCGCTGCCGCCAGCACAAAGCTGATCAGCCGCAGCAGACGGTTTTCGCGGGTCGGCTTGGCTGCCTTGGGCTGTTTTTGCGGCACCCATACCTGCGCGGTGATCTGCGCTTCCAGCAGCCCTACGCTGTTTTTCAGCGCGCTCATCATCACGCCGGCCTGCTGGCGCAGCACATCGTCGCTCATATCGGCCAGTGCGTTCTGCTCGGTCTGCAGGATGGCGTGGCGCACCTCATACACAACATCCGCCATGCTGTTCAGCTCCGCCAGCCGGCTGCGCAGCGGTTCGCGCTGATTTTGCCAGTGTTCAAAAACATTCATGATTTGCCTCGAACCGTTTTCTTTTTGGTTGCAGAAGACTTGGTCGTGGTCGCTGTGGTAGATCTGCTGACCGTCACGGTCGTCTTTCGGACTGTGGAGGATCTGACGGCCTTTTTGCTCGCAGCAGAGGACTTGACCGTGGCGGTCTGCTTGGCCGTAGCGGACGCTTTGGCGTTATTCGCGCCCACGCCTGTCAGATCGCTCACAATGTCGCCCAGCCCGCCCAGCAGATCCTCCAGCACCTCATCGCTCTGCGAGGCGGATGTTTTCGTTCCGGTCACGCCTTCAAGCAGATCGCTGAGAAACTCGCTGTCGCCCAAAGCGCCCAGCAGATCATTCAAAACGCTGTTCTTTTTGGCCATTGAAATCAGCCTCCTTTGCTGATGATCAGAGCTTTTTCAATTCACGCAGCTCATCCGGCGTGAGCTCGCGCCACATGCCGCGGGGCAGATCTTCCAGCTTGAGCGGGCCGAAGCGGATGCGGCGCAGCATGACGACCTGATGCCCGACCTGCTCCACCATCTTGCGCACCTGACGGTTCCGGCCTTCGTGGATGGATACCAGAATGTCGGTGTACAGCCCCTTGGCCCCCAGAATGCGCACTTTTGCGCGGGCGGTTTTGCGGCCGTCCACCATCACGCCGTTTTCCAGCCGGCGTGCTTCCTCGGGGGTGAGGGTGTTGCTTACGCGCGCCAGATATACCTTGTCCACTTCGCGGGAGGGATGCAGCATCCGCTCGGTCAGGTCGCCGTCGTTGGTCAGCAGCAGCAGCCCCTCGCTGTCGTAGTCCAGCCGCCCCACGGGATACAGCCGGACGGGAAAATCGCGGAACTTGTCCAGCACCGTGGCGCGCCCTTCAGGGTCGCTGGCGGTGGTCACTTCGCCCGCTGGCTTGTGATACATGATATAATACTTTTCGGGCTCCGGCGTGACCAGCTTGCCGTCCACGCGGATGTCCTGCCCGATCTCCACCTGCACACCCATTTCGGTGACGGTTTCGCCGTCCACACTCACATGGCCTTCAGCGATCAGCTTTTCCGCCGTCCGCCGGGATGCGACCCCGCAGGATGCCAGATACTTTTGCAAGCGCATCATCAGTGCATGCCTCCTCTATCATGCATAGCATAGCAGAAACTGTTCAGATTGGCAAGGTGCGCTTCTCTCACGAAATTCTCAGAAAGCTTTTGGAAAATCCTCAAGCATCCATGCCCGAACTGTGCTATCATACACTTGTCGGACTGGAACAGGTCATTTTAAGGACGAAACGGAGGAAACAGGCATGGCAAAGTATAACATCGAAGATATTGAGATCCTGAGGCAGAAGAGCGGGATCTCCTACGAAGAAGCGGTCAATCTGCTGGAATACCATAATGGCAGTCTGGCGCGGGCGCTGGTGGATCTGGAAAAGAACGGACGGCTGAAAAGCGATGCGGCGGCTGGGGAAAGCCACAAGGGCGCGAAGGGACTGTTTCAGATCCTGTACAGCCTGCGTCTGAAGGTGAAAAAAGGCGATGTGACCATCGTGAACCTCAGTTCGCTGTTTGTGCTGCTGGCGCTGCTCATTGCGCCGCATCTGTGCGTCATTGGGCTGATCTTAGCGCTGCTGCTGGGGGAGCGCTTCAGCGTGGAGCGTGGCAGCAAGGCGTTTGCTTCCGATTCCTTTGACGATATCGTGAAGAACGCCAAGAGCAATGTACAAAGCACGGTCAGCTCCTTTGCCCAGCAGTTTGTCAAAAACGAGGCAGAAACGGCGCAGCCGCAGCCGGAACCCGAGAAAGCGCAGCCCCGCACTGAGAGCGCGCCCAGCGGCACGCGGCCTGTCACCGCCACCTTTACGGAGCAGGGCAGCGTGGATGTGCGCGATGACGGAGACGGCTACCACGAGGCGGACATCCGCTAAAACAGGGAGGAAAAGACCATGAGCAAGATCCTGATCGTAGAGGACGAAGCGAAGATCGCGCGCTTTGTAACGCTGGAGCTGCAGCATGAAGGCTATGAGGTGCGCACAGCGGGAGACGGCCGAACGACGCTGCAGGAATGCGAAAGCTGGCAGCCGGATCTGATGATCTTAGACCTGATGCTGCCGCAGCTCAGCGGCATTGAAGTGTGCCGCCGCATCCGCCAGACCAGCGATCTGCCCATTATCATGCTGACGGCCAAGGACGATGTGAGCGACAAGGTGATGGGGCTGGATATGGGCGCGGACGACTATATGACCAAGCCGTTTGCCATTGAAGAACTGCTGGCCCGCATCCGCGTGAACCTGCGCAAGCACCGTGCGGATCAGGTGCAGCACAGCGATGCGAGAACGGCGGGACTGCTGCACATCGAACCGGCCAGCTACAGCGCCGGTTATGGCGATACGCCCATTATGCTGACCAAGAAGGAATTTGATCTGCTCAACTATCTGTGGCAGCATGAGGGCACGGCGGTTACGCGCGATGAGCTGCTCAACCATGTGTGGGGCTATGAGTTCACGGGCGATACCAACATCGTGGATGTGTACATCCGCTATCTGCGCCAGAAGGTCGACGATAAATTCGGCATCAAAACCATCCATACCATCCGCGCTGTGGGGTATATGTTCCGCTATGAATAAGATGGAAGAACGCGAGGTAAAGACCGACGAATGGCCGCTTGGCGGAGCGGAGCGCCGCGAAGAGACGGCGGATAACGCCGTCAACCGGCTGTCCATGCATGCGCACCGGTGGTTGGTGAAGGCGGTGAGCAACCTGCGGCTGTCTCTCACGCTTCGCATCGCCATGCACTATGCATGGCAGCTGATGCGCACCACGGTCCCCGCCATGCTGACGGTGCTGCTGGCGGCGGTGCTGTCGCAGGCGCCGGCCGTGTGCGGGGCACTGGACGAACTATCCCTTCAGCGCCCTGCAAACGGCATGGCTTACAGCCAGCTGCAGCTGGTGGGCACGCCGTTTGCCGAGGCAAAAATGCTGGAAGAAGCGCTTCCGGATGGCTTTCCCGGGCTGGGGCAGAAGTTGGCTCTGGCTTTTTCGCAGTTTGAGACCAACGGCGAATACCGGATATGGCTGTATCTGGATACGGCAAGGGGCGGCTTTGCCGCCGCGTACCGCGCCACGGAGCTGTGCACGCTGCTCTTTGTGGTGTTCTGGACGCTGCTGTGCGTCGATCTTTACCGTGTGCTGTATTTTTTGCATCATCGGAACCGGCTGAACCGCAAGGTGCTCAAGCCGATTTCCGATATGGCGGAAACGGCGGCCAAGCTGAGCGCAAACAATCTGAGCGACCGTATCAGCGTGGAAGGCGCCAAAAACGAGCTGAAGGATCTGGCACTGGTCATCAACAGTATGCTGGATCGCATCGAGCTGAGCTACAACAGCCAAAAACAGTTTGTCAGCGATGCCTCCCATGAGCTGCGCACGCCCATCGCCGTGGTGCAGGGGTATGTGGGCATGCTGCAGCGCTGGGGCAAGACCGATCCGGAGGTGCTGGAGGAGGGCATTGGCGCGATCGCGCAGGAAGCCGCCAGCATGAAGGAACTGGTGGAGCGTCTGCTGTTCCTTGCGCGCCATGACAAAAAGACGCTGATGCTGGAGGTGGAGAGCTTCGACCCGCTGGAGGTGATGAGCGAGGTGCACCGGGAGGCCAAGATGCTGTCCTCTGTGCATCGCTTTGAGCTGAATCCTGCGCAGAATGCCCGTATCAGCGGCGATAAGGATATGATCAAGCAGCTGATGCGCATTCTGGTGGACAATGCCATCAAGTATACGCCGGAAGGCGGCAGCATCGTGCTGGGAGTCAAAAAAGACAAACACAACTGCATCCTGACCGTGACGGATACGGGAGAGGGGATTTCCGCCGAGGATTTGACCCGCATCTTTGACCGGTTCTACCGCTGCGAAGGCGCACGGAAGGCGCAGACCAGCGGGCATGGGCTCGGACTGAGCATTGCGCGCATCATCGTCTCTGCCCATGGCGGCAACCTGAAGGTGCGCAGCAAGGTGGGGGCAGGCACCACCTTCTCGGTGATCCTGCCGCTGGAAAAGGAATAGCGGGGATGCAATATCTGGCGAAAATGAGATGAAAACTCCCGCTTGCCAACCGGATGAAAGAAGCGTATACTTGCGCCGAAAACGTTGATGCACAAGGAGGACGCAGCAATGGCCGGCACATCCGCCCGCGACATGACGCAGGGCTCGCCCACAAGGCTGATTCTGGGCTTCTTTTTTCCGCTGCTGTTTGGTCAGCTGTTTCAGCAGCTCTATAATATGGTGGATACCATGATCGTTGGCCGCTTTCTGGGCGTGCAGGCGCTGGCAGGCGTGGGCTCCACCGGATCGCTCAATTTTCTGGTGATGGGCTTCTGCATCGGCATCTGCAACGGCTTTGCCATTCCAGTGGCGCAGAAATACGGCGAGGGCGACTATGCCGGGCTGAAGCGTTTTGTGATCAATGCGCTGATGACGTCGGCGGCGCTGGCGGCAGTGATCACGCTGGCGGTATGCCTGCTGTGCAAGCCGCTGCTGATCTGGACCAATACGCCCGCTGATATCATAGCTGACGCCTATGGTTATCTGTTCGTGATTTTTCTGGGCATCCCAGTCATGTTTCTGTACAATATCCTGTTCGCCATCATCCGCTCACTGGGCGATTCGCGCACGCCGGTCATGTATCTGATTTTCTGCTCCGTACTCAATGTGGTGCTGGATCTGATCTTCATCCTCTGGTTTCACATGGGAGTGGCCGGAGCGGCCTGGGCAACGGTGCTATCGCAGGGCGCGTCCGCGCTGCTGTGTGTGCGGTATCTCTACCACAGCGATCTGATCATCATTCACCGTCAGGATTGGAAACTGCATGGGGAAAGCGTGAAGCATCTGCTGGGTATGGGGATCCCCACTGGTCTGCAGTACTCTATCACAGCGCTGGGCTCCATTGTGATGCAGGCGGCCGTGAACGGACTGGGATCCGTCTATGTGGCCAGCATGGCGGCGGGCGGCAAGGTATCGCAGATGTTCGGCTGCGCTTTTGACGCCATGGGCAGCACCATGGCGACCTACGGCGGACAGAATGTGGGCGCGGGCAAGCTGGACCGGATCGGTCAGGGGCTGCGCAGCTGCGGAATGCTGGGCATTGTGTACGCGGTGATGGCCTGCACGGTGCTGTACTTCTTTGGCGATAAGCTGGCCATGCTGTTTGTGGACAGCGTGGAAACAGAGGTGATTGCCAATGCGCACCAGCTGCTGATCATCAACAGCCTGTTTTATATCGCGCTGGCGTTTGTGAATATTGTACGCTTCCTCATTCAGGGATTGGGCTTTACCCGGCAGGCCGTCTTGGCCGGTGTGTGTGAAATGTTCGCCCGCACCTTTGTGGGCTTTGTGCTGGTGCCAGCAATGGGCTACACGGCGGCGTGCTTTGCACATCCTGCGGCGTGGGTGGCAGCGGATCTGTTTCTGTTTCCAACCTATTTCTGGGCGATGCGGAAGCTGCGTGAAAAGCAGCGGTCATGCGCTTGAAAAGAATACACCAAAGGGCCTGACGCAGCAGCGCGCCAGGCCCTTTGCAATTTGTAGAAGCGTTCATTTTTCAAGCGCCTTTCCGCAAGCGGCGCAGAAACGGTGGCTCTCCTGAACGGCTGCGCCGCAGGAAGGGCAGAAGCCACTATGCCTCGTTTCAGACGTTTCTTGGGAGAACTGCTCGTTGA
Source organism: uncultured Oscillospiraceae bacterium (assembly GCA_964504385.1). GTDB lineage: Bacteria > Bacillota > Clostridia > Christensenellales > Aristaeellaceae > Limiplasma. Next base: position 37,084 of record CAZDEF010000004.1, read on the forward strand.
GCGGATCGGGCTCTTCCTGCCCATCCACGATATCATATGCCGAATAGCGTTTTTTGCCGACAGCGTTTCGGAAATGATAGGCGGCTGAAAGAATGGCGATGATGACAAAGAGCACGCCGAAAAGCGGAAAAATCGCCCCGATGGAGACCGCAGGGCCGCCGATCCAGCTTGCGTCTGAGGTGAGGCTGATCGCGCCGATAATCCATATCACGCCGAAAACAGCTGCGGCGATCCCCATGATGCCGCTCATCAGCGATGGGCCTCTGCCGGGTTTGATGCTTTTCATAAAGAAACTCCTTTTTCGTTCATGTGCGCTGCAAAAGCGCCTGTCGTGATCCAACAGATGATGCATCTGCGGGAAAGTGACTTAAGGCCGTTCTTCCTCTCCGGACAGGGCAAAGCCGTATTCGAAAAGGCGGCGCAGATCCGTCCAGCCGCAGGTGCGGTTGGGTTCGCCCATAATGACGGCAATGAGCGTTTCGTTGCCGCGCTGCGCCGCGCCGACATAGCAGAAGCCCGCAGCGGATGTGTAGCCGCTTTTCACGCCCGCAGCGCCCGGAATGTAGGATTCGCTGCTGCTGTCGAAGATCTCATAGCTGTTGGTCAGCGTAAGCGCTTCGCGGCGTTGGGTGGCGGGCAGGGTGTACTGCAGGCAGGTGACGATCTGGCAGAAAGTCGCGTCCGTCAGCCCAAGTCGTGTAACGGTGGCCAAATCGCGCGCCGTGGAATAATGTGCTTCGTCGTGATAGCCGTGGGGGTTCATGTAGTGCGTGCCGGTCATCCCGAGCGACTGCGCTTTGGCGTTCATCTGCTGCACAAAACCTTCCACACTGTCCGCGCACAGCTGTGCAACGGCATTGGCTGCATCGTTGCCGGAGCGGATCATCAACCCATACAGCAGATCCACCATCCGCATTTCTTCGCCCGGATAAACAGGCACGCGCGAACTGTCTGCAGGGATCTCTGCAGCGCATTGCGGCACAGTCACCTGCTGGTTCAGGTCGGCGTTTTCCAGCGCGACAAGCAGCGTCATGATCTTCGTGGTGCTGGCAGGGTACATCCGCTCGTCTGCATTGCGCTCGAATAGCACGGTTCCGCTGGGTGCATCGATGAGAATACACGCAGGCGCGTATAGATCCTGCGCTGTCAGCGAGGCGGGATTCGTATCGTCAAAATAAATGGGTGCGCGCAAGCCGTATTGGCTCAGATCCGCGTTCAGCCATTCCTGCACTTCGGGCGTGGCCACGCCTTCAACGGAGCCGACAGTTTGCCCAAGCTCCGCCATACGTTCCTGAAAGGCTGCTACGGCCGTCTGCGTCTGAACGCCGTAAATGCCGTCAGCGGCAGCGGCCGTCATTCCCAGATCGATCAGATGGTTCTGCAGCTCCTTCACCCGGTCGCCGCGGCTGCCCGGAAACAGGGTTTGCAGCGCGTCCTGCGCTTCTTCATCATACAGCAGGCGCAGCGTGTCCTCATCGGCCTGTCCGGTCTGCTGCACGCCGTATCCGGCGCTGATGAGCAGCCGCTGCGCTTCCTCCACGGCGGAGGCGGTCTGCTTGCCGTAAATACCGTCTGCGCTTCCCGTGCTCAGCCCGAGCGCGCGCAGATGCTGCTGCAGCGCAAGCACCTCATCGCCCGTATCCCCCTGCGATAATCCCTGCGCCAGCGCGCATGCGGGCAGCAGCAGACAAGCCAGCAGTATGCTGATCCATCGTTTCATCCGTTGTGCGGGTCTCCTTTCCAGCAAATTTGCCATCGATATACATACGAACCAAGGCTGAAAAATCATGCAGGTCTTTCCAAAAAACCTTCCGCATAAGATGGGGCGGAGGGATGCAGACATGAAACAGAAAACACCATCCGTGCGCCTGAGCGTGATCATCCTGCTGATAGCGCTGTGCTGGCGCATGATCGGCGCGCCCCTTACTCGTCAGGATTTTATCGATTTGCAAACGCCTCTGTGGCAGGCGCGCATGCTGCTGCCCAGCCGGATGGCGCGCGTGCTGCAGCTGTGGCTGCCCCAGCCGGAGGCGGATGAGCCGCCCACCATGACGGAGGAGGCGGACGGCGGGGTGAAGCTGGCGCAGGAGCAGCCAATGATCACGGTCTATCTGGCGCAGGAGGATCGCATGGTGCAGATGACGCTGGAAGGCTATGTGTGCGGCGTGGTCGCGGCAGAAATGCCAGCCAGATACCATCTGGAAGCACTCAAGGCGCAGACGGTCGCCGCGCGTACCCGCGCAATGGCGCAGATGGAGGAGGGCGGATGCTCAAAGCATCCGGGCGCGGATATCTGTACGGACAGCACGCATTGTCAGGGATATGCCACGCTGACGCAATGCCGCGAAATGTGGCAGGACAGCTACGAAGCGTACCGTGACCGCATCCTGTCTGCGCAACGCGCTACGCGTGGGCAGGTGCTGACCTACAACGGAGAACTCATCACCGTATTATATCATGCCATGAGCGGCGGTCAGACGGAGGACGCGGCCACGGTGTTTTCGCAGAGCCTTCCGTATCTGGTGAGCGTGGAGAGCGCGGGGGAAGAAAGCGCACAGGGCTTCTGGACAGAAACCAGACTGAGCTTTGAGCAGATCGCCGAGCGCCTGAATGAACAGCTGCCGGTCAGCGGATTGACCGCACAGGACGTGCAGCGCACGCTGGCCGTCAGCAGCTATACGGAAACGGGACGGGTCCGCGCGGTGCAGATCGGCGGCACGCAGATCAGCGCGGTGGATTTCAGGCGTGCACTGGGGCTGCGCAGCACATGGTTTTCTCTTTCCACCGACAGTACGGGCGTCACCTTCCTGCAGCGCGGCTATGGACATGGCGTGGGAATGAGTCAGGTGGGGGCCAACAGCATGGCGGCGGACGGCGCGGCATATGCGGCGATCCTGGCCCACTATTATCAAGGCACTGTGCTGGAAACCCGATGAATAGCCATTTTTCCCGCTGGACAGGCTATGTTCGGAGGGAGGAAGATGCAGCCGATGAAAGAAATGCGGGATCGTCTGCGCCGTGCCTATGCCGCCTATGATCGGGTGATGGAAAAGCAGGGCTTTGCCGTGGTGCTGGTGGTGTGTGTGCTGGTGATCGTGCTCAGCGCGCTGTATACCTTTCATTTCCGTGACGAATGGTATGCGGAGCCGGAACCGGAGAGCGGCGAAGCCCTTTTGGCGGGCGGAACGCAGAACGCGCAAACGCTGCAGCAGGCGCAGATGCTGGTGCAGAGCCAGTCATCGGCGGCGCTTAGCCTGCCCACGGAAGCGCCCTTTCGCTTTGAACAGCCGGTGGCAGGCTTTCTGGACCGCGATTTCAGCATGGAAGAGCCACAGCTTTTTGCTCAGGCGCATTATTGGCGTGTGCATCCGGGCATCGATCTGCAGGCGGATTACGGAACCGTTGTTTCTGCCTGTGCGGACGGTACGGTGCTGCGCGTGTGGCAGGATGCGGAGATGGGGCTTTGCGTGCGCATCCAGCACAGCCGGGGCTATGAGAGCGTATACGCAGGGCTGAGCGGCGCGGACTATGTGCAGTCGGGCGATCCGGTGCGCTGCGGCGATACCATCGGGCATGTCGGCAATGGCGTGCTGGCGGAGGGGAATCAGCAGCCGCATCTGCATTTTGAAGTGTGGAAGGGAAACACGGCGGTCGATCCGGTGGAAATGCTTCTGGGTATTGAGTAGGCAGCAAAGGGGGAGCGCGGCATGTGCGGCATTGTGGGGTATATTGGGCAGAAACAGGCAGCACCGGTACTGATGGATGGGCTGGAACGACTGTCCTATCGCGGATATGACAGCGCAGGCATCGCAGTGATGCAGCCGAATGGAACCATGGAGGTGCGCAAGGCGAAGGGAAAGCTGGATAACCTTCAGGCGCTGCTGGCAGAGCAGCCGGTTCACGGCTGCATGGGGATCGGCCACACACGCTGGGCCACCCATGGCGAACCCAGCGATATCAACGCGCACCCGCATACGGATGAGGCGGGCGGCATTGCGGTGGTGCACAACGGCATCATTGAGAACCATGATTCGCTCAGAAAATATCTGCAAAGCAGGGGCGTGCAGTTTGTAAGCTGCACGGATACAGAGGTGATCGCCCATTTGCTGTGCGAGCTGTATGACGGAGACATGCTCCGCACGCTCCTGCGGGCGATGGGCATGCTGCAGGGCAGCTATGCGCTGGGCGTGCTGTGCGACCGCGAACCGGATCGCCTGTACTGCGCGCGCAATGACAGCCCGCTGGTGATCGGCTTCCGGGATGGAGAAGGGTATCTTGCTTCGGACATTCCGGCGTTGCTCAGCCATACGCGCGATGTGCTTTTCCTGCAGGATCGCGAGATCGGCGTGCTGTCGCGCACAGGCGCGGAAGTGTACGATGCCTGCGGCCAGCCGCGCTGTCAGGCTTTTTTTCATGTGGCCTGGGACGCAACCAGCGCACAGAAGGGCGGCTATGAGCATTTCATGCTCAAGGAGATCCACGAGCAGCCCGCCGCGCTGCAGAATACGTTCTCTCCCAGAAGCGAAGCGGGAGAATACGGCTGGCTGCCGTGCACGCCGCTGGAAGCGCGAAGCATGCCGCGCATCACTATTGCGGCGTGCGGCACGGCCTATCATGCCGCCGTCTACGGAAAGTATGTGCTGGAAAAGCTGGCGAACCTTCCGGTAGAAGCGGCCATTGCCAGCGAATATCGCTATCGCGAAACAGCCCATCAGCAGGGAGAATGGTTTATCGCCATATCTCAGAGCGGTGAAACGGCGGATACGCTGGCCGCGCTGCACAAGGCGCGGCAATTGGGTCTGCATGTGCTGTGCATCTGCAACACAGTAGGTTCCAGCCTTGCGCGCGAAGCGGGGGAAAGCCATACCCTGTATACCTACGCCGGGCCTGAGATGGCTGTGGCCAGCACCAAGGCGTACGTCACGCAGGCGGAAATGCTGCTGATGCTGGCGATCGCCTTGGGCGATCTGCGCGGCGTGCTACCGCATGAGGAAGCACGCCGATTGTATGGAGAATTGGCGATGCTGCCCAAGCAGGCGCAGAAAGCGTTGGCGACAGAAGAACAGCTTCACCGCGCAGCCAATGGCCTGTGTCAGAAGCGGCATGCTTTTTTTGTAGGGCGCGGGCTGGATTATGCCCTGTCCATGGAAGCGGCGCTGAAGCTGAAGGAGATCAGCTACCTGTTCAGTGAGGCCTATGCGGCGGGTGAATTGAAACATGGCCCCATCGCTTTGCTGCAGCCAGGGCGTCTGGTGGTGGTCAGCCTGACACAACCTCAACTGCTGGAGAAGACCCTGAGCAATCTTCAGGAAATGAAAGCACGCGGCGCTTATGTGCTGGCGGTGTGCACGCCATCTATTGCGCGGCGGTTGGAGGAGCAGTCGGATGAGCAGATCGTCATTCCGGAGGCGGATCCGCTGATCGCGCCGCTGCTGGCGGCCATTCCGCTGCAGCTGTTCGCCTACTGCATGGCAGTGGAGCGCGGATGCGATGTGGATAAGCCGCGCAACCTTGCCAAAAGCGTAACGGTGGAGTAAGAATGAGAATATAATCATAAATATATGTTGTATGTGGAGAATAAAAACTCAATATAACATGGATTTTTATCAAAAGTGGAAGAATGAGCCCATTCCTGATCAAACGCAGGAATGGGCTTTCATCTGTTCAGCGCAGTGGAAAAGAGGCTTCGTGAATCCGTCCGTCATCCTGAAGCGTCAGCACACCGGAAGCAAGCGGTTCGCCGTTTGCGCTGGCTTCGGTGCAGGTGCGCAGCGCGTGCAGATGATAGGTGGCCGATCCGAAACGGTATGTCAGATGCACGCTGTCCCATGTGTCCGGCACGGCTGGGGAGAACCGCAGCGTGTCCCCGCGCTTGCGCACGCCCAAAAACTGCTCCGCCAGCATCAGCCAGCACCAGCCGCTCTCCGGCCACAGCCATGCCTGCATGCCCCTTCCGCACAGCCGTCCGTCTGTGTGAATGGCTTGCGCCAGCGCATAGGGTTCGGCATGATAGCGCGCCGCCAGCTGACGGGTGGAGGAGCGGTATAACGGCAGCGCCGCATAGATCCACTCCCACGCGCGCTCTATGTGGCCCAACTGCTGCATGGCGGATGCCGCCCAAAGCGCCGAAAGCGCGGGCTGCTCATCATGTGCTGCTTCGCAGGGAAGCAACACGCCGCTTTCGCGCTGGTAAAGCATGCGCCATACGTTTTCCATTGCGATTTCGCATCGGTCTCTTGAAACGCCGCTCATCACCGCCCAGCACTGCGTGACCAGATCAAGGCGGCGCTCCTCGATCGGTTTGCCTTTTTCGTCCCATCCATACAGATACCATGATCCAGCCCACGCATACTGATCCAGCGCATTCAGCATTGCCGTTCGTTTGGCATTCAGACGCTCCTGCGTTTCCTGCGGGCAGAAGGGAGCAAGCAGCCGAACAGCCTCGCACAAAAACATGCCGTGCCATGCGATCTCCTTCTCTTGGAAAGGCAGATGATACGCGCCGGTCTCGATATGGTCGATTCGTTCCACGCAAATCTCCAGCAATGTATGTTCGCCGATCGGCTGCGCCAGAAATGCATCGTTTCCACCGACTTGGGCGTAGCGGGCGGCCACATAGGGCAATAGCAGACGTTCGAACACGTCCTTTGGCTGCGGCTGCTCCGCTGCCTTGAGCAGCTGATGCGGCACGGACTGCGGATGCGTCAGGAGAAGCGCAAGCACATGACCGAGCGGAACGGAGGCGGAAACCATTTGCGCCGTCTGCGTCTGATAGGGCAGCCAGCGGTTGAGCAGTGCAGAAAACGCGGGATCAGGCAGATCGAAAACAAGACGGTCAAGGCGTTCCTGCCAGAAACGCCTCGTTTGATGCAGGAGCTCGCTTGCGCTACTCATCTGAAGCGAGCGGAGCATAGCCTGCCATTCTTCCATGGTTCTGCTGCAGGCAATGCCAGTGCTCACGGTAACGCTCTCGCCGGCTTCCAGCACCAGCGGAAAGCAGATCAGCGCGGCGCTCCCGCCAATGGATCGCAGCCCTTCCTTTGCAGTCAGCGCAAAGGGGAAACGCGTCCATAGCCCCTGAAGCAGACCGCTGCTCATGACCACGGGCGTACACCCGTTGGATGCATTCAGAGAAAACACGCCGACCGCCTGTCCAATCGCCGGATCCCAGCCGCAGACACGATCGGCCTGTTCATGCAGCCATGCCGAATCGTTGAACAGACAGGTGTACAGCAGCGTGAAAGTACGGGAAACCTGATCTTCATTTTTGATGTGTATAGTCCGAAGACCAACGTTGCGGCGTTCGTCCGTCAGGCAGCTGATGCGGACATACAGCCCGTAAGCACTGCTTTCGTAGACGGTTTCGCCCGGTGCGTGAACAACGCGCGCCAACAGCCCCTGCCCAAGTGGCATTCGAGTGGGCGACCACAGCAGATGTTGAGCATCGTCCCGCAGATAGAACGCTTCACTGCCTGTGAGCTGCTGCTGATCTATCCATGTGCTGTTCAGCCCGCTTTCATCCGCCATGGTGCAAAAACCATGGCGGCAAAGCGGATTGCACCACGGCGCGGGCGTGTGCGCGCCAGTCTCAAGGCAGACCTGATAATCGCCTTCCCGCGTGAAGCCGCCAAAGCCATTGAAAAGCTGTACCTCCTCCGCTGCCGGAAGCTGCGTTTTCCATGGGGCGGAGGAGCGTGGAAGATAGAGGTGCTCAAACTGTACGCTTCGGTCAAGAGCATCCAACTGCGTTTCCAACGGCTGATCTGCCTGCAGCGTCAGCCGTGAAAAGCATTGCAGCAGCGCCAGCTCGTTTTCATCCGCCCGCTCGATCAGAAATACGCCTTCACGCTGATCTTTCCATTGCCGACTGGTGCTTCGCTCTATTTCTTCCTCGATGACGTTTCGGGCGAAGGACGCGCGGGTACGCACGCGGAGCGCAAACACGAGATCAAAACCGAAACCGCGCATGCGCAGAAAAGCATGGAGCTTGAGCAGCTGCGCAATGTTTTCGCGGCTACAATCCGCACCGCAGATGACCAGCAACATCGGCGATGATGGATCCAGCCTGAGCGCTTGAAGCACGCTTGCCTGCATTTCCTCCGCTGCGCCGCCCTGATGGGGCTGGCCGGTATAGGCCAGCGCGCCAGCGATGCGGGAGGATAGTGTTTGCAGGGGAACATCCATGCACAAAAAGCGCACAGCGGCGGCGCTGGCAGTGACGGCGGCATCATAGGTGCGCAATACCGCATCGACACGATCATAGCGTTCGCACAGGGCAAGAGCGTCTGCTGTCTGCTGCGTGATGAAGCAGCATACGGCGCTGCCGCCGGCAGGGAGGGTGAACTGGCTGCGCAAGGTCAGACAGGGGAGCGCTGTTTCGCCCAGTACGTCCGCCACAGCGCTGATGGGCATTTCCAGCGCTCTTGGCGCATAGAAGGTGCGCCCGCGGCCGATAAATGAATCGCGATCGCACTGGATGCGCAGCAGGCTGATCTCCTGATCGGTTACGAAGATTTGCTGCAGCGGCCCCACATAAGCGCCGCTGCGCCCGATCCGCCCGCTGGGCACGCTTGCTTTACTAGAAAAATCAGGTTCCAGATAGCTGCACACCTCCATCACGCGGGTGGAAGCTCCATGGTTCTCCAGCGCAAGGCAGTGAACTGCACTGCCGTCCAGCGGATTCACCCAAAGGCGCATTTCACAGCTGATCTCAGAATGCGCGTGTGCAAAAACGGCCTGCGCCGTTTCAAAACGAATGGAGCTCATTAGATAGGGATCCGTAGTCAGCCAGTATTCGCCGCTTTGAGAATCCCGCAGGTAAATGCGCGGCCCGCTGGGCTGCCAGCAACTTTCATGAAAAGCAGTCCAGTATGCCTCGCCGCGGCGCAGAAAACCGCCGCCCTGCGCATCAATCAGCCACACCGTACCGTCACCGGAAAGAATGTGAGCATCCACAGGAAAACGAAGCGGAGCTGCACTGCGCTGCATCTTCGAAAAAGTCGGAGCGGCTTCTTCCACAGAGCGCAGCATCCGCTCCGGCCATCGAAGAACGCGCGGCGCGGGTTCCTCCAGCAGCAGTCGAAAGGCCTGCGATGCGGGCAGATTTGAAAAAAGAGAAACCAGATACCCAGCGCACAGCGCGTTGCAAACGGCGCACAGAATCATCGCCTGATGATCCGCTATGTGGCTTCGGACGATTTTCATGCCTTCGTGCTGGATGCGCGCCTTTGAAAAATCCGCCGCTTCAAAGTAGCCAAGCGGGCCCAAGAGTCCCAGCCGTTCCAGCTTCTGTATGTTCAGAAAGCCGCGTTTCGGGTCGAGAGCGAGTGATAGAAAAGCGGCATAGGGACTGAGCGCGCTGCATTGCGTGTCTGCTTTCAGCGCGAGCGCGGGCACACCAAAGGCGCGGCGCTGGTAGTGAAGCTCGGCATCGAAGGCGAAACAAGCACTTTCGCTCACGCCATAAGCACCGCCCAGCCTGATACGGCGCTGACAGCGCAGAGCACTTCGGCACGCACGGCTCAGCAGAGTGTTGCTGACCAGCGGCTGGAACAGGAGCGGAAGCATGTATTCCGCCATGCCGCCCGTCTGACTGAGCATGCCTTTCACACCCCAAACACGGTTGAGCGCATGCCAGTGGGCGAGCGGGACCTTTCCCAGCATGATGGCAGCATAACTCAGCAGACGGGCCGGACTGGCCATGAGGCTTTCGTACTGTCTGTCCGGCTGATGCTCTGCAGTGTGCACACCGGTCAAAAACAGACGCGCTTCGCGATGATACAGCGCTTCCAGCTGCATCTCATGCACCAGTTCGTCCATGCGTGCAGCCAGCTGCGCTGCAGTCTCATCCAGTTCTCTGAGCAGGGAACGTACCCCCTGCGCACCGCACAGCAGACAGACGGCCAGAATGCCGCATGATCCGCTTGATACATACAGCGATGGAAACGGCTGAAGCGTGCGCGTATCGTAGCGCTCAAAGGGAAGCCCTTTCCATTTCGGCATTGCTTCCAGTGAATGAACGCATGCTTCCATGCGCTGCGCCATTTCGCGAGCGGAGAGCAGCCCGAGCTTTTGGGCAGCGAGAAGCGCACACAGGTACAGGCCGATCGCCTCCGGTGTGGTGTGATGGGCGATCCCCTTATTGGGATCGATCTGCACATGATCTGTGGGCAAGCCATGATCGCTTTCCGTGATGGCGGTTTCGAAAAAGGTCAGCGTATGCCGTGCCGCATGCAAAAGCTTCTCGCGCATATAGGCGGTCGGCTGGGGCTGAGAAGGACGTTGTTCCAGAAAGGGCAGCACAAAGGCCAGCAGGGTCCAGCTGGCAGCGGTGATCCAGCAGGCCGCGCGGGAAGCGTGCGGCAGCAGCGAAAACGCAGCCAACAGACCAGCTCCGCTCATGTTCAAGCCGAAAAAGAGCATGGGCGGACGGTCTGCAGGCTTGCGGCGGGTGGAGAAGCTCCATGAGAGCGGCAGCTGTCTGCCGCTGAGGAACTGCCACAGCTCACGAAAAAGTGCATCAATGGCAGCATAAGCGGTGCAGGGCAGGATCAAATTGTGGAAAAGGGTCGAGAACAGTCCGCCTTGCGGCAAAAGCAGGACGAGCGCCCACAGCCAGAGCCGGCCGGTCGCAGCAGCATAAAGCACAAGCAATACTTGTAGCGGCGCTATCAGACTGCGAAACAGACCACGCCACAGCAGGAAACGGCTGGTAAGATCCATGGAGCGATAGCACGCAAATCGCTGCCAGCTTTTGCTGATCTGCTGATGCACACGGCGCAGAAAACCTTCCAGCGTGTGGGGAGGCACGGTGTAAAGGCTCACGTCATCCAGATAGGAGCAAGCGTCCGACGCTTGCGCTGACTGCGTGAAGGAAACAGGATCGACAATGCCGATGCCGGCGAACCTGCAGCAGCCGAATAACGCCTGATCAAAGCGGGATGTCGTTGCACTCAGACCGTTTGGCAGGAGCGCGGTCAGACGGCTGCGCAGCTGATGGGGCGCAGCAGACAGCTGCGGCTGCATTGCACTGCAGCCGCGCATGCTGCGGTTGTGCTGCATGCGCTGGCGAAGCGGATGAAGCATGGCTCCCACCATGCGCAAAGCGCTGCCGGGCGGCAGGAGCGTGTCGCTGTTCAGGGAGATCACATAGCGGTATCGCCCGGTGAACCATGCAGGATCCGCAGTGGGAAAAGCGTAAGCGTCTGCATGCGGTTTTCCTGCAATCAGCTGCAGCAGCGAGGTCAGCGCAGCCTGCATACCGGGAACGCAGGTGCGGTCACGCTGCAGATAAAAGAAACGGGCTTCGCTGTCTGCGCATAATGCTTCCACAGCGGAGGCCGCAGCAGCGGCGATGTCGCTGTCTGCGGATCGCACACTACCGGGAAAAACGGGAAATTCCCCCAACAGTAGAAAATGCAGATGGGGATCCGGATTGGCTTTTTGCTGGATGGATAGATGCTTCACTGCAGCAATGGCCTGTGCGGCGCTGTGCAAAGCTACCGGACAGACCACTAGCGTTTCAGCGTCCGGCGGCAGTTGATCCAGCTGTATGCGCAGAGACGGAAGCGGACGTTTGCCAAAGAAAGACTGCATCAGGCGGCGCAGCGCATATAGCCCAAGCGCGGCTGCCGGAACACAGAGCGCCGCGTTTAGCTTCAGCCGCCATGCAGCTGCCAGCAATGCGCCAAACGCGAGCCATGATGCCAAACGGTAGAGGTTGCAGGCATGACGGCGCATGAAAAGGCGAAAAAGATTCAGCACAGTTGCTGCCTGAAGCTGGCGCAGCAGCGCTGCATAGCCGTCATCCATCAGGTAGTAGCCGACATGCCCTTCCAGCGACGGGCCTTCTGCATTCCGGCAAAGCGTCATCGCACCGGAAACCACCAGCTTTTCGCTCAAACGGGTCTGCTTTGCGACCTGCGCGACCCTTTGACGGTAGACAGCACGGCTGTCTGGCGTCATCCGTCCGTAAACCGGATCTGCGCGCAGCGCGGCATCCGTCAAGCTCAATGATTCCAGCATGTCTTCCCATGGCGCATGGCGCAGCGTGTGCAGTGAATCGATCAGACGGGCAGTTTCACGGCTGAGTTCCGATTGATGCGCTTGTTCCTGTGGACGTATCTCCTGCGCGCTCAGGCCAAGCGCTTCCAGCTGCGGCATGCACAGCTCCTGCGCCGCGTCTGAGCGGAGCAGCCTTTTCCAAAAGACAGTGCGATGCTTTTTACGCAGCATGATCCGATGGGCACGCGTAGTCTTCCCCTCTTGCAGCAGACGCTGCACGCGCGAGGCAAGCAGCACGGCGCGTTGGTCGGACGCGCAGGCGGCGCACAGCGTCATCAGCCGTTCCAGCAGCGTGATGCGCAGCGCCAAGGGAAGCCCATCCAGCTCCGCGACCGTCATGGGCTGCACGCTTTGCCATGCCTGAGCAGCAGTATGGATCAGCTGCGGAGACAAACCGGAAGGGCTGCAGCGCAGCAGTTCCTGCGCAAAAAGGCATACCCTCGCCTGCTTCGCGTTTCCACGCGGCAGGGATGGTATGCCTTTTTGATGCGCGAATGCGCGCCATGCTTCCTGCTGCAGAAAGCGCCCGCTTTTGCACAGAGAAACGGCGGCGGGCAGCAGCTCGTCCTGCGGAAGGGAAAGCAGGAAGGAAAGATCGCGTTCAAAGGCTGCAATACGGCGGCGCGGCAGACAGACGCGGCAGCGCCCTTGACCCGTCGCTGCGGCCTGCGCGGCTGCGGTCATGCGCTCGCTCAGTGAATCAGCGGTCTGATCAGGTGTTTCTGCAGCCGGACGGCTGCGGCTCCTGAGCAGCAGGAAGAGAAGAAGCAGGGCGATAAGAGGAACGCTCCATTGGATCCATTGCATCACACAAACCTCCGCGATTCAATACGGAGGATATTGTGTGCAATTTTGGACAATTCATGCTCAGCGCTTTTCCAACTCAACATGAATGGCGGCAAAGCGTCCTTCACGCGCCATTGCTGCGGCTTCGCCTATGAGCGACTCTCCCTCGAACACACGCTGCGAACCGTCCGCCAGCGTCAGGCGGTAACGCGCGGCGCGGTGCGTGGCGGGCGTGACAGAATCCCGAATCGGCAGATGATAGCATACGGGCGTATGCCCCAGCAGCGTAGCGCTTACGGTGGCATCCTCTGCGATTAGCCGCTTGGGGAGCGTGGGACAAAGCGAAAGCGTGAGCAGATCGCCGTGCATCGCAAAGGGATGCTGGCCGAAGAACATCAGCTGCCACATGTCCAGAAACTCCGCCGTTGCGCCGGAAAGCCGCGCCACAAAACCTCTGCCGTGCGTACCGGGATCCGGGTTGGCTGAGGAGGCAAGGAACGAGCTGTTTTCCAGCACGCTTCGGCCATAGCTTTCGGGCGGCTGAAAGGGAATGAGCGCATTTTCAAAATCGCGGAAAAAATCATCGTAGAAGCCGTTTTTGAGCAGCTCCAGCAGGTATTTGTACTCCATGTGCAGCCAGATGGATTCGTGCTCCAACCAGCCACGGGTAAAGGCGTTGGCGCGGCCAAGCTCTGGCGTCTCTTCCGAAAGGTTGGCGCTGACCTTGTACATGTTCAGCTCATGGTCGAACAGTTCGCTGGCATGCACCTGATCCACCAGTTTGCGTTTGATGGACGGATTCAGCGGAAGGCGCAGGGCATGCATGGGGCCTTCCAAGAACGCAGGAAGGGGCTGATGGGAAAATGCGTCCGTATGAATGCCGCTTTCGTCCTTATGAAAGGCTTCCACAAGATTGGTAAAATAGGTGGGCGGAACGCCCGGTGCGCGTGTCATCCATTCCGACAGCGCGGCGGAAAGCGGCGCTTCCAATGCTTCGAGAATGGCAAGGACTTTGGAAAGAGGCAGCTCTACGGTTTCATCACTGACGCAGAAAGCGGTCTGACTGCGGTAGATTTCCACCAGCGCGGTCGCCTGCCGCCAGCGTTCCAGCGGCTGAGACAGCTGGCTGATGCGGGCCATGGAGCGCGCCAGCGCCGCCATATCGCCCGGCAGCAGCACGGGACCGGATGCGGAGCTTTTCAGGAAATGCAGCAGACGCCACAACTCGCAGCTTTCCGCCGTGGAGGAGCCGAACAGCGCGGGCAGGCCGTTGAGCGCATCATACCAGCCGGGCTTGCCGGCTTCCATGCTGACGGCTTCACCGGCAGCATCCAGCGCGCCGAACTTGAGCACGCACAGCATGAACAGCTTTTCGAACGGCGTGGACAGCACCTCCTGCCCGGAACGGGTACAGAGCCATTTTCGCGTTACATTCTTCTTCAGCTGTTCGTCCAGCGCATTGTGCTGGCGCAGACCGTTCAGACCGGACGCGCAGCGCTCGTGCAGAGGGCGCACCACCGCGCGAGATTCGTACCAGCGCAGGCAGCGGTCATACAGCAGCGCCGTGCGGTTTTCGGGGTAAACGCTCAGGTAGCTTTCCAGCAGATCCAGCAGGTAGATCCAATGATCCACCCAGTAGCCCTCGCCGAAAGCGGCATTCACCTCGGGCTTGGCCGTGCAGAGAATATCGCACAAGAGGGCTTGCTGCTGCCGCGCATCCAGACCGGAGCGGGACAGCGCCATGGCCAGCGCACCGGGTGTGAAGGGGGAGGCGATCAGCGTGGCAGCCTCTGGACAGTCCTCCAGTGCTCGCGCAAAGACGGACGCATCCTCCAGCACATATTCGGAGGGCTGGATGACCAGCGGATTGTAGCCGTCGGATTGGATCAGCTCCAGAAACGGTTTGAGCGGCGTCCAGCCGATCTCGGGACAAAAGCGCGGGTCGCTGCGGCGATTCTGCAGCACATCACGGAAATTGCCGTTCCCCTGAGAGTAATACTCCGGCGTTACGACAAAGTCATTATAATCCCGCTCCAAATCGCCGTGCTTGCGGGAGTACAGGTAGAAGGGCTGCACTCTGCCCTTGCTGCGGAACAGATAGGGCACGCCGCCGCGCAGCAGGTTGTCCAGATAGCTCTGGCGGCAATACTGATCGAACAGCGCATCCGCCGTATGGGTCTGGATGGCGCTCAGACAGTCGTCCAACAGCGCGCACGCCGCCTTTTGCGAAGCGTCCAGTCCGCCCTGCAGAAGCAGCTGCTTCACGGCCGGATGGAAGCTGCTGCAACCGTGCGACAGGCCGTAAAGGCTGTCGATCGCAACGCTTCCTTCTGCAGCCAGTTCGCCTTCCCAGCCGAAAAAGCAGCAGGGCAGTTCGTTTTCCAGCCGCTGCGGCTGGCGGAGCAGATCCCCCAAAGAATGGCTGGCAAAGCCTTCCGGATGGGCGAAGGAGGTATCCCAGCCAAATACGACGGCAGGATCGACGATCACCGGCAGCAGCGCGCCGTTTGCCGCGCCCGCGCCGAAGCTGCCGTCCTCAATGGCCTCCACCGATGTGGTGTCCACAAGGCTGGCGCGCAGACGGAAATAGGGCAGCGCAGATTCAAAGCCTTCCACCATCATCCATGCCTTGGCCGTCTGTCCCATCATTTTCAGGTCGAACTGGGACAGCCCGAAAGGCACGATGGCTGACAGACCATCCAGAACCTCGATCTTCCGTGCCTGCGCCGCAGTGCTGATGACACGGGCGCGGCGGCACAGCATGCCAATGCTTTCATTGGGTACGATGAAGTAGGAAACCTCCATGCGCAGCGCGTGCTCTGCACTCTCCCAGCGAAGATCCAGCGTGTTTTCACCGATGAACAGGTCGCCCAGCCCATCAGCGAAGGGTTCCACCAGCTGGCCGTCCAGCCTGATCCATGTGCGGAAGCCCATGGTTTGCACGCGCTGATAGGCGGTGTTGGCCGGGCAGAACTCCATGATGGAGTGCTGCTTGTCGTGTGAACCGAACCCTGCGATGCACTGACCACGGTTGACATAGAAGCACCACAGCGGGATGCCGCGTTCACCGGCCACGCCGGGCAGAAAACTGCTGAAGGGCGCTTGACGGCCATATTGCCGGATGGGATACAGAGGCGCTGGCATGGAATTCTCCTTTCAAAAGGGCGGGATGTCAGGCGAGCAGATCGTGTGCTTCGCGGAGCTTTTCGATGATGTTGATGTGCTGCGGACACACGCTTTCACACTGACCGCAGGCTATGCACTGGTCCGCAGTGCCGCCTTCGGCCGTGCACATGGCGTACTGCCTGCGGGCACCGTCCAGATCATTGTACATCTTATAGGTGTTCAACGCGCTGAAGATGGGGGCGATGCGGACGGACTGGGGGCAGTCCTTCAGGCAATAGCGGCAGTCGGTGCAGGGCACGCGATCCGTCTTTTCCAGCAGCGTGCGCACTTCGTCAACAGCGGCGCGTTCCGCTTCGGTCAGCGGCTTGAAGTCCTGCATGTAAGCGGTGTTGTCCTCCACTTGGGCAAGCGTGCTCATGCCGCTGAGCACCGTCATCACGCCGGGCAGCGAGGCGGCGAAGCGGATAGCCCAGCTGGATCGGGAGGCAGCGGCATCCATCTTGCTCAGCGGTGCAGCCACGGCAGCGGCCAGATTGGCCAGCGCGCCGCCCTTGACGGGCTCCATGACGATGACGGGTTTGCCGTACTTGCGCGCCACTTCATAGCACAGCCGGGACTGCACGCTCTCGCTCTCCCAGTCGGCGTAGTTGATCTGCAGCTGCACGAAATCCATTTCGGGGTGCGCGGCAAGGATCTGCTCCAGCACATCGGCGCGGTCGTGGAAAGAGAAGCCGACCTTGCGCAGCACTCCCTTTTCCTTTTGCTCGGCTACGAAATTCCACAGGTCGAAATTGTCGAAGATCTCCGTGCGCTTGGCGCCCAAATTGTGCAGCAGATAGTAATCGAAATAGCCTGCGCCGGTGCGTTCGAGACTGGTGGCCAGCATGGCGCGAGCGCTCTGCGCGTCATGCGCGTCCCATGCGGGCAGCTTGGTGGCCAGCTGGAAGCTCTCGCGGGGATAGCGATCCACCAGCGCGGCCTTGGCAACCACCTCGCTGCGCCCCTCCAGGTAGCCGTAGGCAGTGTCGAAATAGGTGAAACCGCGCTCCATGAACAGGTCGACCATTTGCTTTACCTGTTCAACATCGATATCGTTTTCGATCATCGGAAGCCGCATCAGACCAAAACCCAGTTTTTTCATATGCGTATATCTCCTTTTCTTGTGGGAATGACCAGATTCCTATACACTCTTATCATACAACACAATGGCGCCTACGTCAAAGAGAATGTAAAATATTGAGGGGGCTTGGTTGCCAGATGTGCGCTGATTGTGTTAAAATGAAAAATATCTATGAGTGTCTGCTGCGGTGATGATGCGTGCAGACGGGAAGGATGTGTCCACATGCGCAAAAGGCTGCCGTGGCTGTTGATGCTGTTTCTGGTGGTGCTGTCATCCAGCGCGCTGGCGGAGATCTATGTATTTGATGATCTGTATGCCAGCATGGAGGTACCCGACAGCTATATCGTGCTGACGGAGAGAAATCTGTCCAACTATGCCAGCTGGCTGGAGGCGTATGGGACCACCGCGGAGGACACGCAGGCGGATTTTCAGGCGCGCGGCGTTCTGCTGCAGGCGTGGACAGAGGAACACGATACCTGTTTTGAACTGCGCAGCCGTCAGGATGAGGATACGCTGCTGATGTTTGACGTGAACGAGCAGAGCACCGATGTGCGCGGCCAGTACCGCACCAGCCACTATCCGCGCAACGAATACGCGGGGTATGAGTTTTCCAGTTCGGAGTGGAAGAACACGGAGCAGGGCCGTTTTCTCTGCCTGCAGTATGTGTATCGCGACAACAGCGAGGTGGTTCGCCGTGGCTTCATGCGCCGCACCATCCGCAATGGTTACGAGATCGACTTTGACATGCAGGCCATCGGACGGAGCCTGACCAATAAGGATAATACGAATCTCAATAAAATCTGGGAGACCTTCAAGTTTATCGAGATCAAGGAGCTTCCCCCTGCAGCGGCCGCAAAGATCTTTATCAGCGACCCGCCGCCGGAAGAGAGCAACGAGCAGAGCTTCACCATCGACGGTACCGCCGAGGAAGGCGTGAAGCTGACCGCCGTGACCATGGGCCTGAGCTATCCTGAACCCATCGTGACCGAGGTGGTGACGGGCAAGAACGGCAAATTCTCGCTGCCTGTCAAGCTGCCACGCGAAGGCGTCTTCCTGATCACCGTCACGGGGGAATATCGGGACGAAGAAGTCGTGGAGCTGGCCTATCCCATCACCTATCAGCGCACGATGCTGGCGGTCAACTTTACCCAGAAGCCCACTGCTTCTGTGAGCACTGACAAGGTGACCATTGCCGGCACCTCTGAACCCGGCGCGAGCATTCAGGTGTTCTTGGATGGCGAAACGCTGTTTACCAAGAAGGTTACTTCCGCCGGCAAGTTTTCCTTTGAGGTGACGGCCAAGGAAGAAGGTCAGCACGAGGTAACGCTGGTGTTTGCCAAAAAGGGGCTGGCAGACCGGCGGTTCGTGCTCAACTACAGCCGCAACTGGACGGACGCAGACATGGTCAAATACCTTCAGAAGCAGGCGATCGATCCGACCTATTCGCAGCTGAAGAAGAACATGGAGAACTACGAAGGCAAGATCGTCGGGTATCGCGCCTATCTGCTGGATGTGGCGCAGAGCGGGGATGAATACATCGTGACGATGGCGCTGAGCAAGAAGGACGGCAAGTACGTCAACTATGTGCTGGTGATGACGGAGAGCGAGCCGAGCTTTGCTGTGGGGGAACGCGTGATGATGTATGGCACCTGCGAAGGAATGTCGCTGAGCACCGGAACCGCGGAAGAAGAAACGGAAGAAAGCTACCCGTGCTTCTCGCTGCTGCTGTTTGCATCTTTGGAATGATCCGGGCCATACGGACGGCTCGAACGCTCTTGGCAGAACAAACTGCCAAGAGCGTTTTTTCTGTTTCTATGTCGAGAACAAAAATATTCTTGTAACATTTCCTTTATCTTTTTCAAAAAGTCTTGAAATAACTTAACCTTTTTGATATACTCATTTCTGGTAAAACCGTTCCATTCCATGAATGCCTGGGGAGGCAGCAATGACGGATATCGCCATTATCGGCAAGGGGCCTGCCGGATGGTCCTGCGCCATGACCGCCCGCATGCGCGGCCTGTCCGCAACGGTGATCGCGCCGCTGAACGACACGGGACTGCTGCGCAGCGCAGAGCGCATCGACAACTATCCCGGCATGCCGAGCGTTTCCGGCAATGCAATGCTGGAGCAGTTCCGGCAGCAGGCATTGCGGCTGGGCGCGGAGGAGCAGACAGGGCTGGTGCGCCAGATCATGCCGATGGGCGACCAGTTCATGCTGCTGGTGGAAAACGATGTGATGGAGGCCAAGGCCGTGGTGCTGGCCATGGGCGCGGCGCGTGCGAAACTATTGCCCGGTGAAGAGCAGCAGGTGGGGCGGGGCGTGAGCTATTGTGCTACCTGCGACGGGATGTTCTACCGGGGCAAGCGCATCGCGGTGCTGTCATCCTCACTGCAGGGCGTGGAGGAAACACGCTTTCTGGCCACGCTGGCGGGCGGGATCGATTACTACTTGCTCAAGCGCCATAACACCGACGAGCTTGCCGCCGGTGTGCGGAAGATGGATGAGACCCCTGTGAGCATTGACCGGGACGAGGCGGGACTGGTACTGAATACCGATCGCGCGGCCCATTGCTACGACGGCATCTTCGTGTTCCGGGCGGCCATGCCGCTGGGCATGCTGATGGCGGAGCTGAAAACGGAAGGCAGCTTTATTCCGGTGGACCGGCGGATGGCGACCAATGTTCCCGGCGTATTCGCCGCAGGCGACTGCACAGGTCAGCCGCTGCAGGTGCCTAAGGCTGTGGGCGAGGGAAACATCGCCGCCATTTCCGCAGCAGAATTTATTGCTAACCTTGGATGAAACCACCACCCTGAAACGTTGTATCAGTGTACCGAACCAGTGAAAGCTGGTTTGTATGATAGATCGAGGAGGAAAATGAAATGATGAATCGTGGCGTACAAAAGGTATTTTCCATGCTGCTGATCCTGTGCATGGCGCTGAGCCTGTGCACGGCCGCTGTTGCACAGACTGCGACGACTGCGGATTTTGAGGCGCTGGTTCCGCTGATGGATCTGGTATGCGCCGCTTCCCAGTATTCTGCCAAGGGCCCGGAGACCGTTCCCGGCGCTGACGGCGTGCTGACCGACAGCTTTGTGGATGCCTTCCTGAAAGTGGGCAAGACCTATGGCCGCGCGCTGGGCATCACGGACAGCACCCTGAGCGATACCGATGCGCAGGCCGCGCTGCTGGGCAGCATCTTTGCCGCGCAGCTGCCGCAGCTTCAGCCCGTGACGGTGAGCGAGCAGGTGAGCGGTTACATCGGCTTCCAGCCTGTGACCGTCAACACCGGCACCGACGGCGCCAGCGTGCAGATCATCGGCGAAATGTATCAGGCGGACAAGCCCCTGCGCGAGATGAGCACGGCGGATTTCAGCAATGTGGATTGGAAGGATCGCGCTGCGTTCACCTTCCAGAGCGATGAGACCGCGATGAACGGCTTCCGTCTGGTGGGGTATTCCGTGGGCACCGATCTGGCGCTGGAAGCGACTCTGCAGAGCTACTTCCAGGAGATCGCCGTGGAATACGAGAGCAAACTGGGCTTCACACTGCTCTACCCGGCCTTCTTCACGGATGACCTGCTGGTAGAGGATGAAAACGGCGTGTCGGCCGAACTGGCTGACGGCAGCGCCAGCTTCTTTGCCAAACGCGTGGAGAATGCCAATGGTTCCAGCCTTGCGGATTATGTGGGCATCATCGCCAACGGCATCACCGGCAGCAAGTCCACTGTGAACGAGGCCATGCAATACGGCACCGTTTCCTACACCACCGAGGATGGCTATGCCGTGTTTGATGTGTTCGTCGTGACCGATCAGTACATCTTCCAGGCTGAACTGAGCTACCTCACCACCCTGATGAGCCAGTACAGCATGTACACTTCCTATCTGGAGAACAGCTTCGTGGTGAACGAACTGTCTCAGGGCTAAGGGAGAAACGCATGAACAAAGCTCTTCATGCATGGCTGGCGCTTTGCGCCGCATTGCTGCTAATGATGACGTCCATGCCCGCTTTGGGGGCTGACGCGCTGACGCAAGGGCTTGTGCAGGCGGGATCCATTACCGGAAACTGCAGGAGACCTGAGAGCGCAGACGCCTCTCAGGTCTCCTTTTCCGTTGCGTACAGCTATCCGCAGTTTGCAGCGCAGTTCCCCGCCGATGAGGCCATCAACCGCTATTACCGGCAGCTGGCAGAAAACGTAACGGCGGACGGATGGGAAGGGGATACCGGCATCACCTGCGAGGTCACGCACAGCTCTGAGCGGTATGTGAGCGTGCTGGAAACCGCCACCGTGCAGGGCGGCAACGGCGAAAGCCAGACCTTGCGCAGCGACACCTTTGCCCGCGATGGGATCTATGCCGGGCAGAAGATCGGCTTGTCGCAGCTGCTGGGCTTGGAGGAACAGTCCGCGCTGGCCGGAACGCTGGCGTATGAACTGGTGTGGCAGATGGTGGCGCACGAAGCGCAGAACGCCGACAGCGACTATCTGGACGGATTGACGCGGGAGCAGGTGGAGCATTCCTTCCAGCCGGAAACAGATTATTATCTGGATGCGGACGGCAATATCGTTTTCTGGATCGCTTCCGGTGAGATCGCGGGCGAGGTTGCCGGCATCCTCCGTTTTCCTTTTGCACCGGCAGAACTGCTCAGCGCCTTTTGATCGATATAACAGCAAGAAGCCAGTCTCCCAGTAAAGGAGACTGGCTCAGACCGCTGACAAAGTCGTCAGCGGTCTTTTTAAATGGGAAAAGCAAGAAAAAGAGGGAGGGATGGCGAATATATAAAGGAGAAGGG
>CAZDEF010000005.1:0-57673 GCA_964504385.1 uncultured Oscillospiraceae bacterium
GGCAGTTAACTGCCCACCAAAGTCGCAGCAACGCCCGCCCCATGCGTCCGCTGCAATGGTTGTCCCCGAAAGAGCGACTCTCTTGCTTCACTGTACAAGATGTTTGACAAACCTACATGATGAGGAGGGGATAGTCCCCCCGCGTTCGTGCAGTACTACCATATACTTGGGACAGTTACAAAAAAGGAAGTCTAAGGGACGTTCGTTTATCGTAGAGTTGCTGCAGCATCAAAACGCAAGGAGCTCAAGCCGCATGAAGCGTGTAACACAAACTTGAACTGCTGATGCTTCCACATCATAGGATGTGCCGAGAATACAGTGTTTTGGGTGGACACCAGCCACTTCAAGTTTACGAAGCTGTTCAATAGGCTCGACAAACCTACAAGGAAGCGTCTGGCTCCTCTTCTTCCATCAATGGATAGTATGGTTCGCCATAATGCAGGTAATGAGCGCAATACCGCAGGAATTCACAAGGTTTCGGCTGCTGCGGCAAGCGACAACCAATCACTGCATGCAGCAGCTGGTTGTTCTCGT
The DNA here is from genome assembly GCA_964504385.1 of uncultured Oscillospiraceae bacterium. Taxonomy (GTDB): domain Bacteria; phylum Bacillota; class Clostridia; order Christensenellales; family Aristaeellaceae; genus Limiplasma. Next base: position 535 of record CAZDEF010000005.1, read on the forward strand.
CCTGCCAGCATTTTCGGATGGCTCTGGCCATCTCGCTGCGAACGCGGCACACACTCAGCTGATAGGTATGGGCGATCGGCTGATAAATGTCCGCAGTAAACCGAAAAGGCTTGCAACGATCCATGTGTTCAAGTGCAAGGTGCAACGCATGAGACAATAGTTTCTGCTCGACGGAGGATAGCGAGGGACAGACGATCAAAAAGAACTTCCGTGCACGCTGAATGGATGGGCTCACGTCATCATCTCCCTTGTCTTTTCACTTGTAGATGGTACAGCAAAGCGGCAAAAAATGGGGGAAATCATTAAAATTCGACAAGTATCGAGTACTTTGTCCCGCCGTAATACAAAACCGGCATACGAACGAATATTCATCCGTCATGCCGGTAAAGAGGAACGTTATTGCGGAGAAGCTTTCTGACCGATCTTGTTTTCAGTGCCGCTGAGCAGCCGCTGAATGTTGGCGCGATGCCGCCACACGCACATGGCAAACATGGCCACAGTGAACAAACACACCACCCACTGTCCCCAGCATGCAATGCACATGAAAACCATATAGCTGCCCAGCAGCAGCATGCTGCCGAGACTGATGAAACGGGTGATGGCGATCGCCGCTACCGCGATCAGAATGGACAGGATGCCCCACAGCGGATCGACGATGAACACAACAGCGGCGGAACAGGCTACGCCCTTGCCGCCCTTGAAGCCATAGAAGACCGGCCAATTATGGCCAATGATGGCGCATAGTCCGCCTAGCATCACGCCGAACCTTTCAACGCCAAACACCGTTCCCGGCAGCAGCCAGCCGCCGATCAGGCAAGCCAGCGCCGCCTTGCAAAAATCGCCCAGGAACGTAAGCAAGCCGTTCTTCAGCCCCATTACACGCAACACATTGCTAGCCCCGGTATTCTTGCTGCCCTGAGAGCGGATGTCCACTCCCTTGGCGCGGGACAGGGTGATGCCTGTAGAAAAACACCCCAGCAGATATGCGATCACAGCGACCGCAAGCGAAAGCAGAATTTCGCGCATTCGTCGTCCTCCAATAAGCCGAAATGGTCAACCAACTGAACGATCAGCTGTGCTTTATTATACCATAACCGGCTTCAAAAACCAACGCTGGCGCTTGACAGATATGTAACGATTGCAGATGTGTTGCTTATCGCATGCGCCAAACATCCATTCTGCTATCGCAATCGCCTTTCAGGTGAATCTCCACGCCGATCCTCATCAGCGCTTCGCCAGTCATGTGGCGGCCGTCTTCGCATTCGTACACTGCATCCGGCAGCAGGCCCCGCATGCGGAAGCGCGGCATGGGCAGATCCCAGCAGCGCATGCCATGAGCAAAGGAGAACAACGTGAACGCCTTGCGATCACGACGCACATATTGGAACAGCGCATACGGGTGCTGTGTAGCTGAGGCGATCCGATAGACATAGGCATCCTGTAGATCTGCGCGAAGACGTTTGAATTCAGCGATTGCTTTTTTCAATTCGTCCATTTCTTCCTTGGAAGCTGTCAGCAGGTTGATGCCGATGCTCATCGAACCGGTCATGCCCAGATGGATGCGGAACGGAAGCGGCGTTGCGCGCTGGTGGATGTGGTGCCGGGCCGGGGCAATATTTCCCGCTCCCCCAGCCGTTTTGGGAGGAAACAGCATCGTGAAGCCTTCGTGGAGCACCATCACATCCACTGGATCCGCATTGTCACTGCGGTTGATCCTATCTGCGTACGGAACCATGCCAAAGTCGGCCCGTCCACCGCCGGATGCACAGTTTTCGTATAGCACATCCGGATGCCGCTGGTTCAGATGTTCCCAAATGGCCAACAAATTTCGGGTGTAGCGGATGGACAAGGTCTGCTGTTCCTGTTGGGGCGCATCCGGCCATCCCACGTCCGTAGCATAGCGGTTCATATCCCATTTCAGATAATCCAGCTGGCAGTCTTCGATCAGCCGATCCAGCCACTCCATTGCCCAGTCGCGTACATCATCACGCGCCAGATTCAGCACAAGCTGATCGCGCTGCAGCGTCATAGGTCGAGTCGAATCGCGAATGACCCATTCAGGATGGACGCGATAGAGTTCGCTATCCACATTTACCATTTCCGGTTCCACCCATAGTCCGAACTGCAGGCCTCTCTCATGGCAAGCCTCTGCGATCGCCTGAAGTCCGTGTGGAAACCGTTCTTCGTCCGCCACCCAATCGCCCAGACCAGCTTTGCCGCTTGTGCGCTTTGTCATCCATCCATCGTCCAGCACAAACAGTTCTACCCCCAGTGCAGCACACTGGTCAATCAACGCAAGGCAGCAATCCTCCCGCACATCAAACTCATAAGGATACCATGAATTATAGATAACAGGGCGCACAGCATGCGCTTTATCCGTTTTCTCTCCGCGCGGCATCAGGTGATCCAATTGCCAGTCATACAGTGTTTCGCTCATGTGTTCAAAGCCATGCGCGGAGAAACCGCCTGTAAACCACGGCGTTTCAAACTGTTCTCCCGGCTCAAGCAGATAACAGGTATCGAAGCTGTTCACACCGCCCGTTACGCTGACGCGTTTGCCAAACTGACGCTCAATCGTAATATCAAAATTCCCACTCCAATGCAGCACGCCATAATACACATCACCGTTTTCTTCCGTAGCTACACCGTCCTGATCCAGTGCAAAGAATGGGGTCTGCTGCGCTGTGGTGCAGGTCAGGCGGTTGCTGTGCAGTACTGTACGCGCCTGCGTGAGCATCAGTTGATTCTTGGTGTATTCGCAGCCCCATTGACCGGAAAGATGCGTCAGTCGGTATTCCTCTCCAGCAGGCAGATGCCACGCCGCACTCTTCAGCTGTTCTATTTTCAGCGCTGCATTCTCCTCATTGCGAATGACCAGCCATTTGCTCAGGAGGGGGAGATCCTCCCAGCCTCGGTAATGCAATTCTACTCTAACAGGATAGGCCTCATCCTTCGCAAAGACCGTCAGGTGATCATCCTCAATGGTATGGCGCTCATACACCAAACGCAAGCCCCGCACCCCGTCTTCATGCCGAACCCACAGCACCGGATCGCCATAATCAAACGGTTCCTGTGTTGGCCATTCAGCGTAGCCTGCATTCAGGCAGTCCACACCCAATGGTGCGGCAAAGGCCTGCAGCACCGTTTTCGCTGCATCGTACAGCGATTCCATATGCTTCAATGCTGCGCCCCAGTATAGATGACGCAGGCGGCCATCCTCTGCCACGCCAAAGGCATAGGACATTTCATCAGTGGATAAGTGAAAAATACGTTTGTCCGGATCAAAGCGAATCAGCATCTCAACCTAACGCTCCTTTTTCCAGTCGTTTTTTCGTCACTTCACAAACAGAATACGGCAGGAGTAGGCTTCCAGCGAGAAGGCAAAGCCCACGTTTTGTTCTTCCAGCATATCCCACGCTTCGTTCACATTCTCTTGGAAGGACAGGCGCACTTCCGCTACAGGTGCAGCAGAAATGTTCACAGCAAACGCCAGCAGCTGCTGTGCTCCGGACAGATCTGTATAGCGATAGTAACTGATCTTGACCTTTTCATGTGAACTCTGCGCATCGTTGCTCCAGTAAGGCATCCATTCAGCCTGCGCGATCGGGAACGCATCAAACACCTTCCACACACGGCTCATCAGCTCTAACGGATGATCCAGATCATTGGGTCGCGGCAGGATCCCGTGCAGAACCGAGCAGGCAAGCGCCTGTTCAAAGGTCCACTTTGGCGGATTAGCATAGGCGATGAATTCCACAGGCGCACCGATGTTCCGGCCCAAATACTCCGCGCGGAAATAATCCAGATTCAGATCCTCTGTATCTCCATGCATGCGTTCAAACTGCAGGTTTTCACCATACCAATTCTGATGGATAAAGGGAATCGTTACAAAGCTGATGTACCCAAAGGAATGAACGTTGATCTCGCCGCCGCGTGACTGCACCACTTCGTACAGTCGCTTGAACATCCGCCGCAGCTCGTCCACGCAATAACTACCGTGCAGCTTTCCGCTATGGTCATACCAGCCGCAGCCATGCTCCACATCGTAGCACAGGCGCGGATAAGTGGTGGAATCAAGGTAGACGCCGTCAATGTGGTATTCATCCATCAGGCGGGCAATGCCCTGAAGGAACAGTTCCTGATACTCACTATGGTAGCACACCACATAGTCGCGCTGGAAGGGCACACGCCACCACCCGCCATCCAGCGATCCATCTGCTTTTTTGAACGCTGCAGACTCCTGCAATTGGCTCCATTGCGGCGACAGGGAGGATAATTCGTATCCGAAATAAGGAAGCACCTTGATCCCGCGTTTATGGCACTCATCCACAATGGTTTTGAGCTGATGCGCGGTAAATTCGCTCAGTTCAAACCAGTTCTGGCACTTGTTCCATTTTTCATGCAGGATCAGCGTGGTGACGCCCTTTTCTTTCAGTTCATCATAGCGTCCAGCCAGCACATCAATGTAATTACCCTTCACCTTGATGCCGCAGTCCAGATGGAACGCGTTGTGAATGTAGGGCTGTTTGGGGAACGGTTTTACAGGCGTAGCATGCAGGCCAAAGCGGAATGACAGCGGAGCATAAGCATTCATTCCCATCCGCGGGTCAGCGTTCCACACGGACGGGTGGCTGTCCAGCAGATGTACGCGCAGGATCAGCTGTTCGCCATCATGCACCAGTTCCATGGCGCGTGCTTCGTTTTCCGGCTGCCAGTTGCGGTCGTTTTCTGCAAACCAGCCCAGTCCGCGTTCCTCGTTGCCCAGCCACAGCAGTGTTTTAAACGGCATGGCAGCAGACTGAACGGGTACGGCTCCGCTGCTGGACAGGCGGTTTTCGGGGCGAGTGTTACCATCATCCAACAGCATCTCACTGTTGGGGAACATATGGAACAGCGTCATTGCTTCGGCCCGGAGGGGGATCTCCAGCCACAAGCGATCCAGCTGATAAAGCAGCGGCTTGGTCGCACTGATGCCAAACACCTGCGCAACCGTCTGGCCGCGAGTCATCAGCTTCAGATCGATATCCACGCAGCCGTCATAATCGATCCGCCAACAGGTATCCACAATAAAGCGCTTGCTCTGCTTTGCACCGCAGATCACGATCTGCTCATCCGAACGCTTTTGTATAAAACTCTCTGCCTCGTTTTCAGGGTAATCGTCATCCCAGCAAGCTGGTTCGCCTTCTTCTACCATTACAAGGCGTACAGGAGCCGCCAACAGTTCCACGCCCTGCGAACGGATGGAAGTCAGCATACCATCTACGCCAATGGTGTAGTCGCGCCCGATCACATGCACAATGTGCTCGTTGTTTTTTGTTTCTGCCCGTACAGGAAGAAACGGTTGCAGGATCTTCATAGCATTCTTTGCCTCCTGTATGTTTCTCGTTCATCCGTGCATGCGGAAGTCCAGGCTCTTTGGCAACGGATACTTAGCATCTGCCGCCTGTATTTCCTGCTCATCCATCGCATCATACGCCACGCCGATCTCCACGGCATAAATACGGCGATACAGATCGAACCAGAGCTGTGAAACGGACAGTTCGCCTTCCTTCACATCCGGCATCACAAAATCTGCATTGAGGATCTCTGCCGCTTCTGCCAGTCTGTTCAGATGCAACAATGCAATCGCTCTGTGCAGACGCAGCCTTCCGCAGGCCTGCAGCGTTTCATCCAGCGCGCCGTACAGTTCCAACCACAGAGCATCGCTGCCGTCCTCCGTCAGCAGGGCCGCCGTTTCGATGGCGAGTGCCCGGCAATCCGGTTTCATACGGAAGGCCGCAAGCAACAGTTCATGCGCCTTTGAGGCGATCTTGTATTCGTTCTTATATAGCATAGCCAGATTGCGAAGCGCCCATGGGTTGGGGCATTTTTCGCAGGATCGCTCCCACGCCTCTTGCACAGCTTTCAGACTGCCATCGCCGTAAGCGTACAGGGCATAGCGGATCACGCCAATATGCAACAAACTGTACCAGTTCTGCTGAGAAAGGCCTTCCAACCGATCCAGCCATTCCTTGCCGCTCACATAACCAGCGGGTTCTTCCAGCGGTTCGGGACAGGGAAAGCTTCCCTTCGTCAGCAGCTCCAGCCATGGCGCCGTCTCCGGATCCTCAACATCGGGAAAGTCAAGCGTTGCGCTGATTTTCTCACCTCGCAGCATTTCCTCCACATGACCCCAACCCGATCCATTCACGCATCGTTCGCTGCCAACCACGCTGGCATCCGCAGGGAAGGGCATCTGTTCCACATCGCCTACCCGCTGCTGCAAGTATTCTGCCACATGGCTCACCGCCTTGCGGTAATCGCCATGCAGCACAGCCGGTTCGCCGCGAAGCAGTGTATAAGCCTCTTGCCATTCCAACACGCTGCGACCCTTCATAGGGAAATGCTCCAGCTGGGTGTGGGCCAGTCCCGCCTGGATTTCGATATAGGCGCTCCCCTCTTCCGACAGCCATTCGTTCCAATGCCGTCCGCCCGGATTCATGCCCCACACAAACAGCTTTCGGCCATATTGACGGCGCGTGGAGCACTGCAGCAGTCCATTTCCCTGTTCGTTTGCCGTGGCGATCCATTTTGGGGATCGCTCCGGGATCTTATAAAAAAAGTCGCGGGACGAGGGTATGTTGGCAGGGTAGCTCACATCGATCCCTTCATTCATCGGGATCGACGTTTTATCCAGTACATAATGATTGGCGTGATAGAAGCTCAGGAACGATTCGTCCGTCGGAACGATCACGCGTGTTCCGGGCGTTTCCGGCACGGCGATGTTCGACCACCAATACATATATTTGGTGTCGTCTGTGGTGTTTTCAATGCGGCAGCGCAAAAACAGCGTAGGAGAATCTTCCTTCACCCATGCACTGACAGAGTACACCACACCACGAATGCGTTCAAACTCATACAGCCGCAGCACATCGCCCTCCGGAGTGCGATCTATCACGGCATGCAGCGGCGAGCAGGTGAGCGGGTTATGCCCTTTGATGCCCACATTAAACTCCACGCCGCCACTGAACCATGCGTTTCTCAGGCCCAGATTGCCTGCCTGAAACACCGGGTTTACATACAGCAGTTCGCGCTGCTGATCCTTATCGAAAATCGACCACAGCCGCCCACCCAGCTCCGGCAGGAACGTTGCGCGCACATGGTCGTTCTCCACAATGGCTGCCTGAAAGGCGCGCGGCTTTCGTTCGCGGTCATACCCATCCTGCAGGCGATATGGCAGCATCGTGGGGATCATCCCTTCGCCGATATGCGTTCTTTCTTCCTGCGTTACTCTGGGCGTCATTTCGTACCCTGCGTGAATATAGCTGACATTCTTGATATCCGGCATAGGGTTGAGCGGCCCCAGCGAAGCCGCCGGAAACATAATCGTATCGAAATGAACCATCGTTGTTTCACCTTTCTGACAGAAGTGAACGAAACCAATGAAAAGGGGGCTTTCCCCTGGACAGTCTCCTGTTCCTTGGAGCAAGCCCCGCAAGGGTACCTTGAATGGCTTGAATTACTTAGAGATCAGAGCGTACGCTTCAGCGCCCTCATCAATGACATCCTGCAGGCCGCGAGCCTTCAGTTCTTCGTACTTAGCGAAGAACTCGTCCACGGTCAGCTGGCCAGCCACGCACTGGTCGCGCAGAGCGCACACGCCAGAGGTGATCAGCTCGGAGCGGTATTCCACATAAGCTTCGGTTTCCAAGGTCGGGGGCATGCTGTAGTAGCAGCCAGCATTGACGCCTTCTTCATTCAGGCCGTCGTAGAAAGACTTGCGCGGAACGGTCAGTTCAGCCACAGTCTTGCCGGAGAACACGCACTGCATGAACGCATCGTTCTGCCAGTTGCCGCCGATGGGCTCGAATTCCATGCCCAGAGTGCGGTAATCGTTGAAGCCAGCCGCAGTGATCTCGCCGTTCAGGACGGGCTTGCCATCCACCATGTTATAGGTGTAGCCTTCGATGCCGTAGTTGTACAGCATGACGCCTTCTTCGGAGAACATCCAGTTCCAGAACTTCAGGATATTTTCCACCTTGCCGTCGGCTTCCGCCTTGGCGGTGATGCACCAGTTGCCGCTCACGCCTTCACGCATCTGCAGCATGGAGTCGCCATAGGGGCCGGTGATGGGGGCGCAGGTCAGGTACAGCGCATCAGCGTTGCCATTGTTGATCAAGGTCTCGCTGTGCACGGCGCACTGCTCCGCCCAAGTGAACACGGTGCCAGCCAGATCGCCGGACATGGTATTGTACATTTCGGCCTGATAACGGGTCGCAAACTCCTGGTCGATGATCTTGTCAGCGTACAGGGCCTGCATCTCGGTCAGGAACTCGCGATAGCGGGGATGCTCGTACACCATGGTGTAGGTGCCATCCTCCAGCACGCAGAACTGCGCATCGTTGGAAGCGCCGATGCCGAAAGCATTCAGCAGAGCATGCAGGGAACGTTCGCCGTTGCCGCCCATTTCCAGCACGATTGGGATCTCGTCGGCCGTGTCGCCGTTGCCGTTCATATCGTTGTCACGGACGCCGTACCAATAAGCCTTCCACTCTTCCCAAGTGGTGGGAACGCTCATGCCCAGCTTATCCAGCCAATCCTTGCGGATCGCGGTGGACTGGGAACCGGGAACGTTCACGATGGTGGGGATGGTGTAGATGTGGCCATCAGCGGACTTCCACTTGGACATACGGTCTTCGCCAACCGCAGCCACGATGTTGGGGATCAGGTCGATGTAATCGTCCAGAGCCACGATCGCGCCTTCGTTAGCCAGAGCAGTCACGCCGTAGGAACCAGCGCGAATGATATCGGGCAGGCTGTCAATACCACCGGCCAGCGTGGTGGCAACCTGGGTGGTCCAGTCGGAATCAGGACGCCAGTCGATATCCAGATGGACGTTGGTCAGCTTTTCGATGGTGGGGGGATAGTAGCAGCCGTCAAATTCAGTGGGATACTGGTTGAAGTGAATGCCAAGACCAGTGATGGTCATGGGCTCATCCAGATGGAAGATCTCGGAAGGCGCGATCTCAATGTCCTTCCACCAGCCTTCTGCCATGCCGCCGACGGTGTCCGCCAGAGCGGTCGTCATGGACATCAGCATGACCAGAGCCAATACGAGAGATACCAGTTTCTTCATGCGTAGTTCCTCCTTACTATTTTTCTTTACAGCGTTGTTACGCTGATGAAGAACCATGGGATTCCTGCTATTCCTCAGCCTTTCACGGAGCCCAGCATCACGCCGGAGACGAAGAACTTCTGCAGGAAGGGATACAGCACCAGCATGGGCACCATCGAAACCACCAGAACGCCGTTTTTCAGCTGGGTGCTCAATGCCGCCACGCCCTTGTTGGTAGCATCGTTGACGGAAGCCAGGTTAGAAGTGGATGTTTCCGCATTCAGCACCAATTCCTTCAGGAAGATCTGAAGCGTTTTCTTGTCCTGGCTGTGGATCAGAACCAGAGGATTGAGGTAATCGTTCCAATGTCCCACGATCATCCACAGCGCAACGGTGGCCAGCACCGGCTTGGACAGCGGAATGACCAGTTGGAACAGGATGCGGTAGTCGGTCGCGCCGTCGATGCGGGCGGATTCGATCACCGAGAAGGGAATGGAAGCGAAGTAGCTGCGGATGATGACCACATTGTAAGCGGTGATCATGGAGTTGAGGATCAGCGCCCACGGGCTGTCATACAGTCCCAGCGAACGAATGGTCAGGAACAGCGGCACGATGCCGGCATTGAACCACATGGTGAACATGATCACCAGCACATACAGCTTCTTGCCGTAGAAGTTGGCATAAGCCATGGGATAAGCGGCGATACAGGTACCCAGCAGTCCCAGCACGCAGCCGACAATCGCGATAAACGCGCTGTTGTACGCCGCGACCCACAGATCGGAATTGCTGAAGATGGCTGTATAAGCCTGCGGGTTGAAGCCGATGGGATAGAACGTGACCTGTGCAGCCAGTACAGCCTTGTCATCAGACAGCGAGATGGACAGGACGTTGAAGACCGGGAACAGGAACAGGCACAGCAGGATGAACATAAAGACGATGTTCACCACATTGAAAATCTTTTCGCCGCGGGAGCGCTTGATGAAGTCCTGATCGTAACGATGTTTTCTGGCTTTTTTGATAGCTGCGGTAGACATGGCGTGCGCTCCTTTCTATCAGAATAGCGAAGTCTCGGAAACCTTGCGGCTGATGGTATTGGCGATCAGCACGAGGATAACGGAAACGACGGAGTTGAACAAGCCGCCCGCCGTGGCCAGACCGTACTTCTGGCTGACCATACCGGTTTTATACACATAGGTGGGCAGCATCTCGGACACCTGAAGGTTCAGCGTATTCTGCAGCAGATAGATCTTGTCGAACACGCAGTTGAGCAGCTGGCCGATCTGCATGATGAGCAGCAGCACAAAGGTGGGCAGCAAGCTGGGGATCGTAACATGCAGGATCTGCTTCCAACGGTTCGCACCGTCGATACGGGCCGCTTCGTAGAGGCAATGGTCAATACCCGCAATGGCGGAGATGTAAATCACCGCATTCCAGCCGGTTCCCTGCCACAGACCCGAAACGATGTTGATGGCGTAGAAGCAGTCCGGATCGCCCATAAAATTGTAAGGCGTCATCCCCAAGCTCTTATAGATCTTCGCCAGCACACCCAGAGAAGGAGAGCAGATGGTGTTGATCATGGAAACCAGAACGACCGTGGAAATGAAGTGCGGCAGATAGGAAACGGTCTGCACCAGTTTTTTGTAGGGACGGTTGTTGATCTCGTTCAGCAGGATGGCAAACACCAGCGGCGCAGGGAACACAATGGCCAGCGACAGCAGGTTCAACGAAAGCGTGTTTTTGATATAACGCCACAGATCCGGGCTGGACAGCAGACGCTCGAACCATTTCAGGCCCACATACTTGGAACCCTCAAAGCCCTTGAGCAGTTTGTAGTCGTAAAAAGCGGCACGGAGGAAGTACATGGGCGTGTACTTGAACATGATCATGTACACCAGCACCGGAATGACCATCAGGTAGATGTAACGGTTCTGCCAAATCCGGGTCATCACGCGATGGCGGGAACGTCTCAAATCGATCGCCGTCGTTTTGGTTGGTTTTGCGAAGCTCAAAGCAAAGGCTCCTTTCTGTAAAGAAAATCTGTATGCCTCCCTATCCATAGGGAGAAGAAAGGGGCTGCAGCCCCTTTCCAAAGCTGCTTTTTGTTTTTCAGCGGCCATATGTTTCCGCCTTTGATCCGCAAGCAGCATTATTGGGAAAAAATCGTTTCATTTGGCTCTATCGGTCATTGATCATAAAGCCATTATAAGTCTGCGCTGGGATATTTTCAATCATTTTCTTAAAAACAGCTGTTCTTTCTACCCTCCATTTCCTCAGTCATTCAGAAAAGGCATTGTTTGATTCAGAATATAAAATCAACCCTTCACGCCTATTCTTCCTGAAGCTGTCATTTTTGTACAAATTCCGTATGCTATGATTATAGCATCATGACAACTTCTTGTCAACAAACTTTTTCAAAAATTGCGAAACATTTTCAAGCACTATTTTTATGCCTCTTCCTTCGCCAGAAGCGCAGCATACAAATTGGCCGGCTCGCCTTTCAGCGAAAGGGCTGCATATTCTGCCGCCTGTTCCCTGTCACCTGCCGCCCAATAGGCCATAGCCGTCTGCCACGCGCAGCCCGCCCGCCGCAGCTGCGCCGCGTCCTCCATATAGGAAATGAAGAACGGTGTGGTCTTGTAATACCCGGCGTCCTTAGCGTGCACCGCCTTGTGCTGGCTGCGCAGATGCGCCGCGATCATTTCCTGTGTCTGTGACGCACGGCCCGTCTTTTTCAGCGTCATTGCCTGCCAGCAGGGCAGTTCCGGCAAATGCATGTTGGAGAAGTAGTCCACCTTCAGCAGTAGGATATGCTCATACAGCGCATTTGCTTCCTCTTTCCGCTCCAACCGTTCCAGGCAACACGCCTCAAAATACTGATGAGGCACCAGCAGCACTTCGTTCCACAGACCCGCGCCCAGATGATCCGGCAAATGCTGAGCAGCGCGGAAGTGCTCCAGCGCTTCCTCTGTGCGTCCGGCAGCAAGCGCCTTGCGGCCAATGGCGTGGTGAGCAAACATATACTGTTCAGCCACAGCGTGCTCGCCGCCTTCACACGGTGTGAACCGCTTGGCATTCAGGATCTCCAGCGCTTCTTCGCAGCGCCCTGCCAGATTCAGCGCGCGGCACAGTTCGATCGCCGTGTCCTCGCGCTGATAACCGTTCGCCAGCACAAAGGCCGCCGTCTCGTTCGGATCCGCATGGAGCCGCGTCATCAGATACGCTTTCTCCCATACCAGCTGATCGTCGTCCGGATGGTACTGAAGCGCCTGCTCCAACAGCTGCAGTGCATCCTGCCGACACTTCAGATGGCTGTAACGCGCCACCGCCAGATTCCGGTACGGCATATAGGCCTGCGGTGCTGCGGCTATCGCACGCTGCCACAGTTCCTCCGCCGTTTCGTGGTTGCCCGCATGGTACTCCAGACAAGCCAGCAGATCGAGCGCATTTGCGTCATTGGGGTGCGCCAGAATAGCAGCATTCAGCGCCTGATGCTCTATCACGCGCAGCGGATACGCTATGCCCGCATCCAGCTTTGCCGCAGCATTCCGTGCATTCTCGTCACTGCTCAGATACCAGCGCACATATTCGGTTTGCGCGCACTTTTTCTGCAGCCCAGCCAAGATCTCCGCTGCCAGCTCGCTCTCCCCCATCTCGCTGAGCTCCTGCGCCATATCCAGTGCAGACTGGCACGGATCGCTGTTCAGCGTAGCATATAGCTGTTCTGAAGCGCCGTATTTTAGTGCACGCAAGGTCAGATTCAGTCCATCAAAGGCTTCAGCCTGCTGCAAGGCGTACGCTTCGGCACCCTCGTCTCCCAAATGGCGCAGCGCCACGATGCGCGCCAGCTGCGCCGTTTCATTATGAGCATGCTGATGCAATGCTTCTTCGGCATGCTCCAGCGCCTCCTGATACAGGCCGATCCGCAGCTCGATCATGGCGGCACGGGTCATGGCGCGGGAGCGCGCATCCTGCGCCCACGCAGCTTGCAGGTATTCATCCCGAGCCTCCTCTATGCGGTTCAGCGCCTCCAAGATACGCCCACGCAGATATTGCAGTTCACCGCTCTCCGGATGGAAATTACGCACTGTGGCCACGCGCCACGCATGTTCCGCCAGCTCCCACGCGCTTTCATAGCGGAAGCTGGCCAGTTCATCGGCTGCCAACGCCACGAGCGCAGGCAGGAAATCCGGATCTCTCCGCAGCGCTTCGTGCCAATAGCCTGCAGGCCGCACGGCTGGGTCGCGATACTGTTCGGCATGCACCCCCAGCAAGTACAGCTCCTGCGCGCTTCGAAGCTGATCCAGTGTTGGATTATCCGGAATGGTTTCAGGCATTTCACGAAGCGCATTTTCATCAGGCCTTGTATAGGCAAGCAGCGTTCTGCCCTTCGCATCTGTCAAGCGGAAGACATCCAGTTTTCCTTCCAGAGGCAGCGTCACGATCTTCTCCGGAGAAGCGTCGAAACAGTGTGCCACGCCGTTAATCATCAGTTGTGCATTCTGCAGCACGACCGTGGCCTGCAGCTTGATCTGCCCGTCCTCTACAGAGATCGACGCTTCGCGGCAGGCGCACATCGGCGTGCCCACATCGCCCACAGGATACCACATTTGAGAAAACTCTTTGCTCTCATAAGGCATCAGCCATGCAAAATCCGGTTGATTGAGTGAGTAACTGCTGGCCATCAGTTCAGCATAAGCTCCGTCCGTATCCGTCAGAGCGCGTTCCCAGCTTTGGGATAGCTGATTATAGGCCCATGTGAACATCTTCTTGCCAACGCTCACAGTGCGGTCGGCTACATGGATCACGCCGCAGCGCTTGCCTTCATCATAACCACCGAAGAAATCATATTTGGTAGCGGCACAGAAATAGGACGTTGGCTGCCGGGTATTCCTGTGGTAGGAAATATCCGTGGCATCGCCAAAGCGAATGCCGTTGTACACGCCGCTGGCCACGGGGTATTCTGTCACGCTCTTGCGGTAGTGAAACTGTACATAGTGCACATCCGGCGGAAAAATCAGCCGGTACTGCGGATTGACCGGTACTGCGGCGTTTTCCCACCACAGGAAGGAATGCCGCGCCGGTGTGCCATTATACACTTTCATGCGCGTATCAAACCGTGCTTCGCCCGGGCACAGGCGTACACCCACCATGCCCTTCATGCGGTTCAGCGGCTCGTTCTCGCTCATCCACACCGTAACCGCGCCGTTTTCTTCTTCCTCCACCTGCACATCCACCGGCATATAGGTGCTTGGGCGGTGATGGCAGGGCCAGTTGAACTCCACACCGCCGGAAATCCAGCTTCCCAGCAAACCGATCAGTGCGGGTTTGATCACATGCTGGCGGTAGAAAAAATCATAGCCTGTGCGTTTATCCAGCGCCGTGTAGATGCGCCCGCCCAGCTCCGGCATCAGCTCGATCTTCAGGTACTCGTTCTCCAGCGTGATCACGCGGAATGGACGTTCTTCGCGGTGTTCCCTGTCTACCTTCATCACAACACGATTGGGGTAGGGATTGCCGCTGGAGCGCTGATGCACGCGGTTTTCCGCAAACATGGGCATTTCTTCTGCAGCGGGCGATGCATAGGCGTGCATCATCCGGATCTCGTCTGTTACCATCGTCTTCCGAAACACTTGCTTTTCCTCCTCGGGATTCCCGAATGTTCTCGCCAACTTCAGGAATTCTATTGCTAAATTTCACATTTTCCTTATTCGGAAATGAATCTATCCAAATTATAGCAAGCTTTTCTGCTTTCTTAAACGCTAAATTCAGCAGAAATTTTCCGAAAAATATGATTTGTGCGAATCATTTGACCCCGCTTTCAAAAGTGTGCTATCATACAGCAAACGAAGCAAACCAAGGAGGCGTTCAGCCATGCGGATCCCTGTGTTGATCGAGCCCGACTATCGCCATTCGCTCTGGGCTCGTCAAACGCTGGATGGAATGAGCCGCGAAGCTGCGCGCAAAAAATACGAACTTCTTCTTCTCGATGCCCTTCATTACGAACAGCTCGACTGGAAAAACCTGTTTGACGGCAGCCACAGGCTGGTGGTGCTGATCGGCACGTCCTTAAGCTGGATGCCCGCAGCCCAAGCTTTTCTTGCAGAGCAACAGGTGGGCTGCGTTCTGGTCAGCATCAATCCCTCGCAAACCGAAGGCGCTGAAGGAACTGTGTCGATGGACCACAGCGAGGCTACCCGCATGCTTCTGCGCTATTTGGAAAGTTGCGGCAAGCAGCGGGTAGCTTTTTTCGCCCTGAACCCCAATTCGGCTGCCGACCGAACCAAGCACGAGGCCTTTACCGCATGGCACTCTCGCGCATCAGCCTTGGCAGAGCCAAACGTATTCTGGAATCACGGCTCGCTTCAGGAATGCTGCCGTGTTTTTCTGCCGCATCATTCCCGTTTCGATGCAGTCATCTGCGCCAACGATATCGCTGCTGCCGCATTGCTCCCCCGGCTGCGGCAGGCCGGCGTACAGGTTCCCCAGCAGCTGTATCTGGCCAGCTATGGCAATTCCGCTCTGGCGCAGGCGCTCTGCCCGCCCGTTACCAGCGCTACACTATCTCATGATGCGCTTGGACGGCGCGCCGTCCACCTGTATGCGTTTCTGCTGCGCCAAAGTGAAAGCGCCGCCAGCGTTTCCATACAGGTTCGCTGCAAAATCGCTGTGCGCGGATCTACTGCAAACCGCCCGTTCTCTCAGGCGATCACTTATCCCGCGCGCAGACCGGAAAACGTGGATTTCTATAGTGACAGCGAAGCTGCGGAGCTTCTGGCGCTGGAAACCCTACTGGAGCAATGCGACCCAACCGATCTGGCGCTGTTTCAGGGGCTCCTGCGCGGCGAAAAGCAAAACCGTCTTCAGGAAACGCTGTTTCTTTCTACTTCTGCCTTGCGTCATCGGCAGAAAAACCTGATGGCATGGGCGGGCTGCTCGGATCATGCAGCATGGCATGCTTTTCTGCTCCGCTGTCAGGTACTTTCGCTTTTTACCTCTGAAACTGAAAATGCAGAACGCCCGTGAGGAGACCTTCCCCACGGGCGTTCTGCTTTGCTTACTGTTTCAGCATGGTTTTGTGAACCACCGCTACGCCAATGCCCTTGTTCACCACACGGTATTTGCCGAAGGTGGCGGGCACCACCACGATGTCCAGCATATTCAGATCGAAATACCGCGCCGGATCCTCCACGGATTCCACGCGCACCTTCTCGCCGTCCACCAGAGCCAGCACATGGAAATCATCCTTGGTATCGTCCTCCATAGAGGTTTCAAACACCAGATTGCGCAGAGAGAAGTACAGCAGGTCGTGTTCGCCCACGATCTTCTCGCACCAGCCCTCGCCCTTGCGCACAACGCCACCATGATTGACCAGGTTTTCCTGTACATATTCAGCCGTGCGCTCCGGATGAATCACATCGCGCCCCATTTTGAGGTGGATGGGACGGGGCAGACCGGTTTGCGGATCGATGCGCTGATAGTCGTACAGCTTATAGGTGTAGGAACCTACCGTCAGGCTGCCGATCTCCAGAATGACCTGATTGCGGCCAGAGGCATGCACCGTACCGGCGGGGATCATCACCTGCGTGCCGGGCACGGAGGGAACCGCGTTGATATACTGGGTGTAATCGATCAGTTCATGGGTCTCCTGCGCCTTTTCTGCAGCAGCAAAGAATTCCTCGCAGGAGTTCTCGTTTTTGAAGCCCAGATACGTTTTGGCATCCTGCGCCGTCACGCATACATAGTAGCTTTCATCCTGCCGTCCCAGCTCGGAGTGGTTCTTCATCACATAGTCCGCATCGGGATGGCACTGGATGGACATATTGCCATTGGCGTGATAGGTATCATCGTAGTTGAAACGGATGGGGAAGTAACCGCCAAAGGCGTCATACGCACGCTTGCCCAGCAGCTTTTCGCCCATGGCCTGCACAAAGGTGTAGAAGGGAACTTCGAATTCATTGCCATCGAACGTTGCCGCCAGCGACACCTCCATGGGGATCATGTCGAACACCCATGCGCAGTTCTTCATGGTCTTGGGCAGATTGCGCTGTTTGTAGATGTAGTAACCGCCCCACACGCCTTCCAGATAGACCGGGCGGCAGCGCATGGGCGAACGGTTCAGCTCATCAAACAGATCCAGCAGCGCATCATAGGGCAGCCACTGCATCTTCTGCGGATCGTCCGCAAAAACATAGCCATCCAGCGCCTTTTCACGGATCAGTTCCCAGCGCAGATCCAGTGCCGTTTCAAAATCCACATAGTAGTTGTGGCGCATCAGCTGACTGAACGGGCGGGAATGGCTGGAACCATAGTTGATGGCCAGACCGGTCTTGTAGTTGATCGCCGTCTGGCGGGGCGACAGATCCATCCATATCTTCAGGTCGTAGCAGCCGCGCAGCTTCTTGCACAAAGCGCCCATGCCGTATACGATCACCGGTTTTTCGGTCTTTTCCAGCTTTTCTTTCAGGGCCTGCACCTTTTGGTCATTCTGCAGCCCCTCATAGCCTTCCATGAATCGGCGGCCATACAGCAGTACAGGATCACGCTCACGGTCTGTAGGCAGATAGGGAGCCAGCTTTTCGTCCAGTTCTTTCTCATCCAACGCCAGCGTCGTAGCGTCAACCAACTCTGCATTCTCTACAAACTCTTCCAGCTGACGTGCCAGCGCGCCGATCTCAGCGCCTGCATAGCAGTCGATACCGACGCACTTTTTGCCGCTCCGGATTAGCTTGGCGATCTCCTTCGCCACGGACTGCGGCCCTTTCACCAGTCCATTTTTGACGGATTCAGGCGCATGGATGGGGTTGACGGCGTTGGGATCCGCATAGGGATAGGGGTGGAACATAAAACTCATAAGAACATTCCTCCATCTGATTCCTTTGGATTACAATGACATTTTGGGGAGCACTGCAGTGCATTCTTCCCGGGAATGCAAGGCATAGAAGGCCGCGCCTCGCAAGGCAGCATCTGCCAGATGCTGCGTAACGCACCATTCCATAGGCAGCTTCAACGCCAACAGATCTGCTGAACGGGCAATCTGTCCGCCCAAGGCCAGCCTGTCCAGCTGGAAACGCTCCGCTACCTTTTCCATCAATTCCGACAGTGCCTCGCCCGTTTTTTGGAAAGCCAGCACTGCTTTCCGGTCGCCCGTGCGCGCTCTTTCGGCGATTTCCTTCACGGACAGTTTTTCTCCATAAGCAGCCTGAATGGCGCGGGTGGATACATAGTCCTCTGCGATCCCATCCCGGAAGGGAGCGTTCCACAGGGACAGAGCCGGCGTCTGCGTCTGATCGATCAGCACCTTGCCCTCCCCCATCATGGCAAATCCGAGCCCCGTACCCAGCATCACACAGCAGGGAGACTTGGCTCCCTGCAAGGTTCCGTCCGAAAACTCGCCCAGAATATAGGCTGTGGAGTCATGCAGAAAGCGCACCGGCAGCCCGGCCTGTTCAAACGGCGGCAGAATGGACAGTCCATACAGGGATTGAAATTTGTGCTTCATCCAGAACACGCCGTTTGTATAATCAAACGGTCCGGGAAAGCACGCGCAAGCGCCGCTCAGTTCGCCATAGCGGCTCGTTTGCCGGATGACTTCGGAAAACGCATCGTACACTTTCTGCGGCGCTTCGGAAGCGTAGGTGGGGAATTCGCCCACCGTTTCTTCCCGAAGGCAGCCGTTTTCATCGGTCACGCCATATTTGAGAAAGCTGCCGCCCACATCCAGCACCAATATGTTCTTTTTTGCAGGCATCGTCTCAGCCCTTCCAAAAATCGCCGAAGCACAGCAGCGCCGGAGTATCGGTCAGCGGCAGATTGACCAACTGCTCGACCTCGCCCAGCTCATTGCGTTTCAGCAGCTTTTCAGGCACCTGATAGACATCTCCGCTCATCAGTTCGATCAGTTTGGGCGCTTCCTTCTCACCTGCAATTTCAAAGCTGACGGTGCCATCGTACGTTTCCGTCATCAGATCCGCCGCTTCCCAATAGGCCAGCGCCGTTCCGCCGCCATTCTCAAAGCCGAGCATGACCAACCGGCTGTCGGAAGCATCTTTGCCGAATACGCGCGCAGAGGGATTCACCACGCGGCGCATGGGCAGATCCGCAGGCTTCACGCTGCCGTCAAAAAGCGTGCACAGATGCTGCAATGCGTGGTAAGACAGCTTGGGCGTATACTCGCCGGTCGCCAGACCGTCCTCGTTAAAATCTGCCTGGATCACGCCAAAGTAGCCAAAATCAAGATAAGAGGCCTTATCCCCCACGATGCCATTAAGCGCTTCCACCATATCCACCGCCGTGAAATGGGAGGTAAACACCATGTCGGTCGCGAGGTCGATCAACCGGTGGCGCAGCAGATACTTGGCCTGTTTCAGAGGCGTCCATGCGCCGCCGCGAAGCGCGCCCGCGCCTCGGGAATCCGACTGTGTGCCGCTTTCTCCCTGAATGATCTGCACATCGGGGTTATACCGGTCGATCAAAGCACGTAGCGCTTTCATCTCGTTCATCGCATCCAGCTCGTTGGCGTTGTAGCGATGGAAGGAGATCGCGTCCGCTTCTTCGGCCACGCCGCGCTCCAGCATCCGCTTCACATACGGCAGGTTGATATAGCACACCACACCTGCAATGGCCTTGGCAGACGAATCCGCCTCATGGATCGCCTTGGCGGTGGCCAGTGCAAAATCACCATATGCTTCAGCGTCCACATCGGGCCGCCAGCACCATGCGCCGTCCGGCTCGTTCCAGATCTCGTACCACTGTACCTTGCCGTGGTAGCGTGTCACCACAGCCTTGACATAGCTTTCCCATGCACGGCGTTCCTCTTCAGACGCGATTGGCGCGCACCCTACCGCGCCAAACACTTCTTTGGCACGCTGGGTATAGAGCTGGTTGCCGTAGCAAAGGTCGATCCACGGCTCCATGCCGCGGGCGATCAGCTGATCTACGATGTCATCCAGCCAAGCAAAATCATACTTTCCCTTTTCTGTTTCGGTGCGCTGCCAGCCGGACTGAATGCGCACATAATGCACGCCGGTCTGCGCCACCAGATCATACGCTTTTTCCGGTTCGAACACTTTGCGGTCCAGCTTCTCAAAGCCGAGACCGATGCGGGACGGCCCCACCTGCGCAGCGCTGCGCGGCTGAAGCTTGCCGATTTTCTGCATGCGTTCCATTGCACGATTCTCCTTCACAAAAATAGCAGAAGATCACACCTGTTCAAAATCGAAATTCATCATCATGGCCAGATCCTTGAGTTCTGCCTGTACGTTGCCGTCCGCAATGCCGTAGTGCTGGGTCACTCCCTGCCGCAGCAGCTTGGTGAACAATTCGCTGCAGTTTTCGCCCACGGGGCGGAAATGGCTGTGCGAATAGGTCGCCAGAAAATGCTCCGTATGGATGGCCTCGATCTGGGCAGTGACAAACTGGAACCTGCCCGTCTGCTGAGAGCAGTGCAGCATGGTCTTCTCACCCTCGGGGAACACATACCATGCAAAGGGCGCGCCCGCATACTTCCACTTGGTCTTGGCAAAACGCACGTCGGAAGAAATCTTGCACTTTCCGCGCGGATCGGTATAGTCGTTGGGGCCGGCATGCCCTGCGTCAAACGTCTGGCTTGGCACGTCGATATGGAACGGCTCAATATAGTTCACATGCCCGCCTGTCAGCAGCTTCAGCGCATAGCAGGCGATACCTCCGCCGATATCCCCCTCCGGCACGATGAGCGTCTCCACCTCAGGCGAGGTAGGCCAGAAGCCGGGGCGCAGGCCGATATGCTGGAACAGCACGGTATCGATATCGTTGAGCACCAGCAGATCCAGTCCTTTTTTCTCCGCAAGCCGCTCCATGCCCATGGAGGCGCGCACAGAGGCCAAGAACTTTCCTTCGTCTACATTCGGCAACACCTCATACTGCGAAGCGATCCGCTTCATCACAGCAGTGGCTTCCGCTTCGGTAACGGTTTCCACCATGTCCTCCAGCTCCGCCACAGACAGGAAGCGCAGCTCCGGGCCTACATCGCGGAAGATCGCATAGGGATCCACATAAGTGCTCCACATCACTTCATTCATGCAGGCCAGCAGACCCATGGTGCTTTCGCGAAGCAAAGTGCGCGCACGCGCAGCATTGCCAAAAGTCTTGGCGCGGGCGAGCACTTCCGTCCATGTGCCGGCATACACCTCCAGCATGGGACGGTTGAAGCGCTTGACGGAACCGCTGGCTTCCAGAGAACCCACCAAGCCGCCGCAGCACAGATACTCGGCAAATTCATCATCGTCGTGCGTGTCCTTCAGCTCGATCCTGTCGCGCATCCTGTGACAGAACAGCACCGGGCACGGAGGCATATCACGCAAAAAGCGGATCCACGCAAAGTCTTCCGCCCAGCTCAGGTAGATAGCCAGCACATAGTCCACCTTGGCCGCCACAAAAGCATCAATGGAGCGTTTGACATCCTCGGCGGTATAGGTCACGCCGGTGCAGGTCACATCCGCAATGGCAGAGGCCTCCTGCGCCATCCACGCAGCTTCCTTCTGCTTGCGCTCCATGTAGCTCCCGCGCGCAGTACCCTCGCCAATGGTTTGAAAACGTTCAGGAGAAATCAGCAGCAGGCCCATCCTCGGGCGGCGCTTCAGATCGATCACAGCAAACATCCTCCTTCTTTGGATTGATTTCTGAAAAAGCATACATCATACAGGAAACGGGTTATCAAACTACGATCATTATATCCTCTTGACAATTAGTTGTCAACTATTTTTGTTCCATTCCATCGGTTTTGAATTTGACAATTTCTCGCGCATCCGATATACTGTGTTCATCATAGATAGGAATATTCGTTCTTTTAGGAGTTGACCCTATGGCTACAGTCGTGGGATGTCTGGCAAGGATTCGGGAATGCTATGCAACGCTGAGCCCCAAAGAGCAGCAGATCGCCGACTTTCTGCTGAAAAATACTCGTCAGGCAACGGACATGTCGCTCAAGGAACTGGCCACCGCCAGCAACAGCAGCGTATCTTCTGTGCTGCGCCTGTGCAGAGCACTGCAGCTATCCGGTTATAAAGAGCTGTGCAAAACGCTGTGCGGGGAGCTGGCCAGTCTGGAGCAGGCGCAGGAGTTTGAGGATATCCATCCCGGCGACAATACCGACGCAGTGATGAATCACCTGCTTCTCAGCGATATCAACGCGCTTCGCTCAACCATCAGCGCCAACAAGACCGGCGAGCTGGAGCGGGCTGTGGATCTGCTGTGCAGGACAGAACGCATCGACTTTTACGGCGTTGGTTCTTCCGGATTGGTGGCGTTGGATGCCAGCAACAAATTTGGCCGCATCGGCAAAAACGTTGTGGCCAGTTCCGATCCTCACACCCAGTACATCACGGCAACCTCCCTGCGCAAGGGGGATGCGGTTGTGCTCATCTCCTATTCCGGCGAAACCAAGGACACCGTGAGCATTGCACAAAAGATCCGCAACGCCGGCATCGACGTGATCTCCATCACCAAGACCGGTTCCTCCACCATCGCTGATCTGGCCAACATCCGGCTTTATACCAGCAGTACGGAAACCTTTATGCGTAGCGGAGCCATGAGTTCCCGCATGTGCCAGATGTTTCTGATCGATGTGCTGTACACCTCCGTCTGCAGCCGCACCTATGACAAAGTCAAGCCGATCCTGCAAAAGACACGGCAGGATGCTCTACACCTGCACAACGAAAGGATCCCCTAACAGGGGAACAAGGAGGAATACGCAATGCATAAGGTTCTCAATGGCATTGACCATCTGGCGGAGCTGGATCGGGAGCTGAGTGGACAGCGCGTTGGCGTTGTGACCGGCGGTGGCGCCACCAACCGGGATCTGGTTCCCGTGGTGGATCTGCTTTGCGAACGCTACCATGTGACCGCTCTTTGGAATACCATTTACGGCATTCGCGGCGAATTCAAATATGGCGAGCAGGTGCCCAGCTATATTGACCCGATCACCGGCCGGCAAGTGACCAGCATTTTCAATCGCGAACGTCTGGCCCCTACAGAAGAAATGCTTGCTCAGGTAGATGTGGTGGTGTTTGACATTCGCGAAGCCGGCGCGCGCTTCTTTGAGTATCTGCACTGCTGCGCCGCATTGATGAAAGCCTGCGCCAAAGCCGGTAAGCCGCTGGTCATTCCGGACCGCATCGCCCCCATCGGCGGTGAAAAGGTCGAAGGCACGGTCTGTCCGCCGACCATGCATCTGATCGTTGGCGACTACGAATTGGCCACCCGCACGGCTATGACCATGGGCGAGTTTGCCCGCTATGTAAACAACGAATATCACATTGGCTGTGATCTGCGCATCATCCCCGTATCAGGCTGGAAGCGTGCCTGGTATGCCGATGAGACTGATCTGCCGTGGCTGCTGCCCTCCCCCAGTCTGAACAGCTGCACCGCCAATCTGCTCTATCCGGGCATGTGCGTGTTTGAAGGCGTTACCAGCATCAGCGAGGGACGCGGCACCAGCAAGCCTTTCGAGCTGATCGGCGCTCCGTGGGCTGACGGTTACGAGTTGGCGCGCCGGATGACCCGTAAAGGGCTCAACGGCGTTGCTTTCGCCCCCGTGTATTTCAAGCCCGGTCACTCTGCGCATCAGGGGACGGTTTGTTCCGGCGTGCAGGTCATCGTCAAGGATCGCAGCAGCTTTGAGACCTTCCGCACAGCCATCACCCTGCTGGATACTTTCCGCGAGCTATGGCCGGAGCAGATCCAGTGGGCGGACTGCACCGCCGGTCACGATGTGAAAGAAGCGGTCTCTGCCCCCGTCTTCACCCGCTATCTGGACAAGCTGCTGGCTGACCCCGACTACACTGCGGGGATCGTCAACGGAGAGCAGCTGATCGACCGCTATGCTGCGGCTCGTCAGCGTTACACCAAACGCAAATCCAAGTACCATTTATACGAATGATCATGCATACTTCAACGGGCTGTCTCAATGCGAGACAGCCCATTGTTTCTTATAGTCTGTAGCAAGCATAGGGGACTTGCTGCCGTTCTTTGGCATAGCGGCTTTGCTTCATACATTCAACCGAAGCAGCCAGTTCGCGGCGCTCGAAGATCTCCTCGATACCGAGCGCTTTCAGCTTAGCGGCAAAACGATCGATCTGTTCAGCACGGTCGGGGACATCCATCGACAGACGCGCCAACCGCGCATACTCAAAGCTGAGCGCTTCCCTTTCCAGCCGTTGACGCTGCTCAGCCGTTTCCGCAGTCTGAATCGCCCGGCAAAGGCAGGCTTCTGCCGCCAGAAGGGTCTTTTCTTCCAGATAGGGCGCATCCGGCATATCATAGATACCCATATGCGAATGTGCAGCTGCCGCTTCCATCATGCTGATGCACTCCCAGACCGGCTGCTCCGCTGCATGTCCGTAATAGCCGCGTATGAACTGCCGGATCCGTTTTTCTGGATCTTCATCGGCATTCCACAGCAGACGGCTCATCAGATAGGTACGCAATGCGCCAAAGGCGCTCACCTTTCCCGGCGCATAGTTGCCCTGTTCCAGCACGCCCTCTGCTCCGCAGCTGCGGAACAGGCGCAGGTTGGGAGCCAACACAAACAGATTGGGAAAGGGCTGCAGATAGTTGCTGAAATTCGTGGTATAGTCCCACAGATACAAGTGAGGCGTGAGCTTGGCCCAATCAGTCAGATCCTGCACAAAGCTGCGTTCTGTTTCTGCAAAAGCGTCTGCTGCGTTGTTCTCAACGTCGATGCCGCCAATTCCTTGGCTGCATTGTCCAATGGGATGACTGCGGCAACACTCAATGCTGCACAGCCGCACGATCACATTATCGCGCGGGCGAATAAAGCGGGGTGCCTTACGAGTGTGCAGATAGGCAAAGGTGTGGATCCTGTTTTGGGGAAACTCCTCCCGAATGGTGTCGGCCACAGCATTGACAAAAGCGATCATGCTGCCTGCCGCGCTCTCTTCCCGTTCGTCGATCGCCCGGCAGTGTTCGCACTGGCAGTTGCCGTACCAATCGTTCTGTGCCACGGAGAAGATGCGGCAGTCCGGGTTTTCGCGCATCCAGCGCCGTACCCCCGCAATACACAGCGCCAGCACCTCCGGATTGGTGAGGCAGAGCTGGCTGTGCTCCTTCTGCCGTTTGCCATCCACCATGGAAAAATACTCCGGATGCGTATCAAACCAGCGCTGCGGCGGCACCAGTTCATCGAACGTATGGGAATAGTTGAAAAAGCGTGTCCTTCCGCCCATTTCCGGTGTGATATCCGCTTTGGCAGAATTCAGCCTGCATTGCAGCGCAAAGCGTCCATTCAGGGCGTTGCGCCAGTAGACATCGCGATAGGCAAAGTCCGGCGCGCCGGAAAGCTGCGTCGATTCCCATTCCGTGACATGCGGGAACATCTCGCAATCCTCCGCCAAGAATTCTGCCCCCAGCCATTCGAGCAGCGCATAGGTTCCGTAGACCGCGCCGCGCGGGCTGTCGCTTTCAATGCGCGTGCGCTCCTCGGTCACGGTAACACGGTAGCTTTCCCGCTCTCCTGTTCCTGCAGAGATCTCAAAGGGATAACCGTCTGCAGCAATGTTCGCGCTCGTCATGGCTGTCAGGCAGCGCTTCAATTCTTCCTGCGCAAAGGGCATATTGCCGTCGATGCAGACACGGGCCGGGAATTGCATCATTCATTCTCCTTCGAAAAACATGCCGATGACCGCGCAGTTGCGCGGCCATCGGTCAGGTAGCCTTACAGTGCCTTAGCCATGCCATCAAAACGGGCCACAATGCGGAATCCTGCATGGCTGTAGATTTTCTGAGCAAAGTTCATCTCGCCGGTGAACAGCGTGCTGAACTGTGCGCCTTCCTCCACGAACTCCTGCATCAGCTGGTTGAACAGCACAGATGCGATCCCCTTGCCGCCATAGTTGGGATCGCAGCAGATCCCGGTAAACCAGCCGCGGCCGCTTTCCTGCAGATCCACAGGCCCGGTATAGGCTACAATGTGGCCGCCAGTAGTTGCCGTCAGCAGCGGACGGGGGCCGGCAGGCTTGCGTCCGTCCGGCCACAGAGACACGTCTTCATTCGGCCGGTTCTCCAGCCATGCCGCCAGTTCCGTATCCAGCACATGCCGCCAGTACTCGCTGTCCACATGGTCGCACAGTTCGTCGTGCTCCGTTCCGCAATCCGGCGTCCAGCGTCCCACGCGGATGCCTTCCTCCGCTAGCTTTGCGATCTTTTCGTCCAAGGCCGGATCCCACTTATACTGCTTCAGATCCAGATACATGGCAACCTCCACAAAGGTCACCTCATAGCCCTGCCGGATCAGGAAGCCATAACCTTCACAGCTCTCTGCCACACCGGGCGCGTTGTTGTGATCGTGTCCAGGCGTGCCGGGGATCGTCCAGTTCATCTGCGCCGGGGTACCGTCATTGCAGGCGGCTTTCTTCTTACCGTCAGCACGGAAGGCATCTTCCAGCGCTCCGAGCAATGCAGCGCCGATGCCCTGTCTGCGCACGTCCTTACGCACGACGATCACGGACAGATACCCGGGCGTGTTTTCATTGTTCTCCTTGTTCAAGTAGACGGTTTTGCATGCGCCGTGAACGAAGCCCACCAGCTCATCATTCGCTTTGGCGGCAAAGGCGTGCGCGCCCCTCTGGAAGAAACGCTGTTCAAACTGCTGCTCATCCAGCTGGCTGAAAATCATTTCTCCGTCCTGAATGCTCTGGTTGAACAGAGCCGTTGCCGCGGGAATATCAGCACGGTTCAGCGCTTCAATCTGCCAGTTCATTCTGCTGCCTCCTTCCGCTTAATACATGCGATACTTCTTCGTGTTTTCCACAAATTCGGCCACCAGCGGGGCATACTTGTCCAGCAGTCCCTGCGCTGTCAGCGCACCGGTGCGGTATTCATCCGTGCCAAGCAGGTTGTCGAGGAAATAGTGGTCATGATGCTGGAGAAATTCCATCTGCTCCGGGTACATCTCCCGAACGGTATCCAGCAGCATCAGGCCGTCGGTGAACGCATCGAAAGTATCGCGGTTCGTCACATGCATCTGCACGCCATGGCACAATGCGCCCTGATGCTTGCTGAACGTCGGGCAGAACGATGTGCGGCGGAAATGAACGCCGGGAAGGCCCAGCCTGTTCATCCTGGCTTCCAGCTCGGCACTGTTCACAAAAGGCGCGCCGATCACTTCAAAGGGCAATGTCGTACCGCGGCCTTCGCTCAGATTCGTTCCCTCAAAAACGCAGGTGCCGATATAGCACAGCGCAGCGTTCAGCGTGGCGCAGTTAGGCGACGGTGCGACCCACGCCAGATCCGTATCATCCAGATACAGGCCGCGCTCCCAGCCCTGCAGAGGAATGACCGTCAAGTCCAATGTAAGCTTCTGATAATCGCGGATATACCGTGCAGCTTCGCCGATGGTCAGCGCATACTGCGTGGGCAGCTCATAATCGCCCACAAAGGAACGGAACGCAGGGTTCAGAACGGTGCCGCCCGTCTTCACGCCGCCGATGGGGTTGAGGCGATCCAGAACCACCATGGACTTGCCAGCCCGGTCGCACGCCTCCATGGCATATCCCAGCGAATACAGGTAGGTGTAGAAGCGGGCGCCCACATCCTGAATGTCAAACACCAGCACATCAAACGCATCCAGCATCTCATCCGTAAAGTGCGAATTCGGCCCGTAGGCGCTGAACACCATGACGCCTGTTTCAGGATCGACGCAGTTTTCCACCTTGCCGCCCGCCTGTACATCGCCGCGGATCCCGTGCTCCACTGCATACATGGCTGTCAGCTTGTAGCGCTCATGCACAATATCGATGGTGCTGCGAAGCTGGCGGTCAATGCCCGTTGGGTTGGTCATCAGGCCGACACGGCGGCCCTTGAGCTGCTCATCCGCCAGTTCCAGCCGGTCGATACCACTGAGAATCCTGTTCTTTTTCATCGAAGATTCCTCCTTGTTCAAACGGATCAACACAGAATTATGAAAACTTTCTCTCAACGACGATTCTTTTTTATCATAAAGGTTTGAAAGAAAATTGTCAAGGTGCAAATGCCCCTTCCGTGCACGGGCTTCGAACAGACATGTATTGACTTTTCCCTTTGATTCTTTTATGATTTTCTTAACACAACTGAATGGAGGTTCCCCCTATGTATCACTCCAGATTACATGCAACCAACGGGATGACCTCACTGGCTCTGGATGCGGTCAGCGGCGGCTGGCTGGAACTGGTTTGCGAAGGCACGCAGGACAACTACATCAAAAACCATCTTGCGGCAGAAGAAAGCCCCTTCCGTCTTATTCTGCACACCGAACAGGGCCCGGTGGAAGCCCGTCCCGCCTCTTCGCGTGAGATCGTCCTGAACCCCACGCTGAAGCCTACGTTATGTATTCAGCAGCAGCCGCAGCATGCGGCGGTCACAGCGCAGTACCCTGCGGTGATGGTCAACGACGAACCGCTTCCCGTCACCGTTCGCTGGGAGGCGCAGCTCCTGCCCAACGACCCCCGTCTTCATCTGTCCCTCTCTGTGGAGAATCACAGCACATTCGAAATCGAACAAGCCCTTTTCCCCTGTGTCAACGGTCTGTGGCTGGGCGATACATGGCAGGACGATGTACTGTATATGCCCAAGCATGCTGGACAGCGCGTGGTGAACCCGGTGGAATGTCTGGCTGCGCCGGCCAGCCGCATCCACTGGAAATGGCAGGAATATGACTACAACATGGCGCTGAACGGGCCAAACGGCGTGCAGGACAGTCGCGGGGCTTATGTGTGGGAATTGAACTATTCCGGCGAATGCTCCATGCTTTGGCTGGATCTGTTTGACGATGCAGAAGGCGACGGCCTGTACCTCACCTGCCGCAACAGCTCCGGACGGATGAAAAAGCTGCGTGCAGAAAGCTTTGGCCCGCAGGATCCGGGGCTGAACGTGGCGGTTGCGCATTATCTTTTTTTGGGCGAAGGCCAGCACTGGCACAGTGAAGAATGCATCATCGCGCCGCATCAGGGCTCTTGGCACTGGGCGGCAGACGAATACCGCACCTGGCGGGAAGCTACCCCCGTCGTAGAGCCAGACGGCACGCGCTGGGTGGTGCCGGTGGATGCGCAAGGCAACGGCCCGCTTCATCCGTCGTGGATCGACCACAGTCCCGGATTGATGGCGCATTACGATTTTCAATATCAGACCGGCGGCATCGTCCATACCTACAAGGATATCCCGCGTCTGTACGAAGAAGCAAAGTCATTCGGGCTGAACCACATTCTGCTCAGCGGATGGAATGAAAGCGGCTTTGACTACGGCTTCCCACAGTATCGTCCCAATCCGCTGCTGGGGACTGAGCAGGAGCTGCGGGACGGTGTGCGCGCCGTTATCGCCGCAGGCGGGCATGTGGCCTTTTATGTCAACGCGCGTTTGTGCAACACCGTCTTTCCGGATCGGGAAAGCCTGTGGAAAAACGGCGGGATCCAAAACCGCGATGGATCGCCGTTCTTGGAACAATACGGATCCCGCAACCAGTATTTCGCCTCCATGTGCAGTCAGGCAGAGCTGTGGCAAAGCGAGCTGCTGTCCGTCTTCCACTGGCTGATGCACGACATAGGCGCAGACAGCCTGTATCTGGATCAGCTGGCCATGGCCACTTCCTGCCTTTGCTTTTCCCATGCGCACGATGATCACCCCGATGTAAAGGACGGCTGGAATACCGGCGTGCGCCGTCTGCTTGCGCGCATTGCGCAGGACGCGCCAGCCAGCGGAGTCGCCCTGCTGATGGAGGGGGCGAACGATACCTACTGCACGGGCGCAAGCGGCGGACTGATCAGCACCATGTTCTACGAAATGGCAGGAGCGTTCCCCGAGCTGTACCGCTACACATTCCCGAATCATCCCCTGATCGATATGATGAACCCGCGCCGTCATTCCGGCATGAGAGCGGAGCACTTGGCGCGCCGCGCCTGCAAGCTCCTTTTCAGAGCCTTTGTGGACGGCATGTACCTGTGGAATTACGACCTGTTCGAAGACAACTGCTATCAGCCGGACGACCCGCAAGCTGCCCGCGTAAAGCAGGTACACGCCCTGCGGCGCACTTGGCTGGATCGCTACGGGCGCGGACGTTTTGCAGACGTGCTGGGGCTGTTCCCCTCCTGCGCGTCTGTCATGGCGCGGCGCTATGAGCTGGCCGACAGCCGTGTGCTGATCGTCTGTGCACGGGAAGGCGGCTTGACGGGCACGCTGCAGATCCGTCTGCCCATCGGCATTTGGAAAGCCACACTGACAACCATTGACGGCGAAACGCCGCTTGCTCTTGATCGCTCCACCGAAGGCGCCGTCTCTTTTGCGCTGCCGCAAACCGAACTGGCCCTCATCGTACTGGAACGCTGATCCCGCCACACAAAAGTGCCTGTTGCAGTTTTCATCTGCAACAGGCACTTCGTTTATGCAAGGGTATACTCGTTTTGCATAATGTTTTGTCTGAATTCAACATGATAGGCAGCGATTTGCGGACGCGCATCACTTTGTAACAGTTCAATGATGCAGTTTTCAAAGCTCACGTCATACGCGTATCGAAGTGTAAATGCATGCCCCGGCGACGAACCATGCTGATCATATTCCGGATACTTTTTACCAAGCGGTGCTGGTGGAGAGAAACGATGTTTCTCTCCACCTGGGAATGTAAAATGGCATCGGCTAAAGGAAATGGTTTTGATACTGCGTTTCTCATCTTCGCCAATCACCAGCACTTCATGTACAGGAACATGGACGTGACAGTAACGGTATGACTGCGCATAACGCACATGATCGAACCGAATGTTAGCGATCGATCCGTATCGCTCCGGATAGATGCCGCACGGAAGGCGGTTGCGCACACCAACCACAACGTACATTGGTGCGCCTGCATCACAAATATCCAGATGCGAAATCTGTATATTTTTAATCTGCGCTCCATCAACAGCTTCCAGCGAAACGCCGCAGCGATTGATGTTCTTCAAGATACAGTTATTGATACGCACATTGGCAAAGCTATGGTAGCTGTCCGTCCCGAATTTGATGCCGCTGGCCAAGGACTGAATGACCAAGTTGGATGCATCAATGTTTCGGCAGCCAAAGTCATCGGACGATTTGAAACACAGGCCATCATCACCTGCAACGATGCAACAATCACGCACCGTCATATCAATGCAGTCTACCGGGTCAATGCCATCTCGGTTTGGAGTGTTCATCGCGTCTACATATAGCCGTTCGATCAATACATTACGACAGGAAAGCGGTACAACAGACCAAAACGCCGAATTGACAATCGACAAATCCTCCAGTGTAATCGTCTCCGAGCAAGCAATATAAATCTGATCTGGTCTGGCATCCTTCTCACGGTTTGAAATAGGGTCGTTCATTTTATAGCGATAATGCCCATTTCCATCAATAGTCCCACCGCCAGTAATGCGTACATCATGCAAATGTTCGCCATAAATCAAACCGCGTCCCAGCTGACGATTGGCACAAAGGCTGCCGCACGGAGTCATCATGGGATACACCTCATGATCCTGTGCACCAAGCAGCTTAGCTTCTCTGGCGATCCACATGGTCGTCTCCGAGCGTAAAAAGAGTTCGCCAGTCAAAAACGTTCCGCGTGGCAACAGCACCGTGCCTCCAGTGTACGCCGCATCATCCAATGCACGCTGAATGGCTTCAGTATCCAGTGCAACGCCATCTCCCACCGCCATATACGGTGCTGCTGTAACATCAAACACTGGCGCAGGCGGAAGGGATCTGTCGCTGGAAGAAGCACGGTCATACACGCGCAAGTCGCAAACGGAAAGTGGCGTGCTCGTTGTAAGCCAAGACGCCTGCGCAATCTGTTCAACAGGTTCCATAAGAGAACAGTTCTTGACGCGTAATGCGCCGTCGATGTAGAGATCATAGTTCTGCCGTAGCAGATCAATCACAACAGCCAGTCGATACCAGTTGGCGCAAGGATAATACATGCCGCTGATGTGACCCCCATAAACCTGCCTCCACCGTCTACCATCAGAGGCATACAAGTTATTGCCCATCATCGCGCACTGCAATGCGCTGTTCCCATTCTTGTCGTGCAGCTGGAGCAGTACAGTAAACGCATCGCCATGTGGCTTTACGGTGGTTTCAACACGAAGAACACCATCTACGCTTGGGAATGTACGCAAAGCACTGCTGGCCGTGTTCAATCGCAGATCACATTCATCGCATAAGAACGATTTCTCCAGTACAGCATCACCATTTACATACATAGGCTGTGTCAGAGCAGTGAACTTTTCTGTCACACAAGGCAGATCCGTTCTGTCTCTCAAAGAAAAGCGAGTCATCTCGGCCAACGCATCCTCGCTCAAGGTGGCGCTAAAGTGCCACTCACTGCCCTCCCTTGCCATTCTTCGTCCTACCAGTCGGCTATTGAGCCAAACCTCGCATTTCTCTTCAGAACGGGCAAAGCGCAGTGAGAAGCAACCATCCAGTTCTTCACCAACGTTGCTACCGTCAGCCAGTTGTGCCGCACCATTTTGCAGAGCGATGGATACGCCGCAGCAGGAAAGGACAGCCCTACCTGTATAGAGATGGATTTCAGTTTCCAACACATCACAACCACTTGTCCTCATCTGACAGAAAACTTTCGAACCAGCATTCATACGCAGCATCTTGCGTCGTTGATCAGCATCACAAACCGTAATCGCAGCGCCACTCCCTGAAAAGCAAGCCGGCATGCTACCGGGTGTTTCTTCATGGAATACCGTGTGAAGATACCACGTGGCGTTTGTCCGCATATGCGGATGCTCATGGGAAATCACTCTGGGAACGACCGGGGCTAGCTGCTGTGCATCAACAGTAGCTGGACAGATAACAGAAAAATAGTGCGGGCAATCACCGGTAAAACTTGGCAAGCGAACCTCATCATCCTTGTGGTAGCGGCGCACAAACAGCTCATAACAAAGTCCTTCACTGGTAGAAAGAGTGTCCTCAAGCTTCGCAAAGCCTTCCAGAAAAGCACCATCATTTCCTTTCGGCAGTGCAACATACACGTCGTCCTCACGTTCGCAGAAAAATACACAACCTTGTTTGTCATCAAAGCCTTCACGATGTGAGTCGTATGTAACGATATGATCACCGCCGCAAAGGTAGAGCGGCATATCTGTGACAGTGACGCTGGCATTGGCATATAGCTGGCTACCAATATGAAAGTCTGCGCTGACATAATACCAACCGCTAGTATCCCACGGTGCGACGAAACGGCTGATGATCGGTTTTTCAGGCAACTGATCGAGAGTGCGCTCGCCGGTCATTGTTATTCCTCCCGTAATTTCATCTGTCGATTTTGGACGGTAAAACGCAGCGTGATAATTTCAAAAGGATGAAAGCTCAGCTGAACTGTACCATTCTCGTTTGCAAGCTTCTCCTGTTTCTCTTCATCAAGCGAACAGCGCCATATTTCCGTCGTTCCTTTCGGCAAGCCTATGCGCGTTGTGCGCTGCCCGTCCATGCTCTCGTACAAACGTACAATAACATCACCAGACCCATCCTCAGCAAGCTTGACCGTATCTATGACCACACGGTCATCTTCGCAGGTCAGCAAAGATTGGCGAGGCGCAAAACCATCGGCCGTAAAAATAGGAACGTTCAGCGCGCCTGCTTCGGATACAACGTCTGATTCCTCAAACGCACCATCCCAGAAGTATACAGCGTAACAAAATGCGTGTTGCCCTTGATCGGCTGCTTCATCCGGGCTGGTCGCACCACGAAGCAGCGACAGCGACAGAACAGAACCCTCCATGCTTATGCCGTATTTGCAATCATTGAGCACGGCGCAGCCGTGCGTGGCGTCATACTGCGCAGTAAAAGCATGATTGCACACTTCGAAGCGATCTGCGTCAAATGTTCTGGAACGATGCGTGGGGCGTTTGATATAACCAAATTGTATCTGATTAGCTGCTTCCGGAGCATCGATCCCTGTATCAAAGGAAACCTTAAGCAGCTTATGACGCTCATGCCAGTCTGCCTCAACAGCAAAATCAATGCGATTGGCGTTCGCATCAACAGACACTGTCAAAAGAAACGTTGAATGCAGCCATTT
The DNA here is from genome assembly GCA_964504385.1 of uncultured Oscillospiraceae bacterium. Classification (GTDB taxonomy): domain Bacteria; phylum Bacillota; class Clostridia; order Christensenellales; family Aristaeellaceae; genus Limiplasma. The sequence goes on from CAZDEF010000005.1 coordinate 34,695, forward strand.
AAGTGTGAAGCGCACTGCAGCACGCAGTCCGTCAGGAACAATCAATTCGCTGGTTGCTTCCATTTCTGACATACACTCGCGTAAGAACACTTGACTGTCGATGTCCCATGCATCATAAGCGCGCGGCACATCGCGGTACATGTGCAGACAATTCGATGCACCGCCAATCCGCTGTCTCCCTGTTCTCCGATCCACAACAGAGACAAGCTCACCACGTTCATTCAACACAGCATCCATGAAGCAATTGCTCAATCGCCAACCTTTTCCTGTAGGCTCCGCAAATGAACGAGGCACATCAAGTGCATTTTCAGCTGGCTTCAAAGATACGCGTCCTAATGCTGGCAGCATTACCAATGCCAGAGCGCCTTCACCATATGGAACGCAAGGAATCTGCTGCCCCTCATAGGTCACAGCGCCATGGGCAAAGCGCCCATCCAATGGAACCACTTGCATGCGCTCGGTGGACTGGGCATGATAGAGCGTAACGCCGCAGTCACCCGCCTTCATACTGTTCAGGGCTTCTTTTGTCAGGTCATCCGCCTGCTGCAGAAGGTGACGAAAGCGTGCATTTGCCTCCACATAAACCTGACCAATGCAGCTGCCAGGCAGAATGTCGTGGAACTGATTCAGCAACGCCTCCTTCCAAAGTGCTTCTATTTCGCGACTCGGATAAGTAGTATGTACTTCAATGCTTGCCGCTGCACACCACAGCTCCAGCACGCGCAAAAGTTGCTCGCTCTTGCGGTTCCATGCCTTGATAGCGGCTTGGGAGGTATATGTACCACGGTGGCACTGAAAATACAATTCTCCGCAATAAACAGGCAACCCCATCTGCTTACGCTGTGCAATAAAACTTGACGGCGATTCATAGTGCAGTTTAGGTGTGCCCTGAAGATTCTTCTGCCGACGGATCTGTTCCAAATCGTCGCGAGTCGGACCACCGCCGCCATCTCCATAGCCAAAAGGCAAATAAAACATACCGGAGCCATCCTTTGAAAGGCGCTCATGCCAACGTCGGTTCAGTGTCTTTGCGTCTACGAAGGACTCATATTGCATATGAAGATAACAGGGAATCTCACTGCCATCCATACCCTTCCAGCTAAAAGCATGATACGGGAATTTTTCTGCATCGTTATAAGTCCAAAAAATCTTCTGCGTCGTCAATCCTTCCAAACCGAAGCCCTTCACAATTTGTGGCAGTACAGCACTATAACCGAACGAATCTGGCAGCCATGCAATATGGCTTTCCGCACCCAGTTCTTCCTTAAAATAGCGCATACCATAAAGGAACTGACGAATCAGCGACTCGCCACCCGCCAAATTCGTATCCGGTTCCACCCACATAGCACCATCCGCAATCCACTGATTGGAACGGATCGCTGCTTTGATCTCCTCAAAAAGCTCCGGATCTCTCATACGGCACATCTCATACAGCACACACTGACTCTGCAGATAGCGTGCCTCTGGATATTCGCGCAACAAGCGCAGTTGCTGTGCAAATGTGCGTATTGTCTTTCGTTCGGTTTCCGCAATTGGCCACAACCATGCGACATCCAAATGCGAGTTTCCCATCACCGCCATAGCAGGTGCAAATGTACCATTTTCAGCTTGCATCAAAGGGCGAAGTCTCCTGCGTGCTTCAACATAAGCCATGCGGCGTTCAGACAGAGCCTGCTCCATATCCAGCCAATTCAACAGTTCTCCAAACACATTGCTGATTTGCTCGCGAAGAAAAGAATCTTCCGATTGCGTATCATGGATATCCACGAGCATCTGCATATCAAGCCAAAGCTGATAAGCCTCCTCATTCCAAATGCCAAAGCTATTCTCACCCACTACTGCCAACGGCGGCAACTGCATGCGCACGCCTTCTTCTGGAAACACAGGGCCTGTGGCGCAGCGGCCGAGCGGTGCCATCGGCAACGGTGTACCGCCATACACTTCCATGGCAAGCTGCACAGATTCCCCACCTTGTGCACACATTGCTATCGTCTGATCCACCAAATAGTGGTGCTCAACTGCCACCCATTCTGCACGGTGCGTTCCAAACGCATGTCCATTTACAAATAACGTGCTTTCTCCACCCGGGTTGAGATTCAGTACAATGCGTTCTCCGCACGCTGCTTCTGGCAGGACGAAATCAGCAAACAGCCATGCATATTCCCACGGTCTTGCCACAGTTGTCCCCATTGGCATGGGGTGTTTGGAATGCCTTGTAGCTTCTTCAAGCGTAAGAGTTTGCTCCGCCCGAAAACCGCAAAAACAAATTTCTTCAAGTGGATGATAGAAATCGTGCTGGAGTGCGGAAAGCACCAGCAACAGTTGATTGCGCTGCTCAGAATTCATTGTATCCTCCACTTCTACAAAAGAAAATCAGCCCTTCAGACCGGAAGTTACAACACCCTGTGTCAGGTATTTCTGCATGGAAACGAAAATGAGGAAGATTGGGAAAAGCGACAATGTGCTCATCGCAAACAGTGCTCCGTAATCGCTGCTGGATGTTGCGTCGCAAAACAATTTCAGTGCAAGACTGATCGTGTAGTTTTTGGTGCGGCGGATATAAAGCAACGGGCCCATATAATCATTCCAACGGTTGAGGAATGAAAAGATGGCAACCGTCGCCATAGGAGGCGTCAGTAGTGGAAGAATAATCCGCGTGTAGATTGTGTAGTAGGAGCAACCATCAATCTTAGCAGCTTCATCCAAATCACGCGGAATCCCGTTAATAAAGTTCATCATCAGATACACAAAGAAACCGGATACCGCGAAAAAATGAGGTACAACCAGTGGATAATATGTGTTAATCCAGTTGAGTTGATTGTACCACAAATACTGCGGAATCATCAGGATTTGTTCCGGCATCATCATAGTACCCAACACAATGACAAACAGCAGATTACGCGCCGGAAAATGCAGACGAGCCAATCCATAAGCCACCATTGGGGTGGTGATCAGCACCCCGATGGTCGCCAGCCCAACAACGGTGATGGTATTCTTAAAAAAATAGAAGAATGATGTGTTTGAGAAGCCTTGCCAACCATTGTAGTAATTGTCCAGCGTGAATACGCTAGGGATAAGCTGATCGGCTGTATTGATGATGGTGTTGGTTGGTTTAAAGGAGCTCATCACCATCCATACAAGAGGATAAATCATCACCAACGCCAGTGCCATGACACACAAGTGATAGATGATATTTCCAAGCAGTGTACGCTTTTTCTTACTCACACTCAATATCCTCCCTCGTACACCCAAAAACGCTTGGTTGCAAAAAGTAGTGCCGTAAACACGCCAACAATCGCAATCAATACCCAACCAAGAGCCGCAGCATAGCCCACCTTATAGAAGTCAAAGGCCTGTTGATACATATACAGCACATAGAACAGCGTGGAATTGAGCGGTTTCCCCTCGGTGATGATCTGCCCCTGTGCAAACACCAGCAAACCGTTTATGGTCTGCATCACCAGATTGAAAAAGATAGTGGACGACAACAGAGGCAGCGTAATGCAGAAGAATACCTGCGGCTTGTTGGCTCCATCGATTTCGGCAGCTTCATAAAGCGTCTGTGGGATTTGCTTCATAGAAGCAATGAAAATCAGCATTGAAGAGCCAAATTGCCAAACCGCCAGAACAATCAGCACCGCCATAGCAGTGTTCGGCTTGCCCAACCATGCCACCTTTGTACCCAAAAGCTGATTGATGAGGCCATCCAGCGCAAACATACGTTTCCACAAAATGGATACTGCCACACTAGCACCCATAATAGAGGGAAGATAGTACACTGCACGATAAAACGGCGTAATCTTCGTATTGCGTAGCAGCAATACCGCAACGATCAGCGCAAACACCAGCTTCAGCGGCACAGAAATTACCGCATAGCGCAGCGTGACCGTAAGGGATTTCAAAAACTTTGCATCACTGAAAAGGCGAATGTAGTTATCCGCCCCTATCCACTGTGGGGGTTTCGTTATTTTATACTCACAAAAGGAATAGTACAACGAATTTGCCATTGGGATGATAAAAAAGCAGAGAAAGCCCAAGATAAAAGGCAAACAGAAGATCAGTCCCACAACCTTCTCACGATGCCAGAATTTTTCACCTTTCTCCTGCGGAATATCGATACTTTGCTTCACTGTGGGTCACTTCCTAACTAGCGCATTCAATATAGAAAGGAAACAGCAGCATAGGAGCCAACTCCCATGCTGCTGTTGGAGATGTCAGTCAGGCATGGTCCGCACTGAAGTCCATCAGTTAGCGGCTTCCATGATCGCAGTACCTTCTGCGAAAAGCTGAGCGGCTGCATCGTCTGCTGTCATCAGTCCACTGCAAACCATCTCATTCAGCTCCTTAATCAGCACATCCACCTCGCTGAAGCCGGCAGAGGCAGGAGCATTCGCCGGGGAACAAGCCGGAGTGACCACATCGGTAACATAGTTGAAAGCCTTCTGAGAAGCAACAGAGAGGATAGGGGTAATGGCGGTAGCTACTTCACTGTTAGCAGGTACACCGGGTTCGCCGGCAACGCAGTTCTGTGCTTCTACGGAGTTCGTCCACCAGTTCAGCAACGCGATAGCCTCGTCAATATGCTCACTCTGGGCAGAGATACACCAGCACATGGCTTGACGCAGATAGTTGGATTCAGCCAGATGATCCGTCGGCCAGGTAGTAATCGCAAGTTCGACGCCTTCAGGGGCAGCATTCTGAAGAGATTCCACTTGATTGGAATAGTAGAACGCGCACCAAGAAGAGAATTCCGGTTCTGCACCGGTAACCAGCGGCTGCTCAGCCACGTCTGTTGCATTGGCAACGATGCTGTAATCAATGAGCCACCCTTCTTTTAGGCCGCGCTCGACCATGGCAAAATAAGGTTTGAGGTCTTCGGCAGAATCAACACCCAGCACACCATTTTCATACATACGATGACCAAAACCACGGGCAATGTATTCCACCATGGTGGTCTCGTTGGTGACCGCAGTCTTCACGCCAGTCTTTTCGAAGATTTCAGCGGATTTGGCACAGAATTCATCAATGGTCATACCATCTTTGATCTCAATGCCGTACTGATCCATCAGAGTCTTGTTGTAGACCAACGCAGGCGCATTTACGCCAGCACAGATGCCATAGAGTTTGCCGTTCATCACACCGGTGGAAATGACGCCTTCCGGCACCTTGCTCAGATCCAGTGCGCCGCTCTCCACATAGGGATACAGATCAACGAGCATTTCGCCTTCAATGAAGTTGCCCATATAAGAAGACTGTAGCATGAACATTTCCGGCAAATCGCCGCTGGCGCCAGCTGTGGACATGCTGGTAACATGATCGGAGAAGCCATTGGTTTGGGTTTCAATTGTGACGCCATTAGCCGTCTCATACAGATCCAGCGCAGCTTCGAAGTTGGCATTGCGGCCTTGACCGCCCCACCAAGCAACGTTCAGCGTTGTGGCCTCCGCATAAGCTACGGACAGCAGCATGGTCAGTGCAAGAAGCAGAGCAACGAGTTTCTTCATGACATTTTTCCTCCTTGAGATTATTCTATTTACAGCAGGCGTACCCGCTGTGAAAACGGAATCAAAGCGGCGATCAGCAATGATGTTCGACGGTGAAGCCCACGATCTTGCCCAGTTCTATGAGCTGACTGACGTAGTCTCCATAAACAACAGCAAGATGATGACCATAGCCGCCTTCTGCCAAAGCATGACGGAATTCCCTTGCTCCGCCCTCCACGCGGTAATAAACTGCCGGGCTACATTCGATATCCCGTAACGCACAGCCAAGTATCTCACCGCGTGTAACCATAAGCTTCTTTCCATCGCGGCTGAAACGACCGATAGTAACGGTCTTAGTGCTTGCATCCGCCAAATTGACCTGTATCTTTGCGCCCCATCCTTCCAGCGTAAAGTGACCGATATCATAGGGCATATCCGGTTTGTCGAAGCCTTCCAGCTTGAGGGAAGGTACGGCATGGCGGATTTCCAGCACATCCTCCTCAAAACCTTCAGGCGGACCAGCCAAGAGACATGACATACCAAGGTCTTCAATCGGTCTGCGATGCTTATGTACCAGTGACGGATTGCCCATAAAAACCGATTTACGCGTCAGGTACATAAAGACCATAATCGCCATAAAAACGTTTAGATCTTCTTCGCAAGCGCATGGAATACCAGAATCCTTCAACAGACTATGTGTCAAACAGGGGGTGCACTTATGCTGCATAGGCAAACGCGAGGCGCAGAGCTCCTTGCAGGCCGTGGTAAATGCATTGCAGCCAAGTTCCTCCATCATCATTTTCACTGCTTCAAGATAGCGCAGATCACTGGAAATCCATTCCTTTGTGATATCTGCTCTACCAGCGTTTTCCATCAAAGTATCTGCCTTGATGCTAATTTTCTGTTCACAGTCAAGTCGTTTCATGTAATCGAAAACATCCTTGATGGAACGGCGCGCACTGCGCATACCATAGCGCAAATTCAATCCAAAAATATCAGGATTGCTTGAATTAACAGAAACAGGGAACTGTTCGCATGCAGTAAGTACCAATAGCTTCGTACTACGAATAGCCTTGCGCACTTGCAACAGATGAAGGATCTCACCGTATTCCTCATAGTCATGAGCAAAGTAGAACTCTTTACCAATCGACTTGTAGAATGCACCCAAGTCGACCGGTGCAGGACCGTTATTAATCATGGAGATAGGCTTTCCCAACCGTTCAAGCCCTGGCAGACGATATGAAATCAAAAAAATATCTACTTCATGCAAATCAGGAAGCAATGCTTCGTAACTTTCATCACTAACATAGAAACTTTCCGGATACTCGATATATGCCGGGTCCATCACTTTGCAGTATTTGCCCAAGTTTTCCCGAAGCTGCGCCCCCCATATACGGCACTGTTCGCGTCCAACACGGCTTTCATATTCTGGAGAAAGCTCCTCCGGCGTGCCTACACGGCATGGCCCTTCCCACACAGATGTATGAACCACATTGCTGAAAATCGGCTTCAGGTTGATCTGTACATCAATAGCACGTTTCACGGAACATGTACGTCCTTTCTGCATCTCTTGACAGTTGCATGGTGCTGCTGTCAGCTTCAATTGTTTCTATGTTAAAAATCATATCACCAAAGTGCTGGAAATGTCTTTTCCGAATGGAACCTAAACTTCGCGATTATTGACATCTCGCAGCAAAATCTGTTACATATACTTCCAGCTCAGCAAGTCCTTTTTTTCGTTCCAATGCAATAACACCGCGCTGATATAGCAAATCGGCCAATCCTGCAGTTTGTGTAGCAAACTCCTCTGCAGGATAAGCTGCCAATACGCCAGCGAGCATGACACCCAAGCCCTTTACCAGCAGCGAAGCGCTCTGCACAACCAAATCAACATGACCATTTCGTGCTGTCATTCGGTAGTACAGTCCAGAATCACAGCTAAGCACGCGGTTTTCCTCAGTGCATTCCCCTTCCGCCAATTCTGGGGAAAGAAGCGCAAGATCCGCAGCATAATCAAAGCGATCCAACTCGTTGTCCAACTCAAGAAATTCGCTTATACATGGAATACTTTCAAGCTTTTTGGCTTCCATGGCGTCTCCTCCATTTTTGCTGAATTTGCTCTACAGCGTTAAGCAATGCGTTGATATCCTCTTCAGTTGTATATATGCCGATAGAAGCGCGCAGTGTTGCTTCAAGTCCGAGCTGCCGATGTGCAATATGCGCACAATGTCGTCCGCAACGCAAAGCAATTCCGCGTGCAGCCAGTAGATGTGCCATATCCACTGGATGCAGCGCATCTGCAACAAACGCTGCAATTGGTAGTCTGTCTTCACCTGCAGGTACAACACGCACACCCGGAATATCCGAAAGACCATTTATCAGCTGTTTGGTCAAGCTCGCTTCATGGGCAAAGAGCGCTCTCATATCATGCCCTAACAGATAGTTCACTGCGCTTTGCAAGCCAAGGGCCTGAGCAACGGAGGGGGTTCCTGCCTCAAAGGCTTCTATTCCCTGTTCCAGGATAAATCCATCTTCCCGTACATCTCGTACGGTACCGCCTCCTACGCGGGCCGGAGCCATCTGCAGCCATTTTTCTTTCATTGCCAGCACTCCAATCCCCATTGGGCCATAGAGTTTATGGCCGGAAAAGCAGAGAAAATCGCATGGCAGTGTCATAAAATCTATTCTTTCATGGAGAATGCGCTGAGAGGCATCAAGCACAACAAGAATGCCCCTTTTAGACAAAAGCGGAAGGATCGCGTGCAAAGGTGTACGCCATCCCGTAGCGGATGCACCCGCAGTGATGACTGCAGCAGCAGTATGCCGTTCAGTAAACTCATCGAGCATTTCCAGTCTCGGTACACCATTTTCGGCAATTGGTATAATCTTCAGTATTGCACCGTTTTTTTCACAGATTCGCATAAATGGCAGCAACGCAGAGTTGTGCTCCAGCGCTGTAACCACCACCTGGCTACCAGAACGAATTTGTGGCGCTAACATCGACGCTGCCTGATTAAGCGCGTCAGTTGCACCGTGCGTAAAGGCAATCTGCGATGGCTTCGCGCCAATGAACGTTGCTATATCCGCTCTCGCCTGCTCATAAGCACATGTAGCAGCAGCAGCTAAAGGATAATCGCCACGATGGATATTGGCGTTTTCACTGGCATAAAACGACGCAACCCTTTCGATAACAGCCTTGGGCTTCTGTGCTGTTGCCGCACTATCCAGATAGATAGGAGCATTCTTTTGAAGAAAAAACGGAAAATCCTTTCGCAGATCAAGTTCGTTCACACGTTTTCGCCTCCCAAAGTGCCGCAGCATAATCATCTGTCGTTTCGATATGATCAAGCGTTTCAGGTGTCAAATGCACACCGATCATCTTCTCAATTTCCATCATTAGCAGATTCTTTTTACTGACCACATAGCTAGTTTGGTGACAGTCGGTTGTTGCCAGTCTTTCTTCCAACCTTTTTGCATCGATTCCAGGCACACGCAGTTTTACACTATATACCATCAAACCATATAGCGATGCCTCGCGGGTTTTCTCCGGCAGCTTTAATCGAATAAGAATATATACGCGTAACGCCTGTGCAAAAGATTGAGCATCCTGTGCACTTAAGAGCATCTGGATATACGTCGTCATTTCTGGACTTTGCGTTTTTTGTTCCGTATTCGTCATCTCCTAGTCAATAATTGCATATCGCTCGGTATTAGAATTATGCTATAATGAGCATAAGGGAGGAAAAATGCATGGATCGTACTAACCAGAACCAGTTGTTCCTCGAGAATATTCCCTACGATCTTTCGATTTATCGCCAAATCACCAAGAGCAAAGGCGGTTTCAAAGGCGTTTTGCACGTTCATGAAGTGTTTGAACTTTTGCTCGTCCTTTCCGACTGCGCCAGTGTGCAGCTTGATCGCGAGATCTTCCCTGTGCAAAAGAACACATTGCTAATGTTTACAACCGGTGACTTACACCGAATGCTCACCAAAGCAGGCATAGATTACGACCGTTATGTACTGTACCTCGTACCAGAACAGGTAGACGCTTTTTCAACCGAGCAAACCAATCTACTGGAATGCTTTTACCGCAGGCCGGTGTCAACAGCGCCGATTCTGCCACTGACCGACGAGCAGGTTCAGATACTCCTTCCTCTGTTTTGCCAGTTGGACGAAGTCCAATCCCATGAAAAGCCGATGTTTGGCGATGATCTGCTCAAGCGTTTTCTGCTTTGCCAGATTCTGGTTCACGCAAATCGTTTCTATCGCGAGCACAATCATCTTTCCGGGCTGCAACCCGGACCGAGTTTTCGCGTAGTCAACACCGTCATTCATTACGTTGCAGAGCATTACACCGAACCAATTACCTTGAGTGATCTGGCACAAACGGTTTTTCTGTCCACGCACTACCTCTGTCGGCTCTTCAAGCAAGTTTGCGGTGTTTCGCCCATGGAATATGTAGCGAATCTGCGCATGACAAAGGCGAAGGAGCTACTTATCCAAGGGTTATCCGTTGAGCAGACATGTGAGCAGGTTGGCTACGGCAATTTCTCTCATTTCAGCCGCCAGTTCCGTCAGAAAGTTGGGATCAGTCCACGTCAATATATTGCTCTGAATCGGCCCAAGCAAGGGTGATTCTTTCTACAAGACAATTGTAACGGATTCGCATTCGAAACAACAGACCTAATTTGATACTTTTTATGCAAATATTCTCCGGTCTTGATAGGAGAAAGTCTGGAGGAGCCTTATTATGGAGGCGCTTTGTAGAAGAATTCTAGATCAGATCATGTGTTCAGACATAACGGATAACAACATTCTACTCAACATGGATATCTGGGATTGGTCACAATGGGTCGCTCTTTACGGCATATACCAGTTTTACCGTCATACTGACGATCAGCGTGTATTGGATTATCTGACAGACTGGTTTGACCGTCATTTGAAGCATGAACAGATTCGTAATGTCAATACCGTATGCCCATTGCTTACCCTGTGCTGTCTTTATGAAGAAAGCGGGCGACAAGACTATCTGGATGCGTGTTGTGAATGGATTCTTTCGGAGATGCCGCGTACTGCTATGGGGGGCTCAGCATCTGACAATCGATGCCCTAAACGAGCAGCAATTGTGGGCGGATACCATATTCATGACTGCATTGTTTCTGGCAAAACTCACGTCTGTCACCAACGATAGACGCTTTGCTGAGAAAGCCCTCCACCAGTTTCTTTTGCACATTCATTATTTGCAGGATCGAAAAAACGGGACTATGGTATCACGGTTGGTCTTTCCTGCGTAGCGACCATTTTGCCGGAGCCTTGTGGGCTCGTGGAAACTGCTGGTTTACCATTGCTGCTGCAGAACTGGAATCTCTCATGGTGCTGGAAGGTTCTATTCGCTCTTTCATTCTGGATGCCTACCGTGCCCCGGCAGAAGCACTATGCACCCTGCAAGATTCATCCGGTCTTTGGCATACGCTGCTGAATGATCCATCTTCTTATCTGGAGACTTCCGGTTCTGCTGGCTTTGCTTATGGTTTGCTGCGAGGTGTACGTCGCGGTTATCTGCCCAAAGAGATGTCTGTTGCTGCTCAGAAAGCTGCACAGGCCGTGATCAAGCAAATCGGTACTGATGGTCTGCTGAGAAGCGTTTCCTACGGCACGATGATTTCCTGTAATCTAGATGATTACCGTCGTATACCGTTGCGACCGACAGGCTACGGACAAAACCTTACACTGCTGATGCTTACCGAATGGATGAAATGGAGCGGCATTATCGGAACGGATCATTCGGTAACCCCTTAATAAACAAGATCAAGAAGTGCCTGTTGCAGTTTTCATCTGCAACAGGCACTTCTTTTCTAAAGTAATCAGGTGTTCAGCCCTCTGCCGCGCAAGCGACGGGAGCGGTGGGAAGCGGCGCGGGATCCATCGGCATCCTGCTGCGGCCTGCGGAAGAGGCTGTCGTCGTAGGCTGCTGCCGAACCGTTGTCCTCGGGCTGCGGTTCGTCTTCTTCGTAAACAGAAGGATCCTCGTTTTCATCCCACTGGGCGTCTTCATCTCCAGCGTAGTAACCGTCGTCATATTCGGTATCGTATCCGTCATATGCATCGCCATAATCGCTGATGTAGGCGGAATCGTCGTAAGGCTGCTCGGCATCCTCCGGCTGATCGTCCGCCTCTTCCGGCTGCTCAACAGGCTGAGCCGGGATAGCGCTGCGCGCATATTTCATGTGCGGAAGCTCGTATTCCTCGTCATCCATGCCGTCCAGCGCCGTGCTGTCAATGAGCACATCTTCCGGCGCATTGGCATCGGCTTCCGCGGTTTCTCCAGATTCAGGCTCCTGCTCCTCCGCAGGGGTTATATAATCGCGGCGTTTGGCGCGTTCCAGCTGATCCACAGCCGCCTCGGAGGCCTTTTTCTGGTCGTGACGGCGCTTGGTGGCGATCAGCAGCAGCACACCGGCCGCCACGATTAACACTCCCAGCACGATCAGCACCGGCAGCAGGATCCGCTGCACCATCTTCGGCACTGCGCCAATGGCAGCGCTTGTGATCGGCGGAATGGTAGCGGCTGCAAAGGTCGGCTCCGCCGTGGGCACAGGAACAGGCGTGGGCGTAGCAGGCGCGCGCGTGGGCATGGAGAAGGCGATCTGCGTCTCGTTGCTGTCAAAACTCACGGTGCTTTCCAGCGGATCGGTCGCGGTCACGGTAAAGCGATATTTTCCCTGCATGGACAGCGCAAAATCGCGGGAGAGGGTGCGACTTTCACCGGCAGGAATGCTGGTGTAGGTGTACAGCTTGGTGTCGCCATGAGCAACCTGCACATCCTTGGCTTCCACTCGGCTGTTGTTGGTAATGGTCAGCGTAAAGCGCACATGCCCGGGCTGTTCATACACCACGGTACGATCGGGCGTGGCCACAACGGTCAGCTCCAACGCATCCTCAGGGCTGACAGCAGTGATGGACAGCGCATTGGTGGAGATGGCGGTCTCGCTGCCGGTCGCATCAGTCGCGTTTACTGTAAACTGGTATTCCGTGCTTTCCGGGACCGTGATCTCCTTGTTCAGTTCCAGTGTTTTGCCAGCCTTGAGCTCCTGATTGGTGAACACATCGCCCAGCGCTGCATCCGTCACACGGATATCGCTGTAGTCCACGCTGCCGGTATTCTTGAGCTTCAGCGTCAGGGTGAGCGCGCCGTTCTGCACAACGCCCTTCGCGCTGGCGCTCAGCTCGGCCTCCAGTGCAGGCTCGCCAAAGGTGATGGTCTGTTTTTCGACCGTGTAGGTCTGCGTCTTGCCGTCCGTTTCGGACTTATAGGTGATGGTCGCGCCGCTGACGAGATCCTTCTTGCCCATGGTGACCGGGTACTTGATCTCAGCAGTCTGACCGGGCTTCAGCTGGGGAATGGTCTGCTTTTTGCTGTAAACGTCCTTGGTTTCTTCAATGGTCACGTCCAGCAGGTTGACGGTGCCGGTGTTCATGATCTCGTAGCGCACCACGATCTCCTGCCCCTCGCGGACGATGGTGGGGCTGATGGTGCGCTTCACATCAATATCGGCCTCCGCCGTCTGCAGCTCCACCTTGGCGCGAATGGACTGGCTCTGCTCCACAGCTTTGCCGCTGTCGTTGTACAGGGTGTATTTGACAAAATAGGTCACCACTCCGTTATCCAGCGTGCGCTGATTCACATCATAGGTACCCTTCCACGTCTTGCTCTCGCCCGCCTTGAGCATGACCGATCCGCCGTCGCCAAAATCCGATACCACCTGTGCGGCGGGATCGTACAGCACGACGGGATCCTTCAGATCTTCGTTGCCGGAATTGGACACGGTGATGGTCACATTGACCTTGCCGGGGCCGGTGAGCTTGCTGGGGGTAAGCTCCATGCTGGTAACGATGGGATCCTTGGTTTCAGCCGCGGCAAAGCCGGCCAGCAGCACAATGGCAGCCAGCACCAGAGCAAGAACGAATCCTTTGCGTTTCATCATGTATGTCGGGCAGCTTCGCCGCCCTTCCTCCCTTCGGCACGCCGATGGTTTTGGGGATGTACACAGCACGCGGGTAGGATTCCCGAGGCTGTGGTGGATCATTCCACTTTTTCAGCATTGATATGCCTTGTCTATGATATTTTATTACAAAAGTGTAAACATGTCAAGCATACATCCGCATTTACCGAAAAGTTGCGTCACAGTTTTTTAACGTCTGTCAAGGTGCAAACTCCAGCATGTCGTCCGGGTCGCTCACATCCACGAAGCTCTCCGGCACCTCGCCCACAATGATGCTCTCCGCAATGGGAATGGTGCTTTCCACCTCTACCATCTGCGAACCGGTGGGAATGATCAGGCTGACCGTTGCCCTCAGCTTGAGAAAGATCTTGTGCCGCGTCTGGTTGATGCCGGCGGTTTCCAGCTCGGTGTCAAAACTGGTGTGCACCGCCCCCACCGGCACGATCTGCACGCTCAGCCGCGGGCCGTAGCCGGATAGGAAGCGCACTCCCAACCCAGCCCCCAGCGGGATCTCGACAAACTGGTTCTGAATACTGTTCAGCTTCTCCTCGGCCATCAGCGCTGTTTGAGCAGCGATCTCGTTCATGCGCATGGTGTTGGCGCGCAGCATGGCTACATGTCCCTCCGTGTCCAGCCTTGTTTCGATCAGTTCTTCATATCCCACACCGCCCTGCGTCACGTCCTTCACTGCGCGGTTGAGCGTTTCCACCGCCACGGAATACGCCTGCGCATAGGCCATGTCCAGCAGTGTCTGGCTCAGATTGTTCTCCACCGCCAGCAGTCCCGCCGTCACAGCCAGCAGGGCCAGCAGCGCGCGGCGCAGACAGCCGCCCCGTCTTGCAGCCATTTGGCCTCCACCTCCGTTTCATATAGGTGTATGCCGCCGCAGATTGTTACAGCACCCGCTATGGCATGCCCGTTGCTTCTATGGTATAATACGAATGGATTTCACCCTTATCAAGGAGGAAACACTGTTGAACCATCAGCCGAACGATTTTTACGAATACGAACCGCAAGAGCTGCTGCAGGAGGATGCGCCCAAAAAGCACACCATCTTCAAGCCCCGGCTGCGCAAGCCCAATTTTTTGGTGTCGGTGCTGGTGAACGCCGTGCGTCTGCTAGCGCTGCTGGTCATCCTGTGCGGGCTGGCGCTGGGCGGCGCGGTGCTGGGCATCGCAAAGGGATACATGGAAACCGCGCCCACGCTGGACTTGGCTCTGCTGGATGATCAGGACAAAACCTCCTTCCTGTATGATTCGCAGGGCAAAGTCATCACGGACTACAAGGGCACCGAGAACCGCATCATGATCAACATTTCGCTCATGCCCGAAAACCTGCGCAACGCCTTTGTAGCCGTGGAGGATGCGCGTTTCTACACTCACAACGGCATCGACGTGAAGCGCATCATCGGTTCCTTTGTGCAGAACTTTGTGTCCGGCTCCCAGCAGGGCGGCTCCACCATTACCCAGCAGCTGATCAAAAACACCGTGCTTTCCAACGAGCTCAGCTATAAACGCAAAATTCAGGAAGCATGGCTGGCCATGCAGCTGGAGACCCGGTACACCAAGCTGCAGATCTTGGAGTATTATCTCAACACCATCTATCTGGGTGAAAACTATTACGGCGTGCAGGTGGCCAGTCAAGGCTACTTCGGCAAGGATCCTGCAGCGCTCACGCTGCGCGAATGCGCCATGCTGGCCGGCATGACCTCCAACCCGTATTACTACAATCCGCGCCGCAACTTCTACACCCGCACCTCCGAAACCACCGACTATGCCGCCATCACCAACAACCGCACCGATTATGTGCTGCGCTGTATGTATGAAAACGAATTCATCACGCAGGAGGAATATCAAGCGGCGCTGGATCCCTACACCGCGCATGTGCTGGAAAGTTCCACCACAGAGGGCGACGGCATGTATCCCTATGCGCATTATGTGGAATACGCCGTCAGCGATATCGTAGACTGCTTCCTCGAACTCAACGGTTTGGAAAACACCAGCGAGAACCGCGCCAAGATGGAGACTGAGCTGCGCACCGGCGGCTACCATGTCACACTGGCCATCGATACCGAGATCCAGCAGATCGTGGAGGACACGCTGGAAAGCTGGAAGGATTATCCCGCTTTGCGCGATCCCAGCGACAAGGTCTACCGCACGCTCAATTATGACGGCACCTATACCGAGATCGTCCAGCCCCAAGCCGCAGCCGTGGTGCTGGATTACCGCACGGGCGAGCTGAAGGCTATCGTCGGTTCCCGCACGCCGCCCACGGCGCGCAAGACGCTCAACCGTGCCACCGACATGAAAATGCCCGTCGGCTCTACCATCAAGCCCATCTCCGTATATGCGCCCGCGCTGGAAATGGGTTACTCGCCCGCCAGCGTGGTCTACAACATGCCTTTGCCCATTTCCGGCTGGACGGGTTCGGACGGAAAGGACAGCTGGCCCACCAACTACAGCGGCGGCTATTCCGGCCCAGAAACGCTGCGCAACGCCATGCGCCGCAGCAACAACGTATCCGCCGCGCAGACGCTGCTGAACATGGTGGGCGTGGATCGCTCTGTGGACTTCCTGCAGCGCATGGGCGTGGCTCGCGACAACATCGACGCCACCCCCTTCGGCCTGTCGCTGGGCTCCAGCGGCATCACGCCGGTGCAGCTGGCCGTGGCCTTCGGGGTGCTGGGCAACGGCGGCGTGTATCAGGAGCCCATCTCCTTCCTCGGCATTTCTGACAGCAGCGGAAATGTGATCTACGACAGCCACGCGCAGCAGGAACGCCGTCAGGTGTTCCGTCCCTCCACCGCCTACATGGCCGTGGATATGATGAAGACCGTTGTGGCCAGCGGCACGGCAACCAGCGCCAAGATCAGCGGTCAGACCGTAGCTGGCAAAACCGGCACCAACAGCGACCAGCGCGGCATCACCTTTTGCGGCATGACCGGCTGGTACGTCTCCTCCATTTGGGTGGGGCACGATAATTACAAGCCGCTCTCCTCCAAGGCCACCGGCAGCAACGGCGCGCTGCCTATCTGGAAGAGCTACATGACGGAAATCCACAAAACAAAGGGCTTGAGCGACCGCGATATTATGGAAAGCGATTCTGCCAGCCTTGGCCTTGTCACCGTTACCACCTGCGCCGTCAGCGGTCAGCTGGCCACCGAGGCCTGCTACAACGACAGCATGGGCTACGGCGTTGTGACCGACTATTGGTACGAGCCAACGGTGCCCACGGTTTCCTGCCAGATGCACCAGTCCGTGACGGTATGCACGCAAAGCGGCATGCCCGCCACAGCCTACTGTCCCTCCACGGCCACCAGTGGCGTTGTCGTCATTCCCAGCGGGCACCCGCTCAGCGCCTATGCGTACGACAGCCAGTATGCCTCCGTCATTACGGAATACCTGGGCACCGCCAGCACGCTCACTCCCTGCGTGCTGCACACCAGTGAATCCGCGGGCGGATGGGCGGATGATCCCGTGGTGGAAAACACGCTCATCCCCGATGCGCAGCAGCTGCTGCAAAGCGCCTATGACTTGATGGCTGCGATCAGCCCCGCCTCCAACGCTTACTGGAATTTGCAGAGCGCGGCCGAAAACTTGGAAAATGTCATCTACGGCCCCAACCCCAGCACCTCCGATGTAGCCGCCGCCATGGCAAAGCTTACGCAGGCCATGGCTGGCGCATACAACTAAGCCAAGGGTGGTCGGGCGTTTCTGCGCTCTGCGCGGAAATACTCCTTACGCCTCTTCCTTTGGCAGAAAAGATCGCGCAGCGAGCTTTTCCGACGACCGAAAAAGAACGGCTCCTTCCACTGTCTACAATGGAAGGAGCCGTTCTTTATGCCTTTCGATGGGGATCCATTAGCCGCCCAAGCCATCGGACTGGCGCTGCATGTTCTCCACCACGATATCATGAATGTCGCCCAGAGTCGCACAGTATTCCAGCACCTGCCACGGCTCATTGGTGTGATAGTGGATCTTGATCAGTTCATCGTCACCCACAGCCAGCAGACAGTCGCCCTTGATGTTCTGGGTGATGTAATCGTTGATCGCATCCTCATCCAAACCGGTGCCTTCAATGAGGAGCTGGGTATCGAACTTGTACTCCAACATAGCGTTTTCTCCTTACTTCTTGAAAAAGATCAGCGGATGCCCAGCTGCTCCATGGCGCGAGGCAGCCCCGCCACCACACCGGACATCTGCCGGGTCTCGCAGTGTTTCCACAGCAGCAGCGGCACGATCCAGTGGCACACAGCCATGTCCGCAGCGGTCAGGAAGCCGCCGCGCACCTTGCGCGAAGCCACTTCCATGAAGCGCTGCATGGACGCAAGCACGGTATCCGACACCTGAATGTTTTCCTGCTTCAACGCGTTTTTCAATTCGCCAAACCACTTTTCAGCCTCGCTGAGCATGGGGTGGGAATCGGCACGGATCTTGCTGAAGGCGCTCAGCGAAGCCGGCTGCACAGGCTTCCATTCCTCACTCTGGCCAAAAGCGCGGCGCAGCATGGACGGCACCCGGATCACCGGCATGGGCAGCATGGAATCTGCCATCGTGCCCAGCATGCTTTCCGAAGCCAGATAGATGGTCTTGTGCCCGTAAATGGTCATGGTTTCAGTTCCCAGCAGCTGCATGGTCACAGTAGGCGTGCGGTCGGTATTCTCGTCCAGCAGGCTCACCATTTCCACATAAGCGTCCGGATTCACAACAGCGGACACGCTTTGCAGACCGCAGCTCTCCAGCATGATGCTGGCATAGTGCTGCGCATCCTGCACGGTACGGCCGCACAGGCAGATGGAATCGAACAGGGCAAAACCGATCAGCAGGCTGGTGGCCTCATCCTCGCTGATGCTATAGCCGCTGGCATTCATGTGTACGCGCAGCTGCTCCACCAGCTCCTTGCGGGTATATTCGTGGCCGATCACCGGCGAGATCATCACACGGTTTTCCGCAGCGCCACTCATGCAGGTCAGCTGCTTGCACAGGAAATCCGTGGTGCGCTGCGCATTGTCGCCGCTGAGCGCCTTGGCCGCTTCAGCCAGCTTCTTGCGGGTGGCTTCGAGGTTCTTCACCTCGTTCTTCAGCCGTTCGATTTCATCGCGCTTCTTCTGCGCGGCATTTGCAATGATCTCCTCGCGGCATTTGCGGTTATTCTCGCGGGCCGTTTCCAGCTGCATCAGTAGATCCAGACGGTCGGCTTCGATCTCGGCCAGCTGCTCCTGCGCGGCTGCGGAAGCCTGCAGCTTCATGCCGCCTCGGCGCAGCGCGTCGGCCATATCGGCAGCAAACGCCTCATTGCCCATCAGCATGTGCAGCGCCTGCTCGCGCATATCGGCATTCTGCCACACATACTCCACGCAGCTGCGCAGGTTTTCGATGGGATTGAGCACCATGCCGTAAGCGTTGCTGCCCAGTGCAGAGCCCATCACCTCATCGCGCTGCCCGGAAAGCTGCTGCTCCACCACATGGTGGACGTTCTCCGGCCGTGTCTTGCTGCGGATGGGTTTTCCACCGTTGCGGTTCAACGGCGTACCGGAAAAATGCGAAGTAACCGTTTCGGGGATCTCCTCCTCCACGGCGGCGGATGCATCGCTGCTGAGGCGGTTGGCGCCCTCGCTCAGGGGCTGAGCAAGACGCGAGATCTGCTGCTCGAAGGGCAGGGCGCTATCCAATATCTCCAGATGCGTGCCGATGGGCAGCGCCTCGGCTTCCTTCTCCTGCGTCGCAGGCGCTTCCACCGGCTTTTCAACCGGCTTGGGCTCCGGCTTTGCAGCGCGGGCCTTCTCCTTCTCCTTCTCCTGCCGGCGCGCGGCTGCCTTCTCCTGCTTGGCGGCCAGCTTCTTCTCCTCTTCCTGCTGGCGCAGGATCTCTGCAGAGCGCTCCACGCGGCGGGAGTGCGGATCCATCTTCTTCAGCTTTTCAACGCGCGCGGTCTCGGCCTTTTCGCGGCTGTCTTCTTCAGCCTTTGGCTGCTGCACCGCTTCCTTTTCCTCCGGGCTGCGTTCACGCTTGCGCAGCGAATTGCGCCGCTGCCGCCAGTTGATCGTGGCTTCCGGATCCCAGCAGATCTGGTGTCTGCCGTTGATCTGCGGCGCTTCAATGGTGTGCAGCAAATAGCGCTCATTGCCGAAAGGCTTCAGGCTGGCCAGTTCTGCTCCTGCAGCAGCAGCCTTTTCCACGGGGCCGTAGAGCATCTTGTCCTTGTGGATGAGCACCTTTTCGGTCAATGCATTGTCGGCACTGCTGCCGGCCTCCACCACTTCCATGCAGCCGCCCGGCGCGAATTCGCAAATCACATCGGAATAAATAGCGAAGCGGTTTTTCTCGCCCTGATCCGGCGCGTAGTTGCGGTTCTGGCGCACTTTCATCAGCTCTTTGCCTTCGCTGGCCAGCGTCACCACACACAGCCCGCCAATTTCGCGCATTCTTTCCTTGAACGTGCTCTGTTCGCGCTTATCCGGCACGATGCGCAGGCTTCCCTCGTCGGGAAATTCCTCCGCGCCGCCGTGAAAAGTGCCGCCCTCGCGGGTGCAAAGCGGGATGACGCGGAAGATCACACGCTGGCGGTTATCCTCCTCGACAAACGCCAGCGTTATGGTACCGTTGATCTCCTTCATACGAAATATTACCCCTCAACCTATGATCTGTCCTGTGTCCGGTTCATGAGCTAAATATGAATGAACCGTGAACACCATAACAGTTTAACCATGAATTGGCTTTTCGTCAATACTTTCAGGGATTTTGCTGAAAAGAACTGTTTGCCTTTCCATCTCCACCCGCCGCAAAACCTGTAACGCTTCCTGCAGATGTATTGACTTTTTAATATTTTCGTAATATATTAGAAATGCAAGCAAAGGCAAGTTCTGTTTGCACTGCCATCATCCTAAAAAAGGAGGTCAATTTCGACATGGTTTGTACGAATGCAACCGTTTCCATGCGAACCGCTGCCAAACGCCTGATGTGCCTGATCATGACCATGGCCATAATGATGAGCGTATTCACGTTTCCCGCCGCCGCATCGGCAGAAACGTCCGTCGGCACCACCAACGCAAAGGTCGTGCTTCGCAAGGAGGCCGACAAGGAATCCAAAGCGCTGCAGACCCTGCCCGAGGGGGAAGAAGTCAACATTCTGGGCACCTCCGGCAGCTGGTACAAGGTGGGCTACGGTTCCTTCTCCGGCTACATTATGAAGAAATACATTACCAAGGGTTCCGCCGCTGCTTCCAAAAACGCGGATCAAATCAAGGCGCTGGGCTCCGCCCCCGGCATCATGCGCATCGGCGATGAGACCAGCGATGTGCTCAAGCTGCAAAAGGCGCTGGATATTCTGGGCTATTACAGCGGCAAGCTGGATGGCAAGTATGGCGATGGCACCGCTACCGCCGTGAAAAAGTATCAGAAGGATCACGATCTGGAGGCGGACGGTTACGCCGGCAAGGCGACCGTTACCAGCATTTTCGGCAAATGCTCCTCCACTTCCCTCACCACCCAGCCGGAACCCGGCAGCACTTCTGCTTCAAGTTCTTCTTCCTCTTCCAAGGATAAGACGGTGGACAGCATCGCCGCCATCGGTTCCGCTCCGGCCAAGTGCGAAGAGGGCGACAGCGGCACTAACGTAGTCAAGATCCAGCAGGCGCTGGAGTATCTGGGCTATTACGACGGCGCCATTGACGGCCGCTACGGCACGGCTACCGTAGCCGCCGTGAAGGCCTTCCAGACCAAGCGCGGCATGAAGGCAGACGGCATTGCCGGCGAGAGCACCATTCGCGTCATTTTCGGCGAAAGCGCCGCCAGCACGTCTTCTTCCGCCAAATACAAAACCGAAGTGCTGGACTGGTATGCCGACAACGTGAGCAAGGTCATTCCCAAGAAGGCCCGCTTTACCGTGAAGGATGTTGCCACCGGAAAGACCTTCCAGATGGTGCGCTGGTCCGGTGGCGATCACATGGACGCCGAACCCTATACGGATGACGACACCGCCACCATCAAGAGCATTTACGGCGGTTCCTTCAGCTGGCGCAGACGTGCCATTCTGATCCTCTACAAGGATCATGTCTACGCCGCTTCCATGAACGGCATGCCGCACGGCACCACCACCATCAGCAGCAATGATTTTAACGGTCATCTGTGCATCCACTTCAAGAACAGCAAAACCCACGGCAGCGACAAGGTGGATCCTGATCATCAGAATGCTGTAGAAAAAGCCAGCAAGGCTACCTGGTAAACGAACCATAATTCAACCAAAGAAACCGATTGCAGGATTTGTGCTCTGCAATCGGTTTCTTTGATTAGGGATAAGCCTTGTCCCTATGCTTCTTCCCGTTCCATGATCTCCATGAATTCCGCTCCGGTGATGGTTTCCTTCTCCAGCAGATGCGCCGCCAGCTTGTCCAGCAGCACATGGTTTTCTTCCAGAATGGAAATGGCCTTTTCATGGGCATTGTCGATCAGCTTCTGCACCTCGGCGTCTACGCGGGCGCTAGTATCCTGACTGCACACCAGCGATGTATCGGCGCTCAGGTAGGGATTGTTGACCGTTTCCAGCGCCACCATGCCGAACTGCTCGCTCATGCCGTAGCGGGTGATCATGGCGCGCGCAGTGGAAGTGGCCTTTTCAATATCGTTGCTTGCGCCGGAGGTGATGGAATGGAACACCACTTCTTCAGCGGCGCGGCCGCCTGTGAGGACGGTGAGCTGGTTGAGCATATCCTCACGGCTCATCAGCACGCGCTCCTCTTCCTCGATCTGCATGGTGTAGCCCAGTGCGCCGGAAGTGCGCGGAATGATGGTGATCTTGTGCACGGGTGCGGCGTCCTTCAGCTTGGCCGCCACCAATGCATGGCCGATCTCGTGGTAGGCGATGATCTTCTTTTCCTTCTCGCTGATCACAGCGCCTTTGCGCTGATAACCGGCGATGACCGTTTCCACGCTCTCCTCCAGATCGGTCTGGGTGACGGAGCTGCGGCCCATGCGCACGGCGCGCAGGGCGGCCTCGTTGATGATGTTGGCCAGTTCCGCGCCGCTTGCACCGCTGGTGGCGCGGCCGATGGTGTCAAAGTCCACATTCGCGTCCATCTTCACGTCCTTGGCATGCACCTGAAGGATGGCTACGCGGCCCTGCAGATCCGGCAGTTCCACCGGGATGCGGCGGTCAAAGCGGCCTGGGCGCAGCAGCGCCTTATCCAGGCTTTCCGGACGGTTGGTCGCAGCAAGGATCACCACGCCCTTCGCGCCGTCGAAGCCGTCCATTTCCGTCAGCAGCTGGTTCAGGGTCTGTTCGCGCTCATCGTTGCCGCCCAAACCATTTGCGCCGTCGCGCTTTTTGCCGATGGTGTCGATCTCATCAATGAACACGATACAGGGCGCTTTCTCCGCCGCCTGTTTGAACAGGTCGCGCACTTTGGCTGCGCCCATGCCCACGAACATCTCCACAAATTCCGAGCCGGAAATGGAGAAGAAGGGCACGTTGGCCTCTCCCGCCACAGCCTTGGCCA